>NZ_CP100128.1:4816356-5117379 GCF_024207115.1 Chromobacterium sp. IIBBL 290-4
TCGATGTCGTCCAGCAAAGTGCCGTTCCAATCGAAGACGATGTGTTGCACGCCCTCAAACCAATGCCTCGCCGAAGGACTCATCATGCCTCCTGCGCTGACTCGGGAACGTAGCGGTTAAGCGTCTCTGCGATGTAATCCAGCTCCTCGCTGCTGAGGTCGGGATGCAAAGGCACGGTGGTGAGCGAGCGCAGCAGGCTAGAAGCATGGGGACAATCGCGGCGATACGGCGCCAGCAGGGCGCGTTCGTACAAGGGCCGGCTGTCGAACTTGCCCACCTCGGACGGAATGCCGCGTTCTTGCTGATAGCGCACCAGCTGGCGGCCGTCATGTCCTCGCGCCTGCAGCAGCAAGGCGAAGCCGTTCACCTCGCCGCCCGGCACAATGGGCAGCTCGCGAAACGCCGGATTGTCCAGCATTGCCAGCAAGCGGCTGCGATTGCCCAAGCGGCTGGCCAGATGCGCGCCCAGCCTCCGCACCCTGGACAAGCCCAAGGCGGCCTGCATGGCGCCCAGCTTCAAATTGAGTCCCACCGTCTCGCCGGCCAGGTTGCCGAAACGGGTATAGGCGCGCACCCGCTCGGCCAAGGACTCGTCGTCGGTCAGCACGAAGCCGCCCTCGCCGGTGGACATGAACTTGCAATCCTGGGTGCTGAAGCAGCGGACATCGCCATACTGCCCCAGGAAACGTCCGCGCAAGCGAGTCAGATGGCTGAGCGCCAAGTCCAGCACCAGCGGAATCGCCCTGCCCTCCAGAATGGCGGCGGTTTGTTCGACATCGACCGGGTAGCCCCACATCGGCACCTCGATCACCGCGCAGGTGCGCGGGCTGAGGCAATGGCGCAAATCATCCGGATCCAGCCCGAACCCGTTCGGCGCGACGTCGCAAAACACCGGGGTCAATCCCAACGATAAAATGGGGTAGACCGTGCAGGTCGGGCAGGTCGGCGCCACGATCACCTCGTCGCCCGGCTGATGCGGCAGGCTGGCCAAAGCCGCCAGCACCGCGGCCGCGCCGGACGAGACCGCGATGGCATGGCGGGCGTCGTAAACCTTTTTGAGCTCGGCCTCGTATTCGCCGACGATGTCGGCCGTGCCGGACAAGCCGCCTTGCAGCGCCCGCGTCAGCTCGGCTACGTCTTGCTGGCTGACATGATTGCAGGTTTCGGCGATCTGGCGCCGGCTCTGGATTTCGGTATGCATCATCTCGCTCCTTGATTCAGGACGGCGCTCCACGCCTGCCTGTCGTCGAACAAACCCTGCAGCATGCGGCGAAAACTGGGAAACATCTCCAGCCCGGCCAGTCGATCATGGCTGAAGAAACCCGCCTCGCCCGCCTCCCGTTCCATCGGGCAGCGGCGGGAGGCGGTCCGCGCCAGGTAGATCAGATCCAGGTGATAGTGCGGATCGCGCGCATCGGCGATGTATTCGCATAGCACCCGGTAAGGCAGATGCAGCGGCGTGACATCGGCGGCGGCGTCCGCCAGCCCGGCATCCCGCGCGCCCATCAACTCGGCCGCTATCCCGGTTTCCTCCCGCAGCTCGCGCAGCGCGGCCTGGTCGGGCGTTTCATCGCGCTCGACATGCCCGCCCGGATACAGCCACACCCCCAGCTTGCGATGGCGCAGCAGCAGCACCTCGCGCGCGGGATTGAGAACAAAAACCGAGGCGGTGAAATGTTTTTCCAATTCCGGCCGCGCCGGCCCCTCAGTCGCCGTCGTAGCCATTGACGCAATCCGCCATATAGTCGAGATCCGCCTCGGACAAGCCCGGATGCGCCGGCAGCGTGGTCATGCTCGCCAACAAGGCCTCTGCCTGCGGACATGGCCGTTGATAAGGGGCCAGCGCCGGAAAACGGTACAGGGCCTTGCAGCCATAGCGCTTGATGTCGGAGGGAATGCCGCGGCGATCCAGATAATCGATGAAGGCGCGGTTGTCGGCGAAATCCAGCTGCAGATTGAGGAAGTAATAATTGGGCTCGCCGCCCGCGATGATGGTTTTCTCCTTCACCCGCGGGTGGCTGAGCCGCTTGAGCAGCCGGCGCGCGTTGGCGCGGCGCTGGGTGATTTGATCGGCCAGCCGCGGCAGCCTGCTCAAGCCCAGGGCGGCGGCCAGGGCCGACAGCTTGTAATTGAGGCCGAAATCGCGGCCGGTCAGATGGCCGAAATCGATATAGCTGCGGCAACGCCTGGCCAGCTCCTCGTTGTCGCTGAGGATGAAACCGCCCTCGCCGGTGGCCAGCGGCTTGCGCTCATGGGTGCTGAAGCAGGAGAGATGGCCATAGCGGGACAAGGGCTGGCCTCGCAGCGTGCTGCCGTGCGAATGCGCCAGGTCCAGAATCAACCGCAGCCCGGACGCATCGGCGAAGCCGCGCAACTCGTCCACCTCGGTGGGATAGCCCCACATCGGGATATCGATGATGGCGCGGCTGCGCGCGGTCAGACGCTCGGCGATCGATGCCGGATCGGCGCCGAAGCCATGCGGCCGGGTATCGACGAAGATAGGATTGGCGCCGGCCTCGATGATGGGAAACACGGTGCACAGCGGGCAGCTGGGCGTCAGCAGCACATCGTCGCCCCGCTCCACCCCGGCGGCGAACAACGCCGCACTGAGCGCCGCCCCGCCGGACGACACCGCCACCGCGGCGCGCGCGTCGAACCACTCGGCCAGAGCGTCCTCGTACTCCGCCACCATGGGGCTGAAGCCGGACAGCGGCCCACTCAGCGCGCGCTGCAGTTGCGCCAGATCGTTCGGCCCGGAGGCGCGGTATTTATCGCTGATGGTTCTCAAAGCGGATGGCGCGGCGATTGCAATATCGGTCATGATCACGGCTCCCCAAACATTCACGCGGACAATGTTTCGAAATCGACGGCAGGCAGCAGGCTTCTGCCCTGTTTGCCACCTTGCTCATCGGCAGCACAGATGGCCTCGATGACCCGGTAAGTGGGCAGCAGGCTGGCGAAGTCGGCCTCGAAGCGCTCACCGTGGCGGATGGCTTCGAAGAATTGATGCAATTCGCCGAAATAGCCGCTGCGCTCATAGCCTGAGTCCAAAGGTCCCGGCTGCCAGGCGCCGCGCCAGCGCTTGGCGGTGCCGGTGGGGCGCGTGCCATGTTCCGGCTCATGCAGGGTGATGTTCCACAAATTGTCCAGTTCCACCAGGATGGAGCCGGAGCTGACCAGCTTCATGTCGAACTCGAAATACGGGAAGGTGGTGCCGGCCAGCAGGCTGGCGCTGGCGCCGGATGAGAATTCCAGCTCAGCCTTGACTATCATCGCGTCGCCGTGGCGCTGCACATTGGAACCGATCTGCGTCAACTCGCCCTTGCCGAAGGTGACGGCGAGATCGATGGTATGGATGGCCTGAGCCAGCAAGAAGGAACGCAAGGTGGAACTCAAGCCCCACAAGGGCGCGCGCGGCTTGCTGGCATAGTGGTTGAGCTGGATATGCAGGGTCTGGCCGAATTCTTCGCACTCGGTCATCTCATGCAGCTGCCGCACCGGCCGGGCGAACTTGAAGTTCATGCCGACGCCGGACACCACCTGCGCGCGATGGCAAGCCGCGATCAGCGTCTGCAGCTCGCCCAGATTGACGCAAGGCGGCTTCTCGACGAAAACGTTGACGCCGCGCGCCATGGCCAGCATGGCCGCATTGAAGTGCACCTGCGGCGGACAAGCCAGCACGATGGCGTCCAACGGCACCGCATCCAGCATGGCCGCCGCTTTGTCGAATACCGGCAAGTCCGACAGGAAGCGATGGATGCGGCCCGCGCTGGCCTGATTGCTGTCGCACGCGGCGGCGATACGGATATCCGGCATTTGCAGCAGCGCCGGCAACAGGTTTTCCTGCATCTGGGCGCCTATGCCCACCAAGCCAACTTTCAACACGCTCATTGCGACTCTCCTGAAATGATGCCGGCCACCGCATGACCGCCAATGCGAACGAAGCCTCGGTCATTTTCAACAATATCAATCAAGTAGACCGATTGATTTTAAAGACTAGAACAATGAAATCGGCTTGGAACTGCGGCGAAATACTTAAGTAGAAATAAATCAATGGCTTGCAATGGGAACGCGCCGCTCACGGCTTGAGAAAGCTGCCGGGTATCGTGGGATTGAGAAATAAACTTTCTGGCGTAACCCATCGTCCGCAAAAAAATTGCCGCCCAAGCGGGCGGCAAGCAGGACTTGCGAAACTACTTAGCAGCTTAGCCTTTCTCGTCGGCGACCTCTCCGTCGGCGGGCAAGGACAAGTTGTCGGGCGGACGGGTGTACTCGCACAAGCCTCCCCAGCCCGGCACCGTGCACAAAGGCTGCTCGCCCAGAACGCCGAATCCCTTAAGCTGGGTTCCATCTTCCGCCACCTGGCCATCCACCGGACGCGGCCGCAAATCCAGCCGCGGCAGCAGCGTGGGAGCCAGCACTTTGAGGATTTGCACCGGCAAGGCGCTGGTGAACTTGTAGTTGGCGGCCTGCTCGCCGGCGACATACGCGACGATGGTGCCGAAGTAATGATCGCCGATATAGAACACGAAGGCGCCGGAACGGCTGACCACCCGCTCCGAGGTCAAGCCGCCGCCTCGGGAAAAGGTTTTGAAGCGGTTGTCGCCGGTGCCGGTCTTGCCGCCGATCAGCGTGTGCTCGCCCTTCTGGTCGAAAGCGCCGGAGACGCGCCGCGCCGTGCCTTTGTCCACCACTTCGGACAGCACTTGGCGCACCAGTTGCGGAATTTCCGGCGGCAGCACCCGCACGCCGATGGCCGGCGCTTCTTTCAGCGAGGTTTCAAACGGCGTTCCCGCAGCGAACTGCATCTTGTCGATGTACACCATGGGCAAACGCACGCCGCCGTTGGACAGTATGCCCATCAGCTCCGCCAACGCGGCCGGCCGGTCCGCCGACGCGCCCAGCGCGGTGGCGTAAGACGGCACCAGCGAGTCGAAGGGATAGCCCATCTTCTTCCACTGCAGGTGGATCTGGCGGAAGGCGTCCAGCTCTTGCATCTGGCGGATGCGGCTGTCCTGCCCGCCTTTGCGCTTGCTGTTGAACAGCCACTGATACACTTCCTGGCGCTCGTCCTCGCTGGCCTGAACCAGCTCGGACCAGTCCGCCTTCGGATGCTGATGCAAATAGGCCACCATCCATAGCTCCAAGGGGTGGACGCCGGCCAGATAGCCGCGATCCGCCAGATTGAAGCGATCCACGCCCAGTTCGGTGTAAAGCTTGGTGACGGATTTGGGCTCGAGTTTGGACGGGACCAGCAGATTGGCGCGGATGAAGGCCGCCATCTGCTCCTCATTGCCTTCCGGATGGACGCTGCGATAGATCACCGCCAGCCGCTTGGCGCTGCGGCGCGCCTTCTCGATCAGCAGGCCATCCCATTCCTCGGTTTTTTTGCCATGGTATTTGCGATAGAAGCCGGCCAGGAAGGTGCGTCCCTCGCGGTCGGCGAAGCGGCGCAGATACTCGGTGCGGCGCGGATCGCGGCCATCGCCCAGCGCCTTGGCGTCGTAATCGGCCGGATACATGTAATAGCGCGCCACATCGCGCATCACCCGGATATAGACCAGGTTGACGGAACGCTGCGTCGCCTCGCGCACGGTGAGAATGCGGCCGTTGTCGTTCTTGTCGAAATTTTCAAAGGTATGGCGGCCGCCGCCGGTGAAAAAGCTCTCGCCCGGACTGGCGCTGTATTTTCGCTCCAGCGAAGCCTCCAGCATGGCCGGCAGGCTGCGGTCCTGGGTCTGCTTGAGATAGTCGATGGCCCAGCGCCGCAGGATGGATTCGTGCTCTGAGGTCTTGATCTTCTTCAGATCCTCCGCGCTGACGCCGGCGTATTGCTTGTGCAGATCGGCGATCACTTGCAGATAGGTCACCAGCGTGCGCAGCTTGGACGTGGAGCCCAGGTCCAGCTTGGTGCCCTCGTTGATATCGAAGGGTTGATCGAAGTTGTCCGCCTGCACCCTCACCTTATTGCCGTTGGGCGTGCGTTCGATCAGCGTGAAGCTATAGGTCACGCCACTGGGCGAGCCCTGCTGCAACAGATATTTGTCGTTCAAACCGGCGGTCTGGGCGAAATCCGGATCGCGCAGCTTCATCAATTCCGCCGTCACCGATTGCTGCAGGCCGGAATCGAGGGTGCTGCCCACAGTCAGGTCGATATGGTCCAGATCATACATCCGCGGCACGCCCAGCAAGGCTGACAGCTTCACCCGCACCGCGTTGGCGCCCTTGCGCTCTATCGGCGCCAGGGTCTGCAATTTGACCTTGTCCTTCTGCTGCTTCAGCGACACATTCAAGGCCGCGTCGCGCATCTCATTCGAAATCATTCTGTCCTTGGCCATCAGCCGCAGATAGGAGTCGGTCAGATTCTCCAGTACCTTCATGTCGCCGTTGAGATAAAACGACGGGCTGCGCTGGGAAATCATCAAGCTCAACGCCTCCTTGAACACCGTCGCCTGCTCGCTCACCGACAACAGCGAGCCGCTGGACAAGGTTTTGTTCACCTCGTCGAAAGAGCGTCCATACCAGGCCCACATGCCGTCGCCGATGCCGGACACCTCGCCAAAGCCGGCGCGCGCGGCCAAGGGCACGGTATTGAGGTAGGCCACTACCAGTTGCCGCCGCGCCAGCGTGGTGTCGTCGCCGCCTTGATAGGCGCGCACCGAAGCCGACAGCATCTGCTTCAGTTTTTCTTTGGGCGAGCCGGTGCGGCCGCCCGGGGAATGGCGGAATTTCTCGATCTGGGTCGCCAAGGTGCTGGCGCCGGCCGAATGGTAGCCCGGCCGGAACAGGTGCGCGGCCTCGTCCGCCAAGGCCTTGCCGAAGCGCGACCACTCCACCGCCGGATTCTGCTGCGGATTGCCGTCGTCAAGCAGGGTGTGGTTTTCGATGTAGAGCAAGCCGGTCACCAGCAAGGGCGGCAAGGCGTCGAAATCCTTGTAGACGCGTTGCGGATATTGCGACTGGTAGATGGAGCGGCCATAGCCGTCATACACCTGCAAGCCGGCCTGGTCTTTCTCGTGATACGGCAGGAACAGGCCCAGCGGCGCGACCGGCCCGGTCACGCCGCTGTCGGCCAGTTGCACCATGCCGGAAGATTGCCGCGCCTGGCCGCTGATCAGGTAGCCGCGGTCCTGCAAGCGTTTGAGATAGCCTGGCAATCCGGCGTAGCCCATCCGGATATCGTATGGACCGCCAGGCGCGGGGAAGCGGATGTCCGGGCTATGGCCCGGCTTGACTTCGTAACTGGCCTGCCTGGCCGCGCGTCCGAAAAACCATGACTGCCAGCGCGAAGTATGGATTTCATTCAACAGCAGCACGCCGCCCAGACCGAGCAACAAGGCCGCCAGGATGATCAGCGCCCACCATGTAGAAGAAAACGGTCCGCCCAAACGCAAGCGTATTCTGGCTTCCGAAGTATCTATCATGATTTCTGTCCGGCCTGCCCGGCCGCCCCCACAGCATGAACTGGAGAAAGTGCTGAAACCCGTGCGCGCTTGGCGGCGCATCCGCCGACGGACACGGCGAAACCGCTCCGCCCAATCTCACTATCGGACAGCCTTCGCGCTTTCGAAAGGTGCTTAACAAGGTCAAATGGCCTATTCACATTTGTGAATGAAATGCCTCGCCGCATTCTGGCCGCTCCAGACCGTCCGCCATGAAAAACGCGCCACGGCCATATCCGGCCGCGGCGCGCTCCATCCGACGCAAAACAGGTTTTCCAGCGGGCTTCGCGCGGTTGCCCGAATCCGCCAGGCCCCATCTTCATCCGCCCAACTGGAACACCTCCTCGCCGATCGGGCCCGTTTGCAGATTGGGGAAGTCGCGCACCGACACGCGCCCCCGCTCGCTCTCGGTCACCATGCGCAGCAAACGGTCGGTGCCGGCCTGGAAATACAGGGTAATCGGCCCCTTGCCCGGCCGCGCGCATCGCCAGCCTTCGGCCTCCACGCCCAACACCACGGCAGGCTCGACGGCCTCAGTCTCATGGCGCGTCAACAAGTCCCTGGGCAGAAACAGCTCGGCGAACGGGCCCAGCTCGTCGTCCAGCAACGCGTCGTGCAGGCGCACGCCATCCGCTTCGCGCTCCCTGGCGTAAGCCACTTTGCGCTTGAATGTGCGGCCGCGGGCGGCATCGCCGATTTCCGACATCCACAGCCGATAGCCGGTCTTTTCCTCCGACCAGGGGTTGAACAGGCCGTCTATTCGGCAGATGTTGCGCCCGTAATCGAACCAGCAAAAACCGGAGGTGAGCTGGTCATCCTCCTGCATAGGCGACCAATAGGACACATAAGCGCCGCTCCAGCGCTCCGGCAGCAGCGGCGGCTCCTGATTGCGCATGGCGGGGCCCTCTCAGCGTTCCAGGGCGTAGCGCAAATCGCGCGCCAGCGCCTCTGGCATGGAGGGCAGCGACTTGCGGCGGGCGTCGAAGCTCTGGGCGAATTCCTGGCTGCTCAGGTGCATGCGCTCATCCACGGTTTCGAACCACTGCCGGCTGTTGTTGGCGTGGGCGCGGAACAGCTCCACCAGCGGCATGGCGCGGGCGTCGAAGCTGGCCAGCGCGGCCCCTACGTTCGCCTCCGAACACAGCGCCTTGACCAGCAACTGCGCCACCACCACCGCCATGGTGGTGCCGTGGCCGATGGAGAAGTGGCCGGACTGCAGCGCGTCGCCGATCAGCGCCAGCTTGCCGTGATAGGTCTTGTCGTGGCTCAGCGTCATGAAGTTGCGCCACCCCAGGCCCGGCTGTCCCTCCAGACGGTGGCCGTCCAGCTCGTGGCGGAACACTTCGGCGATGTAGTCGGCCGATTGCCGCTCGCTCATTTCGTCCAGACGGGCGCGGCGGTAGGTTTCCTCGCTGCACTCCACCACGAAGGTGCTCATCTCGTCCGAATACTTGTAGGCGTGGGCGACGAAAATGTCTTTGCCGTGGGTGCGGAATACCAGGTTCATCTGGTTGAAGCGCTGGCTGGTGCCGTACCAGATGTATTTATTGCTGCCGTATTCCACTTGCGGCGCCAGCGCCTCTTCAAAATAGGATACCTTGTGGTTCACGCCGTTGGACAGCACGATCAGGTCGTAATCGGCCACCGGCAGCTCCTCGCCGGTCAGCAGCGGCGATTCGTAGCGGATGTCTATGCCTTGCGACACGCACTTGGCGCGCAGGGCCTGCACCAGGCCGCGCCGCTCAACGCCGCACAGCAGCACCCCGGTGCTCATCAGGAACGGTTCGTTGTGGTGGACCAGTTTGAACTCTTCCAGGAACTGCGGGCGCAGCTTCTCCGGCGCATCCAGATAAGACAGCGGGTTGGCCGGATGCTGGCCCGGTTTGCCCGGCAGCACCACCCCCCAGCCAGTCACTTCTTCGCGGTCGTTTTTCTCGACGATGTCGATATGCCATTGTGGTTTCGCTTGCTTGAGCTGGCTGGAAAACACCAAGCCGGCCGGACCGGCGCCGATTACCAGGACTTTCATCAGTTGACCCTTCCTATCTTGTACCAGACGTTTTGCTTTCTCTGGATGGTTTGCAGCCGGTCATACGGCTCCGAGGTGAAGTACAGCTTTTCCGCCATATCCGGCGGATAGAATTCCGGGAAGCGGCGGTGCATGTAGCGGGTGTAGCGCGCCCGCATGAAGAAAATGGGATTGGAGCAGCTGAGCACGTCGTAATTGGCGCGCGCCATGTCCTGCATCGCATCGGCCTGCACCTTGCGCTCCGCGGTGAAGGCCGCGAAGGCCTTCTCCTGATCGCCCTTGAACCGATCCAGCATGCCCACCAGAGTTTGGGCGTCTTCCAGCGCCATATTCATGCCTTGCCCCAGGAAGGGCGCGGTGGCGTGGGCCGAATCGCCCAGCAACGCCACATTGCCCTTGTAGTGGAAAGCGCTGCAGCGGACATTGATCAGATCGTTGCTCGGTTTCTCCAGGAACTGGCGCAGCATTTCCGCCCGCACGCTCTCGGACAAGGCGCCGAAATAGCGGGCGAAGAAGCCGCGCATGACGGCCTCATCCTGCGTGCTCAAACTGATTTCGCCGCTGTAAGGCAGGCAGACGGCGATGCTGACGCTGCCATCCGGAATGGTGGCGGCGCGGCCGGCGAACAAGCCCTTGGAATCCATGCCGAAAAAGTAGAGCAGATCCTTGCGGTAGCCCAAGGCGGCCGCGTCCGGCAGCACCAGCGTCTTGTAGCCGTGGCGGAAGAAGCTTTGTTCGAAGAAAAAGCGCCGGGTGCCGCTTTGCATCGCCTGGCGCACCGCCGAGTGCGCGCCGTCCGCGCCGATGATGAAGTCGCCATGCAAGCGCTTGAGTTCGCCGTCGGCGGACTGCGCCAGCACCGACTTGCCCTCCAGATCCACCTCCAGGCATTTATGTTCGAAGTGGTAACGCACGCCCGCCAGCAGCGCGTATTTATTCAGCAGTTGCTGAAACGCCGCGCGGTTGAGCGACAAGGGGCGGAAATCCTCCAGCGGCTTCAACTCGCGCACCCGGTACTTGCCGCCGACGGAAAAGGCCATGCCGACGATGGGCTCGCCGCACAAGTCCAGCTCCTCCCGCGGAATGCCGGCGGCCAATACCGCCTTGATGCCCCGCACCGTCATGCTGACGCCTATCGCCCGCGAGCTCACCAAGTCCACGTAATGGGACAGATCCCGCAGCGGGTCGCCGCGCTTTTCCACCACATGGACTTCGTAGCCGCGCTTGGCCAGATAGATGGCGGTCAGCCCGCCCGCGAGCCCGCCTCCGACTATGATCGCCTTTTGCATGTTTACGCCTCTCTCACGCTTCTCTTGTTAGTTTTCCGCTTGCCAGATCCAGCAGATGCTTGTGATAAAAGTGCAGCAGCTCCCGCGGCGCGGCCGGCAACGTCGTTTCCGCCAGGCCATCCGCTTCCTTGGCCAGGGCCTGGCAGCGCTTGGCCAGCGCGGCGCAGCCCAGGCTGTAGTCCTCATAGCTTCTGGGCCGCGCCGCGCCAGGCAAGGGCGGCCCGGCAGTGCGCCCCGCCTCTCCCGACGGCATGTTCATCAAGGCGCAGGACACAGGCCTCAGCAATCCGGTCATCAAATCGATGGCGCCGTTCATCAAGCGGGAGCGCCGCAGACTGGCCAAAGGCTTGACAGCGAAATGCTGCGCCATCATCGCCGCCATCAACTCGTAAACGCCCAGATACAGCCGCATCAAGGCCCTGGCCTCGCCGTCCTCTACCCGGCTGAGGCCTGCGCCGGCTTCCAAAGCCGGGTTTTTCAGCGCGGGCAGTCCCGGCTCGAAAGGCTGGGGCTGCGCCGCCAAACGGGAAGACAAATCGCGCAGGCGCTGGAAGTGAGAATGCGGGTAATGCGGAGAATCCAGCGAGCCGCCCTCGCCCTGATCGGTGACGAAGGCGATGCCGAACAGCGCGCTGTCGCGATCGGACACCTCCAGCTGATAGGCGGGGTGGGCGCGATTGACCAGTTCGCTGAGGAAAAGATGATGCTCGCCGCCCAGCTTGCCCGCCGCGTCCTCGAACAGCTCCGGCAACGTCTGCAGCGCCTGGCGGATGCCGGCATAGAAATCGGCGATATTGCGGCCGGGAGAAGGCAGAAAGCCCGGCCACTCCAGCCGGATGAAGCGCGACAGCGCCGCCTCGGAAAACGGCTCGCAGGCAAACTCGGTGTCCAGCCCGAAGGCCAGCCGGGCCTCCTCTCCCATCCGCGCCACGCCGGGGCGGAAAGGTTCGCCCAAGGCCATCAGCACATTGTTCACCACCAGATAGTGGATCATCTCCTCATGGGCGATTTCCAGCAGCGCCGCGCGGATGCCGCCGTCGCGCCGCCTATCACCGCTGCCGCAAGCCAGGGCCAGCTGCTCCGGCGTCCATTCGCCCGCCTCCGCCCGCTGCTCGCCTTGCGCGAAATTGGGGATGGAATAGGCGGCATAGAGGTACTGCAACATTACCGACAGCTCCAGATCCACCGCCGTTTCCAAGGCGGCGATCAAACCGGCCTTGTCGGCGATGGCCCGCGGCTCGGCCTGCCGGGTTTGCAAACGCTTGGCCCCGCCCTCCACATGCTCCAGATACTTGAGAAACAGCCTGGCCTTGGGCGCGGACAGCTCGCGCGTGCTGGGCATGTAGTAGCTCTTGTCGCGGTTTTGCGGATCGCACATCTGCCACATCAGCCGCGCATAGGTTTCGCACTTGCAGCGGTCGGCCAGGCTGAACACCTTGTCCGACATGAAGGGGTAGATCAGCTCGTAATACATCATCACGTGGCGGTACAGGAAAGCGTAATCCACCTGCTCCGCCGTGGCCGCGTCCAATGCCCAATCGTCCGGCAGCACCCTGAAACGCAGGCATTCCATCCCGTCATCCAGCTCGATCCGGCCCGGCCCCGGCGTTTTGCCGGCAATCAGCCACTCGATGTCGCCGTCGCGCGTCCGCGCCTCGATGCCGACCAAGCCCTGGCCCCGCAGCCGGTGAGACAAGGATGGCCTGGGCCGCCGTTCGCCCCGATAAAAGCTGCGAATCGACACCCGCCGCGGAAAACTCAGCCCTTGCCGGCGGTCTGGCGCTTCCAAGTACAGATTGTCGGCATCGGTCTGGCTGACCCATTCCTGCTCGCGCCATTGCGCCAAGGCGCCGACCAGTTTCAGCGCCCCCTCAGGGCGGGCGAGCAGCGGCCGATCGAAAATGCCCTGGTTGCCGGCATAATCCAGATACAGGGTTTGCGGTATCCGGGCGACCAGCTTGCCGTTCTCATCCTGCAGCTCCAGATCACCCAGCGGCAGCTTGCCGCCCAGGGCATGTCCCGGCGCGTCCGGCATGGGGGCCGGGCTTCGCGTGGCGAACGGCAGGGCCGCCGCCATATTGAACGACACCCGGCCCTCGCCCACCCGCAAAGCGAGCGGCCCCAAACCCTTGCCCTGCGGCCGCAATACTCTCCCAGCCGGATAGCTGGCCAGCTCGTCGCGCCGCCACAGGCCGATCGCGCCTGACAACTGATGGAACACCGCCGAATTTGGCTGCGGCGGCGTGGACATATTGAACAGCACGTATTGCACCGTCAGGCCGAGCACATCCTCATCCGCCAGCGCGGCCTGCAAGCGCGCCAAAGCCGACGAACGCGCCGCATCGGCGTGAAACAGGAAGTGCGGCTCGTTTTTGCCGATGGAGAACTGGAACAAGCGCGCCAGTCCTATTTCATCGTCCAGGAAATGGCCGCCGCGCTCGTGGATGTGCCCCTCGGTAGTCCAACGCGCCGCGTGCGGGCGCTCGATGTCGGCGGTGAACAACAGCGGCGTTTCGGCGCTCGCTCCGGCCGGGCTGATGGCGAACTGACCGGCGTAGATGGACACCGCGTCGCGCTGTTCGGGATCGCAATCCACCCAGCGCGCCCGGTTGAAAGTGGTGCGCAGGTATTCATTGTAATGGCCCCACAGGGCCAGCCGGGCGCCGACCAGCGGATCGGACGCATCCCTGCCGCCGTCGGCCAGCTCCACTGCCGAAACCGTCACCCCTTCCCAGGAAAAGTGGTTGTTGCCGCCGGCGTTGTAACCCATGGCCGAGCTGAACGGCCCATCCGGATTCGGCTTGCCATCCAGCCCATAACGCACCCCCTGCGCATGCAGCGCCTGCTGGAAGGCCTCCGGAGGAAACGAGGGATCGACCGGCGCGCCGTTCAGCGAAACGGTATTGCTGGCCATGTCGATGGCGCCATGACTGTTGCGATTGGCGGTTGGCGCGTTGACGCGCGCCCAGCCGCCGAAATGCACGCGGGGAAAATCCAGAACACTCATGCCGCAGCCTCCCATCCCGCCATCATCGATATCTTTCTCATGCGCACAGACAGGATTCGATTTGTTCCAGCAGCAAGGCGCTGCCGGCGCGGGCGCTGATCAAGGCGCCCTCCATCCAGCCGCAATGCTCGGTGAAAGCGTCGGAACAGGCGATGATGGCGCTCTCCGGGTGTTGAATGGCCGGCGCATGGCCCGCGCCGGCGTCCCGGCAAAACTCCACGCCATGCGGCCAATATTGCTGCACATGGCTGGCCGGCAAGGGCACCGCCTCCAGCGGCAAGTCCAAAGCCTGGGCCAGGCAACTGCGGACATGCTCCAGATACCATGCCTCGCCGTCCGACAGGGTGACGCGCCAGTAATCGGCCGCCGCGCTGTCGGTGTAGAAAAAGACGTGGCGATCGCCCTTGAAATAAATTTTCCGCAACGGGTTATCGACAATGCGCACCTGGTCGCGCAGACCCAAGGCATCCCACCAGGGCTGCTCGTAAACCAGAAAGGCCTTGAATAAGGGCAAGGAGCCATAGCGCGTCTCGCCCCACGCTGCGGGAAAATCCACGCCGGCTTTTGACAAGGCGGAAGGCGGCATCGCCAATACAAGAAAGCGGCAACGCAATATATGCTTCTCGCCGCTCTCATCCAGCAAAACCAGCTCATGCCTGCCGGCGCCGCCGCGCGTCTCGATCAAGCGCAAGCCCAAATGGAATTGAACGCCTTGGGCCTGGGCATATTGCTGCAGGCTGTCGGTCAAATCATTAAACCCATCCGCGGCGGAAAACCATGGATGCTCATCCTGACCGGCGATATTCTGGACCTCCGGATGCTTGCCGATAATATCGTATGCCATTTCTGCAGAAATGATAGGCAGAAACAAGGCATCGTAGCCCAAAGAGCGGATCAAATCGAAAGCGCGCCCTTCCCCATGAAAGCGGGCGACAAAATCCATGAAGGGCATATGACCAAAAGCCGCCAGATTGCCTTCCATTTCACGCAACAAAATTCTCATATCCTGCTGCGCGGCGTTTTCAACGTTGATTTTGGTGAAAGGGAAAGTCACGCTGCGAATGCCGTGCTGCTGCAAAGCCTGGTGAAAGTTTGGGTGCCAATGAGGCGAATAGCGGCCAGCGCCCAGTTCTACCACGCTGCCGCAATCCAGGCTGCGCGAGCGGACCCTTCCCCCGGTGGCCGGCCTGGCATCGACAACGCTGATCGTCAACTCCCGACACAATGGAGATTCAAGCAGATGATTCACGCAGCTCAAGCCGCTCATGCCTGCCCCTACAATGCAAATATCTGCTTCCAATGCACCCACTCCCTTGCCTGACGAGCTAATACATTCAAGTTTGCGACCGCCCATGACGGCGCAGAATGCAATTAACGCAGCCTTGATTTGAACATGGAAAATACAGACGACAACTTACCAACTAAGAATGCAACGACAAAAAACAGTTTCAAACACCACTACACATGCTGGACAACGCTAATTTAAACAAGAGGAAATTTCAAAATTATTGCCTGCCAAAATTAAATAACTGTCCAATATGTCAGATCAAACTGTGCCAATTCATCTAAAACAAACGATTAAATTAACATTCATATAAAAATAATCATTAAAAAGACAATACTGCATCAGCGTCCTTGAAATGCGCTTGTCATTCAAATGTATTTCAGACAATAAAAAACGCGAAGCTTTTCAGCTTCGCGTTGCATTTCCTGACTGGCAATATTGCCTTGAGGACTATTGATCCAGATGTTTCAGCAAGTCCAAAGGATGATCGATATCGATATCGGCGCCCCACTCCTGCGGCCTGTCTTCTGCGGCGATATAGCCCCAATTCGCCAACACCGTCTTCATGCCGACAATGCGCCCGGCCTGGATGTCGCGCTCGGCATCGCCCACATAAACGCAATGCTCCGGCGCGATGCCGATCAGCCCGGCCGCATACAGCATGGGCTTGGGATCGGGCTTAGGCACCCCGACCGTATCCCCGCTCACCGTCACCGCCGGCGGGATGACGAAAGGCAGCCACGGCACCAGCCGGTCGGTAAAGCGCATAGACTTGTTGGTGATGATGCCCCAGGCCAGGCCGCGCCGATCCAGCTCGGCGATCAGCTCATTGACGCCATCGAACAAGGTGGTTTCGCCGGTGAAGCTGGCGTCGTAATGATCCATGAAGCGCACCCGCAACGCCTCGGCGCGCTCAGCGTCCAAGCCCTCTCCAAAACCCAGCCTCACCAATGCGCGCGCGCCGTGGCTGGCCATGGGGCGAACCGCCTCATAAGGCTGCGGCGGCATGCCCTCCTCCGCCAGCAGTCGGTTCAGCGCCGCGCCCAGGTCGCGCGCGGTGTCGGCCAGAGTGCCGTCCAGGTCGAATAACACGGCTTTGATCATCTTGCTCACTTCACAGAATCGCGATAATCCGCCATTGCACCATCAACGGATGGTCTTGCCAAGGAATAGCCGGTAGGCCGGGTTATGAGTTTCCTCGACACAGGGGTAGCCCAAGGTGTCCAAAAACTGCTGGAAGGCTTGCACGTCGTTGGCGGGCACCTGGATGCCCACCAACACCCGGCCATAGTCCGCGCCATGGTTGCGGTAATGGAACAGGCTGATGTTCCAGTCGGTGCGCATCGCTTCCAGAAAGCGCATCAGCGCGCCCGGACGGTCGGGGAATTCAAAGCGCAGCACCCGCTCGTCCTTCAGTTGCGGCGCGTGGCCGCCCACCAGATGGCGGATGTGCAGCTTGGCCAGTTCGTTATCGGTCAGGTCGATGCCATCCAGCTCCTCGGAGCGCAAATCGCCCAATAGTTTTTCCACATCGTCCTTGCCGGCGATCTGCACCCCGACGAAAACATGCGCCACGCTGGGGTCGGCGAAACGATAGTTGAATTCGGTGATGTTGCGGCCGCCTATCACCGAACAGAAGCGCTTGAAGCTGCCCGGCTTCTCGGGAATGGTGACGGCGATGATGGCCTCGCGCCGCTCCCCCAGCTCAGAGCGTTCCGACACATGGCGCAGCCGGTCGAAGTTCATATTGGCGCCGCAGGCGATGGCCACCAGCGTCTTGTCCCTACAGCCCTCGCGCTCGACATAGGCTTTGGCGCCGGCCACCGCCAGCGCGCCGGCGGGCTCGACGATAGAGCGGGTGTCCTCGAAAATGTCCTTGATCGCCGCGCAGATGGCGTCGGAATCGACCAGGATGATCTCATCAAGCAGTTCGCGGCAGATGCGGAAGGTTTCCTCGCCCACCAGTTTCACCGCCACGCCGTCGGCGAACAGGCCCACGTCCTTGAGCTCGACGCGCTCGCCCTTTTCTATCGACTGGCGCATGGCGTCGGAATCCACCGGCTGCACGCCGATCACTTTCACCTCCGGCTTCAGCCGCTTGATGAAGCTGGCCACGCCGGCGGCCAGGCCGCCGCCGCCGATGGCGACGAACACCGCGTCCAGATCGTCCGGGTGCTGGCGCAGGATCTCCATGCCCACCGTGCCCTGGCCGGCGATCACGTCCGGGTCGTCGAAGGGCGGAATATAGGTGCGGCCGCTTTCCTCTGCCAATTTCACCGCGTGCTGATAGGCTTCGTTGAAGGAGTCGCCAGACAACACCACCTGGCCGCCGCGCTGCTTGACCGCGTCAATCTTGATCTGCGGCGTGGTGATCGGCATCACGATTACCGCCTCGCAGCCCAGCTTGCTGGCCGACAAGGCCACGCCCTGAGCGTGGTTGCCGGCGCTGGCGGTGATCACGCCGCGCGCGCGCTGCTCGGCCGTCAGCTTGGCCATTTTGTTGTATGCGCCGCGCAGCTTGAACGAGAACACCGGCTGCAGATCCTCGCGCTTGAGCAAAATGCGATTACCATAGCGGCGCGACAGATTAGGCGCCAGGTCCAGCGGCGTTTCCACCGCCACGTCGTAAACCCGCGAGGTGAGGATGCGTTCCAGATAGTCTTGCTTATTGCTCATGGCGCTGCTTTCGTCCCTGTAGTTTCTTATCTTTGAACTGTCAGACTAACAGGAACTCCAAAGCGGCGGGAAGCCTGGGCGACGTTCTTTTTTTGCATTGCAGCAACAAGCGTGTCGGACAGGTTTTTTCCGGCCTCCCTGGTAGCCTGAGCGTGTATAATCTTCGGCTACTGTTTGTGTCACCCCATGCAAGCCCACGCCAGAACATGAAAAAACTCACCTCTGCCCTGGTAGCCGCCGCGCTGGCGCTGCCCTCTTTCGCCTTCGCCAATGCCGCCTTCACGCCGCCGGCCCCGGACATCGCCGGCAAAGCTTATTATCTGTTGGATTACAACAGCGAGCAGGTGCTGGCGCAGCGCGATCCCGACAACCGCATCGAGCCGGCCTCGCTGACCAAGCTGATGACCGCCTACCTCACCTTCAAGGCGCTGAAGGAAAAGCGCCTGACGCTGGAGCAGACGCTGACGGTATCGCAGCGCGGCTGGAAAACCGAAGGCTCGCGCATGTTCCTGGACCCGAAAGTCCCGGCCAAGGTGGATGACCTGATCAAGGGCATGATTGTCCAGTCCGGCAACGACGCCTGCGTGACGCTGGCTGAAGCCATCGCCGGCAGCGAAGACGTGTTCGCCCAGATGATGACCCAGCAAGCGCAAAAGCTGGGCATGAAAAACACCACTTTCAAGAACGCCACCGGCCTGCCCAATCCCGAGCACCTGACCACGGTGCACGACCTGGCCATTCTGGCCTCGGCGCTGATTCACGACTTCCCCGAGTTCTACCCGATCTACTCGATGAAGTCCTTCACCTACAACAATATCCAGCAGCCCAACCGCAACCTGCTGCTCTACCGCGACCCGAATGTGGATGGCATGAAAACCGGCTACACCGACAACGCCGGCTACAATATGGTGACCTCCAGCCACCGCGACGGCCGCCGCGTGATTTCCGTCGTCGTCGGCACCGCCAGCCCCGAGGCGCGCGCGGTGGAAAGCTCCAAGCTGCTGAACTACGGCTTGCAATTCTTCGATACGCCCAAACTATATGCGGCGAACACCCGCGTTTCCGATGTCGCCGTCTACAAGGGCAGCGAGAAGAAAGTGGAAGTGGGCTTCGGCCATGACGTGTTCGCCACCGTGGCCAAGGGCCAGGCCTCCAAGCTGAAGGCCGACCTGACCACCATGCAGCCCTTGATCGCGCCGATCAAGGCCGGCCAGGTGGTGGGCAAGCTGGTGGTTTCTCTCGATGGGAAGCCATTGCTGGAGCGTCCGGTGGTAGCATTGAAGGCCGTCGAGGAAGGCAACTTCTTCAGCCGTTTGTGGGATAGCCTGAAACTGCTGCTCGGCTGGAAGTAATTCGCAGTAGAATCATGTAGTAAGCAGCGCCGCGGCCTGACCGCGGCCTGTTTGTTTTGCAATTGCGTTTGAGTAGATGAAAATGTCCGACGAAAAACAGGAATTGATGGAATTCCCCTGCCGCTTCCCGCTCAAGATCATGGGCGAGCGTCATGACGAATTTGTCGCCACCATGACCGAAGTGGTCCGCATCCACGCGCCCGATCTCGCCGAGATCGACGTGGTGCTGCGCGAAAGCACCGGCGGCCGCTTTTACGCGCTGACCATCACCGTCACCGCCACCTCGCGCCAGCAGCTGGACAGCATCTACCTGTCGCTGACCGGCCACCCGATGGTCAAGATGGTTCTCTAAGACAAAGCCGGGAGTTCAGGTGCCACGCATCGTCAAACAACTGGGCCGAGTGGATTACGAACCCACTTGGCGCGCCATGCAGGCCTTCACCGATCAGCGCCAGCCGGACACGGCGGATGAGCTGTGGGTGGTGGAGCATCCGCCCGTCTATACCCAGGGCCTGGCCGGCAAGCCGGAACACCTGCTGGAGCAACATGACATCCCGGTGGTGCAGACCGACCGCGGCGGCCAGATCACCTACCACGGTCCCGGCCAGCTGGTGGTGTATCTGCTGATCGATTTCAAGCGCATGCATATCGGCGTGCGCGAGCTGGTGCGCCACATCGAGCAGGCCGTCATCGACATGCTGGCCGAGCAAGGCATCGCCGCCAACGGCGACGTGGACGCCCCCGGCGTGTACGTGGACGGCGCCAAGATCTGCTCGCTGGGCCTGCGCATCAAGAACGGCGCGGTCTACCACGGCCTGAGCCTGAACGTGGACATGGACCTGACGCCGTTTAGCTGGATCAACCCTTGCGGCTACGCCAACCTCAAGGTGACCCACATGAAGAATCTGGGCGTGAACCTCACGGTAGCCGCAGCGGCCGACAAGCTGCTGCCGCACCTGGAACGCCACCTGAGCATAAGCAAGGAGACCGCATGAAGCCGGACAACCAGGCTGGGGTGAAGCACAAGGGCGAAGCCAAGACCGCCCGCATCCCGATCAAGATCGTGCCGCTGGATGAAAAGCTGAAAAAGCCGGAATGGATCCGCGCCAAGCTGCCCAACGGCCAACGCTTCCACGAAATCAAACAGATCCTGCGCGAGCAAAAGCTGCACACGGTCTGTGAAGAGGCCACCTGCCCGAACATCGGCGAATGCTTCAGCAAGGGCACGGCCACCTTCATGATCATGGGCGATATCTGCACCCGCCGCTGCCCCTTCTGCGACGTGGGACACGGCCGCCCCAATCCGCTGGACGAAAACGAGCCCAAGCATCTGGCCGAAAGCGTCGCCGCGATGAAGCTGAAGTACGTGGTGGTCACCTCGGTGGACCGCGACGACCTGCGCGACGGCGGCGCCCAGCACTTCGCCGACTGCATCAACGCCGTGCGCGAAATGTCGCCCAACACCCAGATCGAAACGCTGGTGCCGGACTTCCGCGGCCGCCTGGACATCGCCGTCGACATCCTCAGCCAGACCCCCCCGGACGTGATGAACCACAATCTGGAAACCGTGCCGCGCCTGTACAAGCAAGCCCGCCCCGGCGCGGATTACGCGCACTCGCTGCAGCTGTTGAAGGACTACAAGGCCAAGAATCCGGACGTCCGCACCAAATCCGGCCTGATGGTGGGCCTGGGCGAGACCGACGAGGAAATCCTGGAAGTGATGCGCGATCTGCGCGCCCACAATGTGGACATGCTGACCATAGGCCAGTACCTGCAACCGTCCAACGGCCACCTGCCGGTGCTGCGCTACGTGCATCCTGACGTGTTCAAGATGTTCGAGGAAAAAGCCTACGAAATGGGCTTCGTCCACGCCGCGGTCGGCGCCATGGTGCGCTCCAGCTACCATGCCGATGTGCAAGCGCATGAGGCGGGCGTGTAAGACGCCTTCCGCCGCAAGCAAGCGCTGCTGAAGAAATGGGGAGTCCGCGGACTCCCCATTGTTTTATACTGCCTCATCCCCTTCCCTCATGCGCCTATGCACTGGGATGCCATCCCATGACGCTCACTCACTGGGCCTGGCTATTCACTTTGGCCGCGCTGCTCCACAATCTGGAAGAAGCGTTATGGCTGCCCGCCTGGTCGCGCCGGCAGCGCCGTTATCCGCAGCTGGACGCGCGCGCCTTCGCCATAGCCAGCGGCCTCGTCTCGCTGTTCTTCATCGCAAGCTCGCTTGGGCTTGCGCTGCAGATGGGGCTGGCCTTGGCGATGGCTGTCAATGCCCTTGCCCATTGCGCCGTCACGCTGCTGCAACGCGCCTACATGCCCGGCGCGGCCAGCGGTTTGCTGCTGATTTTCCCCTTTGCCGGCGGCCTGCTGGCAAAAGGATGGCGAGATGGCGCGCTGCAATCCGCCTGGCCAACGGCCCTCATCATCGCCGCCGCCTCGCTCGCCTTGATTCCTTTTCTTTTGCGCGCAGGCGAAATTGCGGGAAAATGCCTTTTCCGCATTTCAAATGAATAAGATCCTGCCGCCTTTCATTTCCTTGGCGGAATTCCCACAGCTTTACAATATAAAAAGAGATTTATTTGATAAAAGGCCGAAATCGGTTTATAGTCGCAGTGTCATTAATTTTGCAAAGGGCTACCGTGGACAACGACGGTTCCAGTCGATCTTCGATCAACTAGCCTTGCAGGATTACAGCAGAACGAACTCCCTTCCTCTGCCGCATCCTGCAAAGCCAGGATGTGGTGTCAAAGCCGGCCAGCTCCGGCCCGCTTCAACAACCCAAACATGCCGTTCTCCATCATCGCGCGCCATGCGTCTTGATGCTTGATCGACAGGGTTGCAGCTACACCCCCATCGACAGATTTACAGACAGATTGTTTACGCAAGCTATTGTTTCGCCTCGGAGGTTCCATGCCAGAAGAGCCAGAACCGCGAACGCCTGCGAGCTTTTCCGGCTAAATCCCGCAATCTGACGGGAATAACCGGAACCGCCTGCGCGCATATTCGCAATGATTCGATATCGCATTGCGCCCGATACGGTTTTATTTAAATCCGGAAGGGCCGGTTATTACCTGTAGTATTCGTAATGGGGGATTAAAAACATGCAAACCCTGAAACTGTTCCAGCTGCTGAAATATTTCAACCGCCATCAAGAACGCGACACCGCGGAATTCCGTTTATTTATCGTCTGCGATAAAGCAGTCATCACAACGCTGCGCAAACGCCTGTTCTGGGAAATGCACGAGCTGGGCCTGCGCGCCTCGCAAGTCACCATTGGACCGGACGCATCGGAACAACAGTGCAAACTGTCCGTCATCATGTCCTGCCCGCTGTCGCAGCGTCCGCAACTGGATGACATGGCCCTGCGCCTGAGCCAGCTGCCGGAAATCCATCGCGTGCACTGGGGCCGCCGCTTGTCGTCCGTTCGTCCGGCCCATCGCCTGGGCGCGTTTGCCCAAGCCCGCGCCAAAGCCGCCTGATCCCACCCTTTCCGCCATTTCGCGCGGCCGGCGATGCCCATGCCGGCCTGACGCGTCCAGACAGGAGTTTCGCGATGCCAGAAGAGCCCGAGCCGAATCCCGTTCCCAGCCCGCGCCATTAAGGCATCGTCCCTCCGCATCCCGCTCCCGGACATGCCTTGAAGGCATGAATCCGTTCCCGCCCGCCGCATCCCACGCGACGGAGCGATCAAGCGTGCGCGCTGCAAACAGCGCGCCGCAGGAGCCTGACATGCAAAATCTGTTCGTTCGTCCGCGCCAACAGCAAATCTATCAGCTGTCCATCATTTGCCCATCGATGTCGCTCGGCCACGCCCGCCGCGAGATACGCGGCCTGATCCAGAAAAACGGCCTGCGCATCCAGCAATGGCTGGAGCAACCGCAAGCCGTCGCCACCGGTTCCAGCCCGGCGCTGTCGCCGTGGCTGATCAGCGCCGACTTCCGCTGCAGCTCCGAAACCTGCATGCACTTGCTGCAAGGCATCGCTGTCAGATTAGGCTCCATGCCGCTGACCCGCATCAAACTGGACTGCCTGTCCGCCTTCGCTAACGACCATCGCGCGCGGGCCATCTAAGCGATGCCGGCCGAACCCAAACGTTCGGCCGCCCTCTTTTCACCTGGAGAAGTCATGCCATAAGAAACGCCATTTCTGAATGAGATGCCACCCGCTGGGGCGTTCGCCGAGAGCACCCCAACGGGCGGCAATGTTCTCTCGAAACCTTCGAGCTGACACATTGTCGGCGCTGATGCCTCACGGCAGGACTGGTCACGTCCGTCGTCAGCGCCAGGAGATTCGCCATGACCAAACGCACCCAATCGCTCAAACAAAGCCAGGGCTTCATCGCCGCGCCCGGCAAACAACAAAATCCATATCGACTCGCCCAAGAGGCGCTGCTGTCGCCAGAGGAGACGTTTCAACGCCTGCGCAGCCAGCCCGACGGGCTGACCGTCGCCGAGGCCGCCCATAGACTGCAGCAGTTCGGTCCCAACGAAGTGGCGCACGACAAGCCGCCCCACCCGCTGATCCAATTCCTGCAAGCCTTCAAAAACCCCTTCGTGATGGTGCTGATCATCCTGGCCGCCATCAGCTATGTGATGGACGTGGCCATGGCGCCGGCTGACGATCAGGACTGGACCAAGGTCATCATCCTGTCCGCCATGATAGGCATCAGCGGCGCGCTGCGTTTCTGGCAGGAATACCGCTCCGCCAAGGCGGCGGAGAAGCTGAAATCGCTGGTGCGCAATACCGCCACCGCGCAGCGCCGCCCCTCGCAGCAAGCCGCGCCGGTCAAGCTGGAAGTGCCGATGACCGAGCTGGTGGTGGGCGACATCGTCCATCTGCAAGCCGGCGACATGATTCCGGCCGACATCCGCCTATTGGAATCGCGCGACCTGTTCATCAGCCAGGCCGTGCTCACCGGCGAAGCGCTTCCGGTGGAAAAGTACGACACGCTGGGCTCGGTGGCCGCCAAATCGGCGGATGAGCAAGCCGACGGCGAAGCCGGCCTGCTGGATCTGTCCAATGCCTGCTTCATGGGCACCAATGTGGTGTCCGGCACCGCCCGCGCCGTGGTGGTGGCTACCGGCTCCGATACTTATTTCGGCTCGCTGGCGCGCAATGTGGTCAGCCACAAGCGCATCGAAACCAGCTTCGACAAGGGCGTCAACAGCGTGTCCTGGCTGCTGATACGCTTCATGCTGGTGATGGTGCCCATCGTGTTCATGATCAACGGCATCACCAAGGGCGACTGGATGTCCGCCCTCACCTTCGCGCTGGCGGTGGCCGTCGGCCTGACCCCGGAAATGCTGCCGATGATCGTGTCCGCCAACCTGGCCAAAGGCGCAGTGGCGATGGCGCGGCGCAAGGTGGTGGTGAAACGGCTGAATTCGGTGCAGAACTTCGGCGCCATGGACGTGCTGTGCACCGACAAGACCGGCACGCTGACCCAGGACAAAATCATCCTGGAGCATCATTACGATATCCATGGCGACAAGGACGAGTCGGTGCTGCAGCTGGCCTGGCTCAACAGCTTCCACCAGAGCGGCATGAAGAATCTGATGGACATCGCCATCGTCGAACATGCCGACGAACTGGGCGAGCACATCAAGCTGCGCCATTACGCCAAGGTCGACGAGCTGCCGTTCGATTTCGAACGCCGCCGCCTGTCGGTGATCGTGGAGGACGTCAACGGCCAACAGCTGATGGTGTCCAAAGGCGCGGTGGAGGAGATGCTGGCAGTCTCCAGCCATATTCAGCACGGCGGCGAAATCCACGCGCTGAACCCTGAGGCGCGCGCCGACATCCTGCGCCGCAGCGAGGAATACAACGCCGAAGGCTATCGCGTGCTGCTGGTGGCCACCCGCCATATCCCAATCGATGCCCGCAAAGCGGCTTATCAGACCGCCGACGAGCACGGCCTGGTGGTGCGCGGCTTCCTGACCTTCCTCGACCCGCCGAAAGACTCCGCCGCGCCGGCCATCAAGGCGCTGAACGAGTACGGCGTGGCGGTCAAGGTGCTGACCGGCGACAATCCCATCGTCACCGCCAAAGTCTGCCGCGACGTCGGCCTCAATCCGGGCAAACCGCTGCTTGGCCAGGAGATCGAGGCGATGGACGACGTGGCGCTATGCGCCGCCGTCAAGCACACCACCATCTTCGCCAAACTGACCCCGCTGCAGAAATCCCGCGTAGTGAAAGCGCTGCAAGCCAATGGCCACACCGTGGGCTTCCTCGGCGACGGCATCAACGACGCGCCGGCGCTGCGCGACGCCGACGTAGGCATCTCGGTGGATAGCGGCGCCGACATCGCCAAGGAAACCGCCGACATCATCCTGCTGGAAAAGAGCCTGCTGGTGCTGGAAGAAGGCGTGATCACCGGCCGCGAAACCTTCGGCAACATCCTCAAATACCTGAACATGACCGCCAGCTCCAATTTCGGCAATGTGTTCTCGGTGCTGGTGGCCTCGGCTTGGCTGCCCTGGGAGCCAATGCTGGCGATGCAGCTCTTGCTGCAGAACCTGATCTACGACCTGTCGCAGATGTTCCTGCCCTGGGACAAGATGGACCCGGAATTCCTGAAAAAACCGCGCAAATGGGAAGCCGGCAACATCAAGCGCTTCATGCTGTGGCTGGGGCCCACCTCCTCGGTGTTCGACATCACCACCTACATCCTGCTGTGGACGGTGTTCGGCGCCGGCGCGGCCTATCACCTGCATGGCGGCGACGGCGGCCAGCTGATCATGAACTCCGGCTGGTTCATGGAAGGCCTGATCTCGCAAACCCTGGTGGTGCACATGCTGCGCACCCGCAAGATTCCCTTCCTGCAAAGCACGGCCTCCTTGCCGGTGATGCTGTCCACCTCGATCGCCATCGCCATCGCCTGCTATCTGCCGTACTCGCCGCTGGCGGCCTCTCTGGGCTTCATCCAGTTGGACACCAGCTATTTCTGGTGGCTGCTGCTGACCATGGCCGGCTACCTGGCTCTGACCCAGACGGTGAAAACGATTTACATCAAGCGCTACGGGCAGTGGTTCTAAACCCCAAGCGTTAAATCTGGAAACGCCGCCCGCGTGCATCGTGAGGCGGCGTTTTTCATGCGATGGCTCCCTCCATCCGGATCCGCGACAAGCTGTCTTGCCAACCGCGCCACCGGCTACAACACCTGTCCTTTTAGACAGCTAGCAATGGTACTTAGCCCAATAACAGCTCATTGAAAATCAACAAGATAGATACCAAACAAGCCCCAATCGAGATACCCTCTCTTATATCTGACAAGAATATATTCATATCGCTCCCCCACCCGCTGCATTAACAAAAACGTATCGCTTCGCATTTTCACGCGGGAGGGCAGCATGAGCATCGATGAAACCGCCGGCCAAAAGCGCTGGGCGCGCGACTATGTTTTCGACATCCTTAGCCAATTGGGCATACACCGGATTTTCGGCGTGCCCGGCACCAATGAAATCCCCATCATCGATGGCACCTCCTACCCGGAAAACCGGGTGGAGTACATCGAGTGCCTGCATGAAAACATCGCCATCGGCGCGGCGATGGGCTCGGCTCGGATGACCGGCAAACCCGGCGTGCTGGTGGTGCACGTCACCCCAGGCATCGCCCACGCCATCGGCAATCTGTTCAACGCCTGGCGCTCGCAAGCGCCGCTGGTCATCTTGTGCTGCCAGCAGCAGAACGAACTGGTCACCCAGGAACCGTTGCTGGCCTCCAATCTGGTGGATCTGGCGCGCCAATACACCAAGTGGGCGCACGAAGTCCGCACCGAGCAAGAGTTCCCCATGGTGCTGCAACGCGCCTTCAAGGAAGCGATGGCGCCGCCGAACGGGCCGGTTTTCGTCGCCATTCCATGGGAATTCACCATGCGCCGCATCGGCGACGACGACCGCATCAAGGGCGTGACGCAGATTTCGCCGCATTTCACCGCCGACCGCCAGGCGATTGAGCAAGCCGCCAAGCTGCTGCGCGAAGCCAAGAATCCCCTCATCGTCACCGGCGATGCGGCCGGCTATGCCCAGGCCTGGCCGGAGCTGCAGAAAATGGCCGAGTTGATCGGCGCGCCGGTGCTGCAGCAAACCTTCAGCAGCGTGGCCAACTTCCCCAACAACGACTACCACTGGCAGGGCGAGTTGCCCGGCAGCCAGGCCGGCGTACAGCAGGTGTTCCAAAACCATGACGTCGCCTTCCTGTGCGGCTTCAGCAATCAGGCCCAGATCACCGTTTACAAGTACAGCGACGGCCCGCTGATCCCGCCGCATGTCACCCAGGTTTATCTGAGCAACAACACCTGGGACATCGGCAAGAACTACTACGGCGAGACGGCGCTGTTCGGCGACCTGAAAGCCACGCTGCCCTTGATCAATCAGTTGATAGGCGAACAGCCTTCCGAGGCCGCCAGCGAACGCAATCGCCTGCTGAAGAAATTCGCCGCGGAGCGTGCGCAAGACTGGAACATCTATCTGGACGAAGCCATGGGCCAGAAGGAAATCTGGGCCGTGGTGATCGCCGACGCGCTGCGCAAGGAAATCGCCGAACGCAAGCTGGAAAAGCAGTTCGTCTATGTGCATGAGGCGGTATCCGACCCCGCGCCCTTCCAGTATCTGCTGCCCTTCACCGACGAGGCGGCCAAACCCATCAGCTATTACTGTGTTGGCGGCGGTTCGCTGGGCTGGTCCATGCCGGCCACGCTGGGCATCAAGCTGGAGCAGGATGGCTATCAGGGCATAGACACGCGCTTCGTGGTGGCGGCCACCGGGGACGGCTCCTCGCTGTTCTATCCGCAAACCTGGTGGACCGCTCAACACCGCAAGCTGGGCGTGCTCTACATCATCACCAACAACCATGAATACCACACGTTGCAAATGGGGCTGACGCAAGTGGAAGCCATGTACGGCGACGCGCCGGGCTACGAGTGGACCGCCAAGACGCAAGATCCGGAATACCTGCGCATCCACCGCCCCAAGCCGGATTTCGTCACGCTAGCCAAGGCTTTTGGGGGCATGGAGGGCGAAATCGTCCGCCACCCCAAAGAAGTGGCCGACGCGGTGAGCCGCGGGATAGACCACGCCCTGAGCGGACACGCCTATGTGCTGGACATGCACACCATAGGCCTGGATCAGCCCACGCCCAGTCTGCAGCCCGATCCACGCTATGAAAAACAGCCCTTGCTGGATTGCTTCCATTTCCGCGCGCAAACCGGCCTGCGCGGAAACGGCCCGGGACAACCGGGCAATGTGCCGGTGATCTTCTAACTCTCGCCTTTTCATAAGGAGCAGACCGCATCATGGCTCAAGAACATTTCGACATCGCCATCGTCGGCGGCGGCGTGTCCGGCGTCTACAGCGCCTGGCGCCTGAAACAGACCCACCCGGGCAAGAAGATCGCCGTATTCGAGGCCAGCGACCATATCGGCGGACGCCTGCTGTCAGTCCGGCCGCCGGACATTCCGGACATGGTGGCCGAACTGGGCGGCATGCGCATCCTGCCGGCGGTGCAGCCGCTGGTCACCCAGCTGATTCACGAGCTGAACAAGGAGCTGCCGGACAGCGAGGAAATCCGTCTCTATGACTTCCCGGTGGACCAGCCGCAGAACATCGCCTTCCTGCGCGGCATCTATCTGCGCTTGGCCGACTTCACCCAGAATCCGGAACTAGTGCCCTATCAGCTGAACTTCATCGACCAGGGCCAAAGCGCCGGCGCGGTGATCGTCAACGCCATCGAGCAGATCGTGCCGGGCATCACCAACCCCAAGCTCACCGAAGCCGAGCGCCGCGAACTGGCGCAAAAGGCTGAATTCGGCGGCGTGCCCTTGTACAAGCAAGGCTTCTGGAATGTGCTGCTGCGGGTCATCACCGGCGAGGCCTATCAATACGCCGAGGATGTGGGCGGCTACGACTCCACGCTGTGCAATTGGAACGCAGCCGATGCCATTCCCTGGTATTTGTCCGACTTCGGCGTCAACCCGGAATACAAGGGCTTCAGCAACGGCTTCCAGCAAGTGCCGCTGGCGCTGGCGCAGCTGTTCGAGAAACTGGGCGGAGAAATCCGGCTGAAATCGGAGATTTCCCATCTCACCCAGCAGGGCGACGGCTTCGAATTCCGCGTCAATGGACAACAGGCGACCGCCGGACAGCTGATCCTGGCCATGCCGCGCCGCTCACTGGAGTTGCTGTCGGCCAGCAGCCCGCTGCTGCAGAACGAGAAGGTGCAGAAGCTGGTTTCCACCGTCACCGCCCGTCCGCTGTTCAAGTTGTTCACTACGTATGACAGCCCCTGGTGGCGCAACGCCGGCTGCAATATGACCGACAGCCAGGGGCAAACAGCCTATGTGCCCTTGCAAGCCGGCCGCTCCGTCACCGATTTGCCGGTCAGGCAGACCTATTACTGGCCCAAGAGCGACGGCAAGCCGGCCACCGCTGGGCACGCCATGCTGCTGGCCAGCTACGATGACGGCGACAACACCGGCTTCTGGGATGGACTGCGCGCCCGCCGACGCCAGCCGCGGGAGCGGGGTTGCGATGTGGCGCCGCTGGCCGACCCGTTCATCGGCGCGGATGACAATGTGCAGCGCAACGAGCTGACTTGGCACAAATACAAGGCGCCGCGGATGATGACCGAGGAAGTCACCCGCCAGTTGACTGTAATGCACAGCCTGTCTTTCACGCCCAAGGTCCGCAACGCAGCCTTCCGCGACTGGGGCGACGATCCCTTCGGCGGCGGCTGGAACAGCTGGAACATCGGCGTGAAGAGCTGGGAGGTCAAGCACGCCATTGTGCAGCCGACTGACATGCCTTTCTACATTTGCGGCGAGGCCTATTCTGACGCCCAGGGCTGGGTGGAGGGCGCGCTGCAGACTGCGGGCTATATGCTGGAACGGATGGGCATCGCGCCCTTCCCGGCCTAAGCCGCCTGCATGCAAAACGCGCCACGGACCTGTTCGCAGATCCCGGCGCGTTTTTTCCACGCGGCAAACCATGCCAATTATGGCTTGAACAGCCTATGCAGCCTCAGCCATCCACCGCTCTCGCCTCGCCTACCGTCTCTCTCAAACGATCAGCCGTGACCGGCTTGACGATGATGGCGTCAAAGCCCGACTTCATGATCTTTTCGCACTCATCGGCCAAAGCATGCGCGGTATAGGCCACTACCTTGAGGTGGCGCCATTGCGGATTGGCGCGAATCTTCTGACACACTTCCAGCCCGCTCATGCCCGGCATGCTGATATCCAGCAGCACGCAGTCGTAAGTCTGCCGCTCCAATAACTCCAACGCCTCCTGGCCGCTTTCCGCCTGGTCAACCCGCCAGCCCTGCTTGGCCAGAAACAAGGTCGCGACTCTGCGGTTGATGACGTTATCGTCAACCACTAACGCCGTCGACTGCTGCATAGGATTTCTCCACTTGCGTCAAAGGAAGGGTCACATGAAACGTGGTGCCCACATTTTCCATCGATTCGAAACTGATTTTGCCGCCTTGCAGCCGCACCAGATTGCGCACCAAGGCCAGCCCCAGCCCAGAACCGCCATGTTTGCGCGTCAGAAACTCAGCCCCTTGATGGAAGCGATCAAAAATGAAGGCCTGTTTATCCTCAGGAATGCCCGGCCCGCTGTCGGAAACCATCAGGCTCAGAACGCCGCCCCTCACTTCGGCCTCAACCGTTACCCAGCCGCGATCGGTGAACTTGATGGCATTCTGCACCAGATTATTGACAACCTGCACCAAGCGGGTTCGGTCCAACATATAACAATCCGACTCTCCCTCCGCCGAGCCTATCGATAGCGTCAGCTCCAGGCCCTTTTGCTCCGCCGTCGAACGGAAGGCTTCCACCGCCCCCTGCAATAACAGCGATAAGCGGGTTTCGGACAAATCCAGCGTCATCCTCCCCGCTTCGATCCGGGCCATATCCAAAACAGAATTGACCAGACTCAACAAGTGCTCGCTGCTGGAAAAAATCAGTCCAGCAGCCTCTTGCTCGTCCGGTTCGACCAGCACCTGACGCAAGTAATCGGCCCCGCCCAGAATGCCATTCAAGGGCGTGCGCAATTCATGCGATATATTCGCCAGGAATTCCGATTTCATCCTATTGGCCGACTCGGCCTGCACTTGGCTGCGCCGCAAGCGCAGCGCCAGGATCATCAACAGATAAGAGGAAACCGCAACCGCCAGCGACAACAACACCGCCCCGCCAAGATACATTTGCCGGCGATGATAGTAATCCGCCATCGCTTCTTTTTCCGACACGCCCATGATCACGGCCAAGGGGTAGCCCGGCACCGATCGGAAGCTGTAGAAACGGTCTATGCCATCCACCACGCTGTGATTGAAGTAATTCCCCTCATTGCGCCCCGGCCAATATTGAAACAGCTTGGCGTTGCGAATGGATACGCCGATGCCGCTGCCGTTGCCCGCGGAACGGGCTCGCACGATGCCGTCCTGCCCCACCAAGGTCACCACGCCATTCTTGCCGATATCGACATCGCTGTAAAAAGTGGTGAAATAGAATGGATCGACCGACACCACCACCACGCCGCCGAAGCTGCCATCCGGGCGATTGATGCGCCGAGTGAACTGCAGCGACCACTTGCCGGACACCTTGCCCAACACAGGCTTGCTGATGAACAGCTTGCCGCTGTCGGCATTCTTGTGAACCTTGAAGTGCTCCCGTTCGCTCAAGTCGATACGCTTAGTCGAGTGGATATTGGACATCACCAGCCAGCCATCCGGACCGATGATGGCCATCTGCACGAACATATCTCGCTGGATGATGCCATTTTGCACCAATTGGCCCAGATCCAGCTTGCTTCCCTCGGCTTCATACTCAAACTTGATGAAGCGCACCGTTTGGTCGATGGCATGCACGGTGCGGGAGACGTGTTCCTCGAAAGTCCTGACCAGATTGGCATTCTGTCGATACACTTCCTGCTCGGCGCGCATTTGCTCATTGCTGATTTGCAGCCAGGCCGTCAGCCAGATGCCTGCTATCAAAGCGCAGACAAATACGGGCAGCACCCAGAGCAGGTTGAGGCGATTCAACCAAGACTCTGGCAACCATGCTTCCGGACGCAGCAAACTCATAGGCGCTCCTGATCCAGGCAAGGACAAACGCCAAACGCCGCGCGCAAGCTAACTGGCGGCTATGGCTCAGATTTATTGATAGCCGATACGCCAATTAATTACATCATCCCTCTGGATTCAAGCGGCTTGCGGCGAGTCCTGATCCACCAAGCCCAAGCGCGGAATGATCGCGCCTTCACACAGCGCGGTTCCAGGCGACAACACCGCGTTGGCGCCGACCCGGACATGATCCCCCAGCAGCGCGCCCAGCTTTGTCACGCCGGGGTGAATGACTGGGCCGCCCAGATGCAGCCGTATTGTCTTGTCGTCCCGCTCATTCCAGTAATTAGCCAGAATCGCGCCCGCCTCCAGATTGACATCTGCGCCCAATACGGAATCGCCCACAAAATTGAAGTGCGCCAGCCGGCTGCCGGGTCCGATGATGGAGGTTTTGATCTCGCAGCCTGGCCCCACTGTCACGCCAGGGCAAAGCGCGACGCCGCCGCGCAGATAGGCATGCGCCGCCACCCGGCAATTCGGGCCTATCCACAGCGGCCCCTTGAGAACAACGCCAGGCTCGATGACCGCGCTGCGGTGGATCATGCTCTCCCCTGCGACAAGCCAGTCGGCCTCCGAAGCCAGCTCTCTTTGAGCCGCCAATGTGCTTGGCAACGAATTCAGCCACTGCCAGGGCGCTTGCGCGGCATCCAACCAGGGCATCGCTTCAAGAACGGATCGCAGCAAGTTTTGAAACTCCGACGCCATAGCCCTCTCTCCTACCCAATTCATACACTGGCATCTTGCCAGATCGGCCCCGCAAAACAAAACCGCCGTTCCCTCTAAAGAAGGAACAGCGGTCCGTGTCGCGACTACGCGAATGTCAGCCCATCCGCGTCATCCTGCATCCAGGCCAGGCTGGATTAGAAGGAGTGAACCATGTTCAAGCCCAGGCCGCGCAGCTTGCTGCCGGAGCTGGAGTTGTCAGCGGTGTTGGAGAAGATGTTTTGATCAGCCTTGATCTCGCCGTATTGCATGCCGACCACTGTGCGCTTGGACATCTGGTAATCCACGCCTACCAGGAATTGCTTGTAGCCGGAGTCAGGCATGGTGTTGCCGTCAACCTTGTAGTCCTTGGCTTGGGCATAGGTGATCTTCGGCGTGAAGGCGCCCATCGTGTAAGCGGCGGTCAACGCGTACTCTTGCGACTTGTACTTGCGGCCGTCAGCCGGAACATTGGCGCCGGTCAGGAAGCTGAACGGGGTGATGGTGCTGTCGCCCTTGTCATTGCGATAGCCGAAGGCCACCAGCAGGTTGTTGGCGTTGTAGCCGGCTTCCAGACGATGGCTGTCGTTGGCCTGGGTCTGAACGCCTTTAGCCAGCGTAACCGCGGTTTGATGGATGTACTGGTACTTGCCGAAGAAGCCGCTGTTCTCGTAGGACAGGCCCAGGTTGTAAAGCTCGCGCTGGGCGGAATCAGTGGCCGCATTGGCGAACACGTCGTTCTTGTCTTCCTTGGTGCCATACAGGAAGGCGCCGTGGAAGCCGTTGTAGTTGGCGGTGTCGAAGCGGATGGCGTTCTTCACGCGCTCGTCGTCGCGAGCGAAGGCGTTCAGCTGCAGCGCGTTGTTCGAGCTGGTCCACGGATTGACCACGCTCATGTCGGAATCGCTGAAGGTGGAGATATTACCCAGACGCACCTTGCCGAAGCCGGTGTCCAGACCAACGAAGGATTCGCGGCTGGCCAGGGTGCCGTAATTCTGACGATTCGTGCCGTCGATGTCGAAACCGCTTTCAACCTGCCAAATCGCCTTCAGGCCATTGCCCAGCTCTGCGCTGCCCTTGAAGCCGATGCGGGAACCCATATCGTCGATATTGGTTTTGTTGACGCCGCCTGCGTCCACATTCTCAACGCCGCCTTTGATCTGGCCGTAGATGGTGACATCAGCGAAAGCGGCTGCCGGCAGAGTGGCAACAGTCAGAGCGATCAGAGTCTTTTTCATGGTGACATCCTTTGAGCTTGTCTTAGATAGCGATCACATACTAGTTACACAGACTTGTTCTTGGCAAGTCCACGCATGCGAAACCGTTGTAATAGTGCAACTGTTTTGCAAAAAAAACAACACAATGAAGTTTCAAATACGACCAATTACCGCAAATAAAGTTCCGAAAAACAAATTAAAAGCTTTGTTTATTTTCGTTAAGGAACTTTTATGAAAAAAAGGCCCGCAATGCGGGCCTTGTAAAAGGTAGACTTGACCTGAGCATGCTCATGCAGATTGACGCCAAAACGCCTATCTCACGCTCAATTTAGATTGTATTCGCTTACATTTTAATAAACAAGGCGCAATCGCCTCTCAACTGTCAAATTCTGTTAAGCGCTACCGATGAAACTGGGCGGAGCGCCTGAGCCAAGACTGGTAGGCCAGGCTGGCAATGCAAATCGTCCGGCAAGGCGGCGCGACACTGGCGCAAACAGGTCGGCGCGCTTAACTCGACGAGGCATCCAGCCTTTTCGCGGCGATGTTCAGCTCCGCGCACAAGCCGCTTTGCGGGTGATTGGACAGAACGATATCCCCCTGATGCTCGCGCGCGATCGCCCTGGCGATAGCCAAACCCAAGCCGCTGCCGCCCGTGTGTTTGGCACGGGAATGCTCCAACCGGACATAAGGCTCGAACACCCTTTCCAGATCCGCCTCGGCAATGCCCGGCCCATGATCCCGCACCCGGATTTCCACTCGGCCTTGCCATTCCCGCAAGCTGACCTCGATTTTTCCGCCGCCGTATCGGCGCGCATTCTCCAACAGATTGGCGATGCAACGCCGCAAGGCCTGCGGCTTGGCGTAAATAGGCCTGACCGGCTCAGAGCGGTAAGACACCTCCGCCCCCAAAGCCTCCACGTCTTCGATCACGCCTTCCAGCAAAGCATCGATATTGAGCAGCACGCTCCCTTCGTTGTTATGCCCCATGCGCAAATACGCCAGCGTATCGCCGATCAGTTGATCCATTTCGCCCAAATCGCGCTCAATCGCCTGCCTTGCTGTCGACTCCTGCACTTGCTCCAGCCTCAGGCGAATGCGGGTGATGGGCAAACGCAGGTCATGCGACACGCCGGCCAGCATCTGGCTGCGGGTTTTCAGATAGCGTTGCAAATCCTGTTGCATGCGATTGAATGCCCGGGTGGCGTTGACCACCTCCTGGCTGCCGGTTTCCGGCAGGGCCGCTTGATCCAGATTGCTGGCCAGGCCGCTGGCCGCCTCGGAAAACAAAGCCAGCGGACGGGTCAGCCGACGCACGGCCCAAGCGGATACCGCGGCGACAACGATCGCCACCAGCAGCAGCCAGGCGATCACGCGCCAGGGCGTATCTTCCAAAAAGGCGATTTGGCCGATGCGGAACGTCGCGACGGTGCCATCGCGCAGCACCACCTGCACGGTCGCCATCTGCAATTTGAACGCGTCGCCCCCTTGCCCGCCATTCGGTTTGGCTTTTACCCAAAACTGGCGGTCCGCCGTGAACACATGGCGGCCAGGCTCAAGAAAGGGCCGCAGCAGGTCCGCCGCCGCATCGGGAGAATCTTCCCGATAAGACAACACCTGCATCTGGAATGGGAAATTGAGCTCCTGCCGGATCAGCTCATTCAACCTCAGCGCCTCCGGCCATGAGGCCGGCTGGTTTTTCAGCCAGGGTCGGCCAAGCAAAACCTGGGCGGAGGGAGACGTCAGCGCGCCGGCCAAGCGGGGACGGTTGGCCGCGCTGGTTTCATCCAGCAGATTGATCATGTCGGCCAGATGCTGCGCCACGTATTCGACCCGCAAGGTGCGGGTCAGGCGTTCGCGGTCGGTCAGCACCAGCGCGATGCCGACCACATTGGCCAGCAGCACGCTGCCCAACAACATCAGCAGCAACTGGCCGTACAGGGTGCGCGGCAAGCGCCTCATCTCACCGGCACCACCTCACAGGCCAGCATATAGCCGCCGCTGCGTATGGTTTTGATCAGCAAGGGCTCGCGGGCGTCGTCGCGCAAGCGGCGGCGCAAACGGCCTATCATCACATCGACGGTGCGGTCGAACGGCCCAGCTTCCTTGCCGTTCATCGCCTCCATCAATTGATCTCGCGACATCACCCGCTGCGGATTTTCCGCCAAGGCTTGCATCAGCTTGAATTCGCCGCCGGACAATGATGTCACCACGCCGCAGGTATCCACCAGATGCTGGGCGCCCAGATCCAGTTTCCACTCGGAAAACTGCAAGGCTTTCAATGAAGCGCTGTCGCGGCGTTCCTCCACCCGGCGCAGAATGCTGCGCACGCGGGCAAGCAGCTCGCGCGGGTTGAAAGGCTTGGGCAAATAATCGTCGGCGCCCATTTCCAGGCCAATGATGCGATCCAACTCATCGCCCCTGGCCGTCAACATCAAAATGGGCAGGCTGGAGCGAGAGCGCAAATCGCGGCACAAAGTCAGGCCATCGGTGCCCGGCAACATCAAATCCAATATCAGAATATCGAAAGACTGTTCCGCCAGAATGCGATTCATCGCATCGCCATCCCCTACGGCCTCGACAATCATACCCTGGTTGCTCAGATATTCGCTGAGCAGTTCGCGCAAATCGGGATCATCATCGACGATAAGCAATCGGGACGCTTGGGACATCTGCATATTCCTATCCATATCACAACATACAAGAATATCGCGCGGCCTATTCGGCCGCACTGAATGTAAATAACCGTTTACATATTATTTCAATGTTTCAGTCATTCGTTTGAGCGCCCCATCGGCATATTGGTTCCATTCGGACTGAATAAACATCCGCAATCAAATCGCATCGCGCGGATTCGAGGTTTTCAACCAGGAGACCAGCACGCCGCCGCCCAGCAACAGCATGGTTAAAATCAGCGACCACTCCGTCGGCAGTTTGAAACCTATCCACCCCGCGTCATGGAAATACGCCAATCCCACTTTCACGCCTATCAGCACCAATACCAGGGACAGCGCATACTTCAAATAATCGAAACGATGCACCATCGCCGCCAGCGCGAAATACAGCGCTCGCAAACCCAGAATGGCGAAAATATTCGAGGTGTAAACCAGGAAGGGATCTTGCGTCACCGCGAAGATCGCAGGGATGCTGTCCAGGGCGAATACCAGATCGGCGGACTCCACCAAGATCAGCGTCAGCAACAAGGGCGTAGCCCACCAGCCGGCGGCTAAACCATGCTTTTCGCCGCGCACGGCAAAGGCATTGCCGTGCAAGCCGGCAGTCAACCGCATGCGGCGGCTCAGCCAGCGATACAAGCCCTGCTCCGCCAACGGTTTGCTGTCCTCATCGCCGGAAAACAGCATTTTCAAGCCCGCGATCAACAGGAATGCGCCGAACAAAGGCAGCACCCAATGGAAGCTGGACACCAAAGCCGCGCCCGCCCCTATCATCACCGCCCGCATGACGATGGCGCCCAGGATGCCCCAGAACAACACCCGGTGCTGATAGGCCCGCGGCACCGCCATGCTGCCGAAAATCATCGAAATGACGAAAACATTATCCAGCGACAGCGACTTTTCCAACAGGTAGCCGGTCAGATACTGCACGCCCGCGTCAGCGCCGCGATACCACCATACCCAGCCGCCGAAGGCGAGGCCGACGCCTATATAAAAGGCGGACAGCTTCAAGCTCTGTTTTACGTCGATCTCGCGGCCGTCTTTTTGCAGCACGCCCAGATCGAAAGCCAGCAGCGCCAGCACGCCGCCCATGAACATCAACCAAACCCACAAGGGATATCCCGCCATCGCGGAAACCAGCCACTCCATCACTTCCACGCTCCTATTTTTTCCATTGCGCGGCGACGCGCTCGGACGCCGCCGCCTCTATCATCAGCCGCGGTGTTCCAGCGCCGCGATGCGCTCTTCCAGGCTAGGGTGGGTGGCGAACAAACCCAGCAAGCCGCGGCCGCCGGCGATGCCGGATGCGGCCAGGCTTTGCGGCAGGCCATCCGCCTCGATGCCGCCCAGTCGGCGCAGCGCCTTGGCCATAGGCTGCGGCGAACCCAACAGCTCGGCGGCGCCGGCGTCGGCGCGGAACTCGCGTTGGCGGGAGAAATACATCACCACCAGCGACGCCAGAATGCCGAACAGGATCTCGCAGACGATCACGGTGATGAAATAGCCGATGCCGGTGCCGGCGGCGCTCTCCTCCTCATCGCGCTTGAGCCAGCTGTCCACCAGATACCCGGCTACGCGAGCCAGGAAGAACACGAAGGTGTTGACCACGCCCTGGATCAGCGTCAGCGTCACCATGTCGCCATTGCGGATGTGGGCGATTTCATGCGCCAGCACCGCTTCCACCTCATCCTCGGTCATATTGGCGAGCAGCCCGGTTGAAACCGCCACCAGCGAATTAGAGCGGCTGGGACCGGTGGCGAAGGCATTGGGCTCGCCCTCGTATACCGCCACCTCCGGCATGGCCAGGCCGGCGCGGTCCGCCAGCTTGCGCACGGTAGCCAGCAGCCAGGCTTCGGTCTGGTCCATAGGCTGGGTAATCACCCGCGCGCCGGTGCTCCACTTGGCCATGGTTTTGGACATGGCCAAGGAAATGAAGGCGCCGCCAAAGCCCAGCACGGCGGAGAACAGCAGCAGCATGCCCAGGTTGAGCCCGCCCGAGGTGATGAAGCGGTCCAGCCCCAACAGCCGCACGCTCAGGCTCAACACCAGCATCACCGCGATATTGGTGGCGATCAGCAAAATCACTCGTTTCATTTTTTAGTCTCCGATAAACAAACAATGGTGGCTCAGGCCACACTGCAGTGTATGCCATCCTATACATCGAAAAAATAAAGTAATATCTGAGTATCTATTCGATTTTTTCGAATCATATGCGCGCACTCAACTACAAACACCTGCAGTACTTCTGGAGCGTGGCCCGCGCCGGCAGCGTCACTCGCGCCGCCGAGCAGCAAGGCGTCAGCATGCAAACCATCAGCGGCCAGGTCGGCAAGCTGGAACAGCAGCTGGGCCGGGCGCTATTCCGCCAGCAGGGCCGCGGCTTGGAACTGACTGAAGCCGGCAGGCTGGCGCTGGGCTATGCCGACCAGATCTTCATGCTGGGCGAGCAATTGGAAGAAGCCCTGGGCGACGATGCCTTGGACCAGACGCTGCGGCTGGCCGCGGGTGTCTCGGACGTGCTGCCCAAAAGCATCGCCAGCCAGTTGCTCAGCCCTGCCCTGCAAAGCGGGCAGCCGATGCGGCTCAGTTGCAGCGAAGGGGACTTCGACGAGCTGATGGGCGAACTCGGCCGCCATCGCCTCGACCTGGTGCTGGCGGACCGCCCCGCCGCCAGCAATGAACAGCAGTTCCAATCCTGGCGGCTGCTCAGCTGCCCGGTGCAGCTTTTCGCCAGCGCGGACCTGCATGCGCGATACGCTCTGGACTTCCCCGCCCGCCTGAACCATGCGCCCCTGCTGCTGCCCAGCCGCGACAATGTGCTGCGCCGGCAGCTGGAGCATTGGTTCGACACCCATGGCCTGCGCCCTGTGGTGGTGGGAGAGTTTGACGACTACGCCCTGATGGAAACCTTCGCCAGACAGGGGCTGGGCTTGTATCCCGCTCCCTTCGCCGGGCCCGGCGACACGCCGTCGCCTGAGCTGAAGCGGCTGGGCGCGCTGGACGGCGTGCAGGAGCACTATTACCTGACCATCAGCCGTCGCAAACTGCAGCACCCCGCGGTGCAAAGCCTGATCGACGCTCTGCAACCCGCCCGAAACCAAGCTCCATCGACAGACGGCTGACAGCGCCGGACCGGCGGAGCCTTAGGATGTTTCAATCCGGATTTCCCATATCCGATAATGTATTCAAGCAAACATCCAATCAAACGGGGGCCGGCAAGCAATCATGGACAGGACCCAAGGTTTCACCTTGATGGAGTTGCTGATCGTCATGGCCTTGCTGGCCGTGGTGCTGGCGCTGGCCGTGCCCTCGTACCGGAACACCATCGCCGCCAACAACATCCTGTCCGAAAGCAATAATCTGCTGGGCGATCTGCTGCTGGCCCGCAACGAGGCGATCAAGCGCGGCCAGGTCATGCTGGTTTGCGCCTCCAGCAACGGCACGGGATGCAATGGCGCCAGCACCGCCACCAACTTCGCTAGCGGCTGGGTGGTGATGCTGGCCGCCAACAACAGCTGCGGCGATACCACCGGCACCGTGTTGCGGCGCCAGGCCGGCTTCAGCAGCGGCGACAGCGCCAGCTACGGCAACACCAGCAACACCAGCTTCTGTTTCAATCGCCTGGGTTACGCGCCCTCCGCCAATACCGGCATGGTCACCTTCAATACCTCGTCCAGCCTGCAAGCCAGCCGACGCTGCCTGGCGCTGGGCGCGGTCGGCCATCCGCAAATCCTGTCCAGCGGCCAAACCGACGCCAGCGGACTGTTCTCATGTCCATGATCCCGCGCTCTCGCCGCCAATCCGGCTTCAGCATGCTGGAGGTGCTGGTGGCGCTGTTTGTCATCTCGCTGGGGCTGCTGGGCATCGCCGGCATGCAAGCGGCGGCCATCAACAATGTCAGCATCGCCCGCACCCGCAGCCTGGGCGCCATCGCCGCGGAAAGCATGGCCGCGGCCATGCATGCCAACACCGCCTATTGGGGCAATCTGTCCGCCACCGCCAGCAACACCTGGACAGTCAACGCCAGCTCGGTCACCGGCACGCCCACGCTGAGCCAGACGCTGGATTGCTCGGTCGCCGGCAATAGCTGCACCGCCAGCGGCGTCGCCGGCTACGACGTCACCCAGTGGGGCAGAAGCACGCTGGCGACGCTGCCGGGCGCGAGCGGGCAGATCGCCTGCACCGCAGGCAGCGGCTCCTCGCCCACCGCCTGCACCATCACCGTGTCCTGGCTGGAGAAGAAACGGTCCGTCAACGCCGCCACCACAGCATCCGGCACGCTCACGCAAAACTATCAGATGGTGGTGGAGCCATGAACGGGCGATGCCGGCGCCAATGCGGCAGCGGCCTGATCGAAGTGATGGTTTCCGTCACGATCGGCCTGTTCCTGCTCAGCGTGCTGTTGATGATCTTCGCCTCCACCGAAATGGCCGAAACCGACGAAAGTGGACTGGCGCAATTGCAGGACAACCAGCGCAGCGCGATGACCATCATCAACACCATCGCGCAGTCCGCCGGCTACTACCCCGCCCCGCAAACCCAGACCCTGGCCGCGGCGCTGCCGGCCAGCGGCGCTTTCGCCGCGGGCCAATCCATCGCCGGCACAGTCGGACCGCCCGACACGCTGAGCATACGTTTTCAAACCGCGCCCAACGACGGCGTGCTCAACTGCAACGGCAGCGGCAACAGCGGTTCCGGCAACACGATCTACATCAATCAGTTCGCCATCAGCAACGGCCAGCTCACCTGCGCGGTCAATGGCGGCTCCGCGCAAGTGCTGGTGGACGGCGTCAGCAATATGAGCGTGCTGTACGGCGTCGATGAAAACGGCGGCGGCTCGGTCACCCATTACTACAACGCCTCCAGCATTCCCGCCGGCGACACGGTGCGCTCGCTCAAAGTGACGCTGACCATGGCCAACCCTTTGTCCAGGCAAGCGGGCCAGCCCGCCAGCGTGACCATGTCCTGGCTGATCGGACTGATGAACCAGCTATGAGCGCCCGCCTCCGCCAGCACGGCTTCACGCTGATCGCCGCCTTGATGATCCTGATCGTCATCACCATCATCGGCCTGGCCATGATGCGCAGCGTCGGTTTGCAAGGCCGGATGGCCGGCAATACGCGGGAAAAAGGCCGCGCCTTCGAATCCGCCCAGTCGGCGCTGCAGTACGCCGAGTGGTGGCTGACCCAAAGCGGCAACGCCAACGCGCAGGCTGTGAACTGCAGCAACGCCAGCACATCGGTCGCCATCTGCAGCAATGCGCTGGCCACGCCCGCCACCACTCCTTGGGCTGCCGGCTATAGCTACGCGCCGCCCTACATGAGTCTGCCCGCCAGCGGGACGAGCGGCGGCAGCCAAACCTTCTACCAAGACCCTCAGCTATACATCCAGTATCTGGGGCTGAACGCGGCGGGCAACGGGGCGCTGTACCAACTCACCGCGCTGGGATACGGCGGCAACGCTTACTCGGTGGTGGTGCTGCAAAGCACTTTCACTCTGTACTCCGGCGTATCGAACCTGGGGAAATGATCATGAAACGCCATCCTCTGCGTCTTCTATTCTGGCTCTGCCTGTTGTGGCACAGCGCCGGCCATGCCGTTGCCGTGTCCGACAACTTCACCGGCGCCAGCGCCCAGTTGAACTGGCTGGTCTTCGGCGGCGCCTGCATGACGGCGGGCAGCGGCAGCGGCTCCATTCCCGCCTGCGGCAGCAAAGACCCCAGCGGCAATACCCAGGTGGGCGGCAACAGCGGCAGCCTGCCCGACCCGGTAGGCAGCGGCGCGCTCAGGCTCACCAATGATGCCGGCAGCCAATCCGGCGCCATCATCTACAACAGCCTGTTTCCGTCCAGCAGCGGCTTGCAAGCCACCTTTACCACCTACACCTACGAGGGCGACTCCGGCGGCAGCGCCCGCGACGGCGCCGACGGCATGAGCTTCTTCCTGCTGACCGCCATCCCCAGCGCGGTCGGCTCCTTCGGCGGCAGCCTGGGATACAGCTGCTCCAACGTCAACTCGCCCTACAACGGCATCATCGGCGGTTACCTGGGCCTGGGGATGGACGAATACGGCAACTTCCCGAATGGCGGCAGCGGCAACGACAACACCTCCACCGGACCAGGCGCGGTGCCGCAGAACATATCTTTGCGCGGCGCGGGCTCGGTGGCGGCCAGCGCCCTGGCCAGCCAGTTCGGCGCCAGCTTCAGCTCATCCATGGTGCAAAGCGTGTGCAAGAACGGACGCTACGGCACCACCAGCGTGATGAACTACCCCTTCATCAGCATCGCCGGCACCAGCAACGGCGTCTATCAATTGCCATCCAACCAGCCCATGGCCAATGAGGCCGCCACCAAGCGCAGCCAGGCTGTGCCGCTCAGCTACAAGCTCAAGATCACCCCTGCCAATCTGCTCAGCCTTTGGTACAGCTATAACAACGGCGCCTATGTGCCGGTAATCTCCAACTACGATATCAACAACACCTCGGTCAGCGGCCCGCTGCCCAGCCAGATCACCTTCGGTTTCGCCGGTTCGACCGGCGGCAGCCGCAATATCCACGAAATCGCCTGCTTCCAGGTGCAGCCCTCCACCCAGTCGGCCAGCTCCAGCGGCCTGAACAGCCAGCAAACCAGCCTGATCAAGACTGGCACCCAGCAATACGTGGCCAGCTACCATTCGGATGACTGGTGGGGCGAGCTATCTTCCTATGCCCTGATGGGCAATAGCAGCACCGGCCAGGTCACCGTCGCCACCGCCGCCACCTGGGACGCCTCCTGCGTGCTGAGCGGCGGCAACTGCACGGCCACCGGCGTCAACAATATGACGGCGCAGACCAGCCGGGCCATCCTCAGCTGGAGCGGCTCGCAAGGCATTCCCTTTGAATGGGCCAATCTGACCGCGGCGCAGCAAACTGCGCTGAGTCCGGATGGAAACGGCTCGGCGCGACTGTCCTATCTGCGCGGCAGCCGCAGCAATGAGGTCAATACCCTGGGCGTGGGCCTGTTCCGCGACCGCGACAGCGTGCTGGGCGACATCGTCAACAGCAGCCCGATCTGGGTGGGCTCGCCGCAGAACAACTACCCGGCCAGTTGGACCGACAAGCTGTATTCCAGCGCGACCATCCCGGAAAACGCCAGCGGCGCGCAGAGCTACGCCACTTACAAGTCCACCAATCTCACCCGCGCCAATGTCATCTACAGCGGCGGCAACGACGGCATGATGCACGGCTTCCGCAGCGGCGCGAACGACAGCAACGGCAACTACTCCACCAGCGCCACGCCCAATGACGGCCAGGAAGTGATCGCCTACCTGCCCGCCGCCGTGATGTCCAATACCATCCAGTACAGCACGCCGACCTACGGCCACCAATATTATGTGGACGCCACGCCGGATGCCGACGATCTGTTCTTCAACAACAACTGGCACACCTGGCTGATGGGCGGCCTGGGCGCGGGCGGGCAGGCGCTGTATCTGCTGGACATCAGCAATCCCGCCAATTTCTCCGAAACCAATGCCTCCAGCCTGGTATTGAATGAAATCACGCCAGCGTCGATCAGCTGCGCCAACAAGACCAACTGTGGCAACGATCTGGGCTATACCTTCGGCACGCCGGTCATCGCCCGTTTTCACAACGGGCAATGGGGCGCGGTATTCGGCAACGGCTACAGCAGCGCCAACGGCCATGCAGTGATCTACATCATGCTGGTCAGCAGCAGCGGCGCGCAGACTTTTTACGAACTGGATACTGGCAGCGGCGCCAGCAACGACCCATCCGGCGGCGGCAACAAGAACGGCATTTACTACGCCACGGCGGTCGACCTGGATGGCGACGGCATCACCGACTATCTCTACGCCGGCGATTTATTCGGCAATGTCTGGCGCTTCGACGTGACCTCCAACAACCCCTCCAGCTGGAGCGTGTCGCAATACGGCACCGGCGCCGCCGCGCCATTGTTCACCACGCAGTACACCTATTGCACCAACACCCAGGTCAGCAACGGCACCTGCACCCGCAGCCTGCAGCCCATCACCTCCAAATTACTGGCCTCCGCCATTCCCACCGGCAATGCCAGTCCGCGCGTGCTGCTGGCCTTCGGCACTGGACAGAAAATCCCCTTCACCACCTCGTCGGCCGACATCTACGCCAGCGGCACGCAAAGCCTTTACGGCGTTTGGGACTGGGACATGTCGGGCTGGAACACGCTGGCGGGGCAAACCGAGTACTACAGCCAGAGCGCTCCCAGCGGCGGGCTGGCGCTGAGGCCTAGCAATCTCACCAGCCAAAGCGTGACCGCCTCCTACAGCTCCACGCTCAGCACGGTGCAAGGCTACCGCGCCCTGTCCAACAACCCGGTTTGCTGGCAAGGCAACACCGCCTGCACCACCAACAACAGCTATGGCTGGGCGCTCAATCTGCCAGGCAGCCGCGAGCAAGTGGTCTACAACCCGGTGAACGAGCTGGGCACCTTCACCGTCAACACCACCATTCCGCCCAACAACGATCCTTCCTCCTGCACGGTAGCGTCGGCCACCGGTTTTTCGATGTCGCTGAACATGAAAACCGGCGGCGCCACCGCCCGCTCCTTCTACGCCAACGATTCCGGCAATTTCAACGGCATCAGCGGCAGCGTGATCAACGGCATCGCCATCAATATGGCCGGCAGCCCCAGCGTAGTGGGCTATCAGAACAATTATTTCGTGATCGGCAGCAGCATCAACGGCGGACCGATCTCGTCGCCGCCGCAGATCAATCCGGCGGCATTCGACCTGCACGCCAGGCTGAACTGGATAGAATTGCGCTGAGGCGCGCTCAATCAAGGGGAGGACATGAAACGAATATCGGAAGGCTTCAGCCTGATGGAACTGGTCATCGCAGTGGCGGTGCTGGCCATCTTGATCGGCATCGCGCTGCCCTCTTACCAGAGCTTCATCCTGCAATCGAATCGCGCCTCGGCCAAAACCGCCTTGCAGGATTTGGCGACGCGCCAGGAAAACTATTACGCGCTGCAAAACACCTATGCCTCGCAACTTGCCACGCTGGGCTACGCCAGCGGCACGATCTACGTGCCGGGCAACGGCAATAATCTCTACGCGCTCGCCATCTCCAGTTCGACAGCCAGCGCTTACACATTGACGGCCACGCCGCAGGGCAACCAGGCGCAGGACAGTTGCCAAACCTATCAATTGGACAACCTGGGCAATCAAAGCAATATCAACGCCAGCGGCACGGCCCTCAGCGTCAGCGGCTGCTGGTAGGCGCGATCGCGCCCAATGCAAAACGGCGCCATCAGGCGCCGTTTCGCTTATCCGCTTGCCTGCCGGATCAGTCGGCCAGCAGCTTGTTCACCACGTCGACGTATTCCTGCATCGCCGCATCGTTAGCCTTGCCCTTCAGCTTTTCCCACGCATCGAACTTGGCGCGGTTGATGAAGTCCATCATGCCCGGGCGCTCGCCGTGGGCATCGCCCTCGGTGGCTTGCTTGAACAGCGCGTACAGCTGCAGCAGGGTTTGGTTGTCCGGACGCTCGGACAGGGTTTTGACATCGGCCTGGGCCTGGGTGAACAGCGTCTGCAGATCAGACATGGCGTATCCTTTGTGTCGTGAACCGGGGCGGTTCGTCCGCCCCTGGTGGTGTTAGCCCTCCGGCATGCGCCGGAACGGCAAACAATGTATCACGAAGCCACTCAATGCGACAGAGGCGGGGCGGCGGGAGAATTATCCGGCTGAGATTCGATCCGGATGCGTTTGTAGCTCTTCACATCCTGGCCGTTCTTGCGGGCGGGATGATAGTCGGCCGAGCGGAAAACCGGCGCGATGGCCGCCTCCAGCTGCGGCGTGGTCTTGCCCTCGAAACGCACCGCGTCCACCCTCCCCGCTTCGCTGATGAACACCACAATGGTCAAACTGGGAATGCCGGGCGGCAAGACGATGTCGGGCAAGGCTATCGCGCCCTTCTCCTCGGCCAGCCGGTCAAGCTCCCGCGCGGGATAATAGATATCCGCGCCCAGGCGCGCTTCGCCGCCGGCAGGCGCGAAAGCGCGGCTGCCCGCCGAGGCGGCTTCCTTGGCGGACGCGGGAACAAAGGGCGATTCAACTGGCGGCGCGGCGGGCGCCGCCGACGGCGAGGCCTCTCTGGCCGCCAGACGCACCCGCAGGCCTTGAAAAGCATGGCCTGTCGGCGAACCAAAAGGCACAGGCAGCCACAGCAAGGCCGCATGCGCCAGAATGGACAGCCACAGGGCCAGCAACGCCTTCTCCGCCACGCTCCAGCGCCGCCTCATCGCTCGAATCCGCCCATCGCCATCCCATGCGAAAGGGCCGACGATGCCGGCCCTTGATCCGCTTACTTCGCGCTCAACAGCTTTTCGATGTCGTCGCCGTCGATGGCGCCCGGCACCACGCGGCCGTTCGCGAAAATCAGCGCCGGCGTGCCGGTGATGCCCATCTTCTCGCCCAGCGCCTGGATCTTGTCCAGCGCGGCGGTATCGCAATTTTCCGGGCCGGTCAGCGGCTTGCCGTCGCGCATGAATGCGGTCCAAGTGGACACCTTGTCGGCCGAGCACCAGATTTGCTTGGACTTGCGCATCGCGTCCGGATGCAGCTGGGTCAGCGGGTACAGGAAGGTATAGATGGTGACGTTGTCGATATCCTTCAGGCTTTCGCGCTCCAGCTTCTTGCAATACGGGCAGTCCGGATCGGTGAAGATCGCCATCTTGCGCTCGCCCTTGCCTCGCACGTCCTTGAAGGCATATTCGAACGGCAGCGCGTTGAAGTCCACCTTGGACAGTTCGGCGACCTTCTTCTCGGTCAGGCTTTCCTTGCTCTTGGTATCGATCAGATCGCCGACGAACAGATAGCTGGCGTCGCTATTGACGTACACCACTTGCTTGCCGTCCACCACCACCTCATAAATGCCCTTGACCGGCGTGGCGCTGACGCTCTTCACCTGCTTGCCCGGGAAGTGGCCGACGAAGGCCTTCTTCACCTCGTCGAGGTTGCTGCCGGCGGCCTGGGAGCAGGCGGCCAGCGTCATCAGCGTGGCGCTGGCCAGCGCCAGCGTTTTGAGTTTCTTATTCATCGATCAAAGGGTCCTCAGGGATCAATATCCAATGGCTTGCCGGGCGAACTGCCGCTTCAACGGCGTCAGGCAGTTGGTCAGGCTCAAGCCGGTGTTCCGCAGCCAGGACAGCCCCGGCGCGCGGGCATGGAACAAACGGTACAGGCTGTCACAACCGAGTTGCATGGTCATGACGGCTTCTTTTCTTTGCCGCTGATAGCGGCGCAACAGCATCCAGTCGCCGCAATCGGGTTCGCCTTTCAGCAATTCAGCCAATTGAGCCGCGTCCTGGAAGCCCAGGTTCACGCCCTGCCCCGCCAGCGGATGCACGGTATGGGCGGCATCGCCTATCAGCGCCACCCGCTCCGCCGCCACCGCCTCGGGCTGGATCAAGCGCAAGGGGAAAGCCGCCGCCGGCGTCAGCGTGGCGAAAGCGCCCAGCTCATGGCCGCCCGCCGCCGCCACGCGTTCGGCCAAAGCCTCCGGCGACAATTGCAGCAGAGCGTCTGGATCAGAGGTTGACCACACCATGGAGATTCGGTTCCCCGCCATCGGCAGCCAGGCCAGCACGCTGTCGCCGGTGAACCATTGCCGCGCCACGCCGCCATGCGGCTTCTCGCAGCTGAAATTGGCCACCACGCCGCTTTGGCCGTAAGGCTTGACGCTGGCCGCCAAACCCAATTGCCCGCGCACCCAGGAGTTGGCGCCGTCCGCGCCGACCAGCAGCTCGGCGCGCAGCGCGCGGCCATCCTCCAGAGTCAGGCGCGCCTCTTTGGCGGACGTGGCCAAGGAGCTTGCCCGCGCGCCGCAGATCAGTTCGATATCGCATTCGCGCAGCCGCCGCCACAAGGCGGCCAGCATCCAGCGGTTTTCCGCGATCCAGGCCAGCGCCTCCGCGCCGGCATCGCGAGCGGAGAACTGAATGCGGCCGCCGGCATCGCCGCGCACATCCATGGCCGCGATGGTGCCGACGCGCGCCATCTCCGGCCACGCGGCCAGGCTTTCCAGAAAACGGCGGTTGGCCGGGCTGACGGCATAAATCCGCGCATCCCAGCCTTGATCCAATGCCTGCTGATCCGGCTCGCCAGCCTCAAGCAAGGCTACTTTGCGGCCGGTTCGCGCCAAGGCCAGCGCCAGGCTGGCGCCCACCAGGCCGCCGCCGACGATCACGGCGTGATAACTATCGTCCCGCATTACGCGCTTCCCACTCCAAACACCAGATGGCTGGCGAATTTTCGCCTCAACGGCGGCACCGTATCCAGGGCGATCATGCCCATGCCTCGCAGCGCATTCACCAGCGGGTGGTGCCCATCGAATAATTTGATCAAACCATGGGTGAAACCCACCACGGCATGGCTGTCCAGCTTGCGGCTGTCGGCATAGCGCTTGAGCGCGCGCGCGTCGCCGGCATCCTTGACGCCCTCCAGGGCCAGGCTTAAGCCCACCGCGTCGCGCAGGCCCAGGTTGAGCCCTTGCGCCGCCACCGGGTGCATGGTCTGGGCGGCATTGCCTATCAGCGCCACCCGGCCGCTGACCACCTGGTTCACCTGGCGCAGCGCCAAGGGGAAGCTCGCCCGCGGGCCGATGGACAGGATTTGCCCTTGCCTCTCGCCTATCGCTTGCTGCAGCTCCTGGCGCAGCACGGCCTCATCGGCCTCCACCAGCCGCGCGGCGTCCTGCTGGCTGCGCGTCCACACCAGCATATAGCGATCCTCATGCGGCAAGAGCGCGAACGGCCCGTCATGGGCGAAACGCTCGTAAGCCACGCCCTGATGCGGCAGCTCGGTCTCCACCTCGGCCAGCACCGCGCATTGATGGTAATCGTGCGTCAGCCGGCGCACGCCGGGCAGGCTTTCCGCCAAGGCGCCGCCTTCGGCCATGGCCACCAGGCTCGCGGTCAACAGCAGCTTGCCATCCGGCGTATCCACCTCGGCGCAGGCATACTGGCTCAGGCTTTTCACGGACAGCACGCGGCTTTGCCACAGCACTTGCACGCCGGCCTGCTCCAAGGCCTTCGCCAATCCCGCCACCAAGGCCGGGTAGTCCACCACCGCGCCCAAGTGCGGCAGCGCCAGATCGCTTTTGTCCAGCCGAGTGCGGCCGCAGCTGCCTTGCTGCGACACATGCACCACATCGATATCGGTGGCTGGCAAGCCAGCCGGCCATGCGCCGGCGTCGGCCAGCAGCTCGCGGCTATGCCAGGACAAGGCCAAGGCGCGCGCGTCCTTCACTTCCGCGTCGCGGGCGCGGGCCTCCACCAGCGTTACGCTGCGGCCCTGCCGCGCCAGCCTGAGGGCCGCCAGCGCGCCCACCGGGCCGCCGCCGACCACCAGCACATCCGCGTGTTCGCTCGTCATTGCTTTCATTGTCTTTACTCTCCGCGCATCAGCGCTTCGATTGCCGCGACCGTTTTGGGCACGCCCGCGGTGTAAACCTCATTGCCGCTCTCCGTCACCAGCACATCGTCCTCGATACGCACGCCGATATGATGGAAAGCCTCCGGCACGTCTTCGGCCGGTCGGATATACAGGCCAGGCTCGACCGTGGTGCACATGCCGGGCTGATAGCTGCGCCACTGGCCATGCACTTTGCGCTGGCCGACATCGTGAACGTCCAGCCCTATCATGTGGCCGACGCCGTGCATGTAGAAGCGGCGGTAGTCGCCCGACTCGATGACGCCGTCTACCGTGCCGGACAGCAGCCCCAAATCCAGCATGCCCTGCGCCAATGCTTTCAAAGCCGCGTCGCCGGGCGCATGCCATATCGCGCCGGGCCTGATGGCCTCGATCGCCGCCAGCTGCGCCGCCAACACCACCTCGTACACATCGCGCTGCGGGCCGCTGAAGCGGCCGTTCACCGGAAAGGTGCGGGTGATGTCGCCGGCGTAGCCCTGCCATTCGCAACCAGCGTCGATCAGAACCAGCTCGCCCTCGTTCAGCCAGCCATCATTGGCCACATAGTGCAGCGTGCAGGCGTTAGCGCCGCCGGCGACGATGCACTCATACGCCGGATGGCGCGCGCCGCGGCTGACAAAAGCATGCAGCAGCTCGGCCTCCAGCTGATATTCGCGCATGCTCGGCCGCGCCGCCCGCATGGCCTGGACATGGCCGGCGGCGGAGATGGAGCCGGCCTCGCGCAATAATTCGATCTCGGCAGCGTCCTTGACGATGCGCATCTCGTCCAGCAAGGCGCGCAGGTCTCCATAGTGGGCCGGCGGACGGGCGCCGGCGCGCGAGCGTTGCCGCACCGCGTCCAGCCAGACATTGACCCGGCGATCAAACGATTCGTCATGCCCCAGCGGCCACCACAACTGATGGCGGTCGGCCAATAGGTCGGGAATCCGTTCCGCCATTTCGCTGAGCGGATAAGCCTCGTCGAAGCCGAAAGTTTCGCGCGCCCGCTCCGGGCCGTAGCGGAAACCATCCCAGATTTCCATATCCGGATTGCGCTCGCGGCAAAACAAGATGGATTTGCCGCTGCGGCCATCCAGCAGCAGCACCGACTCCGGCTCGGCGAAACCGGTCAGGTATAGGAAATGGCTGTCCGCCCGGAAGGGGTAATGGTTGTCGGCATTGCGCACAGACTCATGCGCGGTGGGCAATAAGGCGATGCCGTCGCCGATGATGGTCAACAAGCGATGGCGGCGTTCCGCGTGCGGCTGGTGCATAGACGGCAAGCTCTCCCGGCGGCGTGACAGTTTGATTAAGCCGCCAGTTTACACCGCGCGCGCGCGCCGCCCAAGCCCGTCGCCGCCGCAGCCGCCATGAAAAAACCCGGCCGAGCCGGGTTTCAGGGCAATGCGCGATGGATGGCGCTTATTCGCCGATCACCACAGAGGTGTAGACTTCCTGCACATCGTCCAGGTCTTCCAGCGCGTCCAGCAGCTTTTGCATGCGGACGGCTTCGTCGCCGGTCAGCTCGGTTTCATTGTCGGCGCGCATGGTCACTTCGCCCATCTCGGACTTGAAGCCCTTGGCGTCCAGCGCGTCCTTGATGTCGGAGAACTCGTAGGGGCCGGTGATCACTTCGATCGAGCCGTCGTCATTCGCCACTACGTCTTCGGCGCCGGCTTCCAGCGCGGCTTCCATCAGCGCGTCTTCGTCCACGCCCGGCGCGAACACCAGATAGCCGCAATGCTTGAACTGGAAGGACACGCAACCGTCGGTGCCCATATTGCCGCCGTACTTGGAGAAGGCGTGGCGCACGTCGGCCACGGTGCGGGTCTTGTTGTCGGTCAGACAGTCCACCATCACCGCCGCGCCGGCTATGCCATAGCCTTCATAACGGCATTCGACGTAATCGACGCCATCCAGCTGGCCGGTGCCGCGCTTGATCGCGTTTTCGATATTGTCCTTGGGCATGGATTCGGCCTTGGCCTTGTCCACTGCCAGGCGCAGGCGCGGGTTCATGTTGACATCGCCGCCGCCCATTTTGGCCGCGACGGTGATTTCCTTGATCAGGCGGGTGAAAATCTTGCCACGTTTGGCATCCTGGCGACCCTTGCGGTGCTGGATGTTAGCCCATTTACTGTGACCTGCCATATTTGCCTCTGTTGGTTTTCGGGTTCGGACGAACCGGATCGTCGATCAAAATTTCGCGGTATTTTAACAGAAAGCGGGCGCAGTCTACGAGTATCGCCGCTACTTGGCCTGCAGCATGCGCAGCATCATTTCAAAGCCGGCCTGGTACATCCGCTCTATCACCGGAATCATCATCGGCATCGTCACATACAGGGTGCCGAAACCTATCATGATGGTCAGCGGGAAACCGAAGGAGAAGATGTTGAATTGCGGCGCGGCGCGGGTCATCACCCCGATGGCCAGGTTGGTGATCAACAGCGCGCCTATCACCGGCATGGCCAGCAAGACGCCCCACTCGACCAGATGGCTGCCCCACAACACCAGGGACTTGATGCCCTGCGCCGGCATGGACAAGCCTATGGGCAGCACCTTGAAGCTTTCAAACAAAGTGTGCAGCACCACATGATGGCCGTCGAAGGCCAGGAACAGAAAGAACGTGAACAGCGACAGCATCTGCGACAGCACCGGCACCTGGGCGGCATGGATGGGGTCGTAGAACATGGCGAACCCCAGGCCGGTTTGCGCGCCGATGATGAAGCCGGTGATTTCCACCGCGCTGATCACCAAGCGCATCACAAAACCCATGGCCAAGCCAATCAGCAGTTGCTGTATCAGGATCGCGATTCCCTCCGCCGACACCAGCGGCACGGCCGGCAACGGCGGCAGCAAGGGCGCCATCAATACGGTCAGCATCAGGGCGAAGCCGGCTTTGAACGAGCGCGGCAGGCCGCGGTAGGCGAAGATGGGCTCAGCCAGGAACAGCCCGACAATGCGGGCGAACGGCCAGACGAAGGCCGATACCAGCGCGTTGATCTGAACATCGCTTAAAGTCAGCATCAGCCTATCACGTTGGGTATGCTTTGGAACAAGCGGGTGGTGTACTCGATCAGGGTATTGAGCATCCACGGCCCCGCCAGCACCAACACCAGAAACATCGCCAGCAGCTTGGGAATAAAGGTCAGCGTCATTTCGTTGATCTGGGTAGCCGCTTGCAAAACGCTGACCAGCAAGCCGACCAGCAAGGAGGTCAGCAAGACCGGCGCGGCGACGATGATCAGGATGTACAAAGCATTCTGAACAATGCTGATGACCAGTTCCGGGCTCATTTTTCCTCCTCGCGCCAGCCGCCTTTGGCCAGCAGCCAATTATCGATTTCCACGCCATTGCGGACGATGCGATTGGCGCGCAGCAAGCGATAGCCCGCGCGCTCGAATACCGGCCTGGCGGCATGGCTGGCCCAGGCATGCAGGGCGATGACGCCCTCTCTTGCCGCCTGCGCCTCCAGTTCGGCGATCATCGCGCTCGCCAATCCTTGCCTGCCGCACCAGGGCGCGACGAACAACATGTCGAACTCGCCGCCGCGCTTGAGCCAGGCAAAGCCGGCCAGTCGGCCGTCATCCGCCACAGCCTTGCAGGCCCAGGCGCCAGCCAGGCGCTCGCGCCACCCTTGCTCAACGCCATCGCTCCAACTCCGCATCGGCGCCCAGGCTGCGCACTGCTCTCGCGTGTAGGCGCCGCCGGCCAAAGCGTGCACGCTCTCCTGGAACAACTGGAAGCAAGCCGGCCAATCCTCCCGCTCCAGCTTTTGCAAACGCGCCGTCATCCGGTGTAAAAACTCTGCACCAGCGAGCCCATCAACAGCGTCCAGCCGTCAACCAGCACGAACAACATCATCTTGAACGGCAAGGAGATGGTGACCGGCGACACCATCATCATGCCCATCGCCATCAGGATGCTGGCCACCACCAGGTCGATGATCATGAAGGGGATGAAAATCATGAAGCCGATCTGGAACGCCGTCTTCATCTCGCTGATGGCGAAAGCCGGAATCAGCGTTTTCATCGACACGTCTTCCTTGGTCTGCGGCTTGGGCGACTGGGATATCTCAATGAAGAAAGCCAGATCCTTTTCCCGCGTCTGCCGCAGCATGAAGGCCTTCATCGGCTTGCTCGCTTCGTCCAGCGCCTGGTTGAAACTGATCTTGTCGTCGGAGAACGGCACCCAGGCCTTGCTGTACACTTGGTCGAAGGTCGGCCCCATGACGAACAGCGTCAAAAACAGCGCCAAGCCGACGATGACCTGGTTAGGCGGGGTTTGGGTGGTGCCCAAGGCCTGCCGCAACAAAGACAATACGATCACGATGCGGGTGAAGGCCGTCATCATCAGCATCATCGCCGGAATGAAGCCCAAGGCGGTCATGAACAGCAGCATCTGCAGGCTGAGCGAATAATTCTGCCCGCCGCCCGCCGCCGGGCTGCTGGTCATCAGCGGCAAGCCCGCCGCCGCGTCCGCCAACAAAGGCGACAACAAGGCCGCGCCGCTGGCGAGGCCGATCACAATCTTTTTTTTCATTGCTTGTCCCGTGTCGCCGCTCCGGCGCGGCTTTTATCCAGGGCTTGCTTCAACCAACGGGCAAAGGGTTCGGCGGGCGTTTGCGGCGCGGTTTCGGCGCCTTCGGGACGGGGCATCTTGTTCAGCAAATTGACCTGATTGGGCGTCACACCCAGCACCAGCCATTCGCCTTCCAACTCGACGATCACCACCCGCTCCTTCTGTCCAACCATGGCGCCGCCCACAACCCTGACCCGGCCAGCCGTGCCCAGCATGCCGCCGGACACGCGGCGCAACAGCCAAGCCACGCCGACAATGGCGCCCAGCACCACCGCCAGCGCCAATACCACTTGCAGCAAACTGACAAAGGGCGACGGCGACGGCGCGACCGGCGCCGCGGCAGGCAGCGCCGACGCCATGGCGGAAGCTAGAACGCAAAATGCGCCCGGCAGCGCCAGACGCACTTGGAAAACTGGTTTGATGTTCATTATTTCTGCAATCGACGTATGCGTTCGGCTGGCGTGATGATATCCGTCAGGCGGATGCCGAACTTGTCGTTCACCACCACCACTTCGCCCTGGGCGATCAGACAACCGTTCACCAGCACGTCCATCGGCTCGCCGGCCATGCCGTCCAATTCCACCACCGAGCCCTGGGCTAATTGCAACAGGTTGCGGATGGCGATCTTGGTTCGACCCAGCTCCACGGTCAGCTGCACCGGGATGTCCAGGATCATGTCCAGATTCTGCGGACCGCTTACCGCGCTGCTGGCGCCCAACTCCTGAAACAGGTTCTGCGCCGGCACCGCCTCGACAGGCGGCTGGCTGTCGACCGTCTCCTGCTCCGCCATCGCGGCGGCCCAGTCGTCCATCGAAATTTCTTCTTCCGCGCCGGCGCCGCCGGCTTGTGCTTCTTCGCTCATTGCTCTTTCTCTCCCGGGGATTCCAAGAACTCATGGGCCCCCGCCAGAATCTTTTCCACTTTCAGCGCATACCGCCCCTGCACCGTGCCGTAACTGGCTTCGAATACCGGGATTCCAGACACATCCGCCTCCACCCGCTCGGGTATGTCCACCATCACCACATCGCCGTTTTTCAGATTCAGTATCTGTCCCAGCGTTACCTTGGCGTGCGCCAGGCTCGCCACCAGCTCCACCTCGGCCGCCTGCACCTGGTGGGTCATCAGATTGACCCAGCGGTTGTCCACCTCGGTGCGGTCGGCCTGCATGGTGCTGGACAACAAGTCGCGGATAGGCTCGACCATCGAATACGGCAAGCAGATATGGAAATCGCCGCCGCCCGCGCCCAGTTCGATATGGAAGGTCACCGCCACCACCACTTCCGTCGGCGTGGCGATGTTGGCGAACTGGGTGTTCATCTCGGAACGCAGATACACGAACTCGATCGGATACACCGGCTCCCAGGCTTTCTGGCATTCGGAGAACACCACCTCCAGCAGGCGATGGATGATGCGCTGCTCGGTCGGCGTGAAATCTCGGCCCTCCACCCGAACGTGGTAGCGGCCATCGCTGCCGAACAGATTATCCACGATCAGGAATACCAAATCCGGATCGAAAATCAGCAAGCCGGTGCCGCGCAAAGGCTTGACGTGCACCAGGTTCAGGTTAGTCGGCACCACCAGATTGCGGATGAACTCGCTGTATTTCTGCACCCGCACCGGTCCCACCGAAATTTCGGCGTTGCGGCGCAAAAAGTTGAACAGGCCTATGCGCAGATTGCGGGCGAAACGCTCATTGATGATTTCCAGGGTCGGCATCCGGCCCCGGACAATGCGTTCCTGCCGGCCGATATCATAGCCGCGGACACCTTGGGCGTCCTGCCCGCCTTCCTCGTCTTCGTCCTCTCCGGAGACGCCGCGCAGTAGCGCGTCGACCTCCTCCTGGGACAGGATATCGTCGCCCATCGCCTCTTATTGCTTCTGAATGATGAAGGATGTGAACAGCACGCTATCCACCGGAGGATCTTCGCCAGCATCCATCGCTTCGTTGATGATCTGCTTGACCTGAGCCTTCAGCTTGACCTTGCCGTCCGCCGTGCTGATTTCCGCCGCGCTCTTGGATGACAACAACAGGATCACCGCGCTGCGGATCTTGGGCGCGTAGTCGGTGAACTTCTTCTTTGCCTCTTCGTCGCTCAATTCAGCCTGCATGTCCACTTGCAGCAGGCTGCCGTCATTGCCGGCCAGATTGACCACGAAGGTGTCCATTTTCTCGAACACCGGCGGGCCCTCTTTTTTCTTCTTCGGTTTTTCCTTGACCTCTTCGGTCTGCGCGCCGCCCGGCGCTTTATGCATGCTGGTGAACATATAGACGGCCAGCCCGCCCACCGCGGCCAGAACCAGGACCAGCAGGATGATGACGATCAGCATCAGCTTGTTGCCGCCTCCGCCCGCCTTCTTTTCCGCTTTTTCCGCCTTTTTATCATCAGACATATGTTATGACCTGTTCTTTAAGATGTGCCTAGTGAAATCTTAAACGATTTCCCGGCCGTATTTTCCAGTTTTCTCGGCCATCTGAACAGTATCGATATCAAATTCGGGTCAGGCAAAGATGCTAAGTATGCCGCGCGCGGCCTTCAGCGCCGTCAAAGCGTCCACGCCGGACACCTCCGCCGGCCCCTCCGCCTGCTGCTGCCCCTTCTTCTGCTGATAAGCTTGCCGCTGCTGATCGGACTGCCCGCTGGACACCTGGGAGTCGGTCAACTGGATGCCATTGGCCGACATCATCGAGCTCAGCCGGTGCATATTGTTTTCCAGCGCCTCGCGCGTCGCCGGCACGGCTGCGGTGAACATCACCTGCGCCTGATCGTTGCCGTTCATTTTGACGGTAACCTCGATCGGGCCCAGTTGCGGGGGATTGAGCTGGATCTGCGCCTTGTCCATCTTCAAGTTCACCATGCCCAGCACCTGCTCGCCCAGCGCCTTGCCCCAGCTGGGATCGGTGAGCTGCTGCGGCAAGGAAAGCTGCGGCATATTTGTGGGGGCGACTTGTTGCGGCTGCTGATTGCTCTGCGCAGCCTGCTGCGCGGCCTGAAGCGGCAAGAATTGCGCATTGGCGGCATCCGGGTCCGGCAATTTTTGCTGAAGCGGCTGCCAGTTGAAGCTCTGCTTGGCTTGCGACAAAACCGTAGGATCGATCTTCGCCGCGACCTGCTGCAGCAAATCGGGCGCAGCCTGTTTGACATCCACCGGAGAAAGCTGGCTCTGCATGGCGGCGGCCAGCGGCATGGCCAACACGGCTTGCATCGAGGCGTCCGTCGTGGAAGGCTTGTCGTCCTTGCTGTCCGTTTTCGTATCGACAGCGCCGTCGCCCAAGCCTTGCAGCCCGCCGACCGAACTCAGCTGCAAACCCAGCAGGCTGGCGAACAAATCGCCCGCGCCGCCTTGCGCGGGCCCTGCGGCACCGCCGGAAGAGGCGCCGGTGGAAGGGGCGGTCTTGACGGCAGCGGTGGTGACAGTGATGGTCATGGCAAAACCTCGGCAGATACGTTACGGCAGAACTAAAGCAAACAATGTGCCAGATCCTAACTAGCCGCCGTGCGTACGGTCCCAGAACTGCCGGGTGGCAAACTCGTCGGTCTGCTTTTGCTGCAACTTGGCCTCTTTCTGCGCCTCGCGCTCGATCTCGCGCTGCAACAGCTTTTCATAGGCTTTGAATTTCTTGTATTCCATTTGCCAAGCTTGCCTCTCCATCACAAAACGCTGGGTGCAACGCTCCACCTCTTGCGTTTGCTGCGTCATCGCCTCGTCCAGCCTAAGCAGAAACTTGCAGAAATCCTGATACTGCATCACCGAGATGCCCTTGCCGCCGCTATCGACCAGGCGGTGGCGGTACTCCTCGCGAAAATCGTGCAATTGCTGCTGCCGCGACTGCGCCTGAATCAGTCGGTTCTGGGCCGCGCCCATGCGCTCCGCCGCGGCCTGCTGCTTCTCATCCGCCAGTTGAATCAACAGCTGATACTTGCTTTGCGCCATCGCTCACCTCTCAAGCCAGCACCATGGCCAGTTGCTCGCAACAAGAGGCGTAATCCTGCGACTCATGCATGGGCTGGGTCAGGAAGCTCACCATGGGCAGCTGCCGGCGCATCGCGTCATCCAGCACCGGGTCCGAGCCGGGGACATAAGCGCCCACGCTGATCAAGTCCCGGTTGCGCTGATAACGGGAGTACAGCTGCTTGAATTGGCGCGCCAGATCGGTTTGCGACTGCGGCACCACATCCACCATCACCCGGCTGATGGACTGTTCGATATCGATGGCGGGATAGTGGCCGGCTTCGGCCAAGCTGCGCGACAGCACAAAGTGGCCATCCAGAATGGCCCGCGCCGAGTCGGCGATCGGATCCTGCTGGTCGTCGCCTTCGGACAAAACCGTGTAGAAACCGGTAATGGAGCCGCCGCCCTCCTCGCCATTGCCGGCCCGCTCGATCAGTTGCGGCAGCCGCGCGAAAACGGACGGCGGATAACCCTTGGTTACCGGCGGCTCGCCGATCGCCAGCGCGATTTCGCGCTGCGCCATGGCGTAACGGGTGACCGAATCCATCAGCAGCAGCACATCCAGGCCCTGGGCGCGGAAATACTCGGCCAGAGCGGTCGCATACGCCGCGCCGTGCAAACGCATCAAGGGCGGCATATCGGCCGGCGCGGCCACCACTACGGAACGGGCGCGCCCCTCCTCGCCCAGGATGTTTTCGATGAAGTCCTTGACCTCGCGCCCCCGCTCGCCGATCAGGCCCACCACCACCACATCGGCCTTGGTGAAACGGGCCATCATGCCCAGCAACACCGACTTGCCGACGCCGGAACCGGCGAACAAGCCCAGGCGCTGGCCGCGGCCGACGGTAAGCAAGCCGTTGATGGCGCGCACGCCCACATCCAGCACATCATGCACCGGCGTGCGATGAAGCGGGTTCATCGGCTGGCTGTACAAGGGAAACCAGGCATCAGGATGGATAGGGCCGAGGTCATCCAGCGGACGGCCCAGCGAGTCCAGCACCCGCCCCAGCAGACTCAGCCCCACCGGCACCTGGCGGCCGCTGGCCGCCATCGCCCCCGCCGCGCGGTGCGCATGGCCGTAGCGCGGCGGCGCCAGCCCGGGCAGAGGCAATACCGGCGTGCCCGGCAGCAGGCCGTGCACATTGCTCAGCGGCATCAAAAAGACTTTATCGTCGGAGAAGCCCACCACTTCCGCTTCAACCGCCTTGCCTTCAGGCAGCATCACCTGGCAGGCGCTGCCCACCGGCAGCTTGATGCCGACCGCCTCCATCACCATGCCGGTGACGCGCACCAGGCGGCCGCAAGGCTGCCACAAGCTGGCGGCCGCGGCCGCCTCGCCGCATGCGGCCAGCCATTCGCGCTGACGCTCAATCAGATGCCGGCTCATCGCTCTCGGCCTCCAGGCCAAGCGCGCGGGATAGCGCGGCCAAGCGGGTTTCCATGCTCATGTCGAGACGAATCGAAGACGCATCGATCACGCAGCCGCCGCGGGCGATGGCGGGATCCTCAATCCACTGCCACACCGTCTCCGGCGACTCCTGCTCCAGAAACGCGCGCGCGGCGGCAAGATCGGCCGGATTGACCCGCAAACGCGCGCCCGCCAGCGTGGACGGCAACTCGCTCAAGGCAGACTGCAGCAAGGGCAGCAACGCCTGCTCATCGCATGCGATCTGCCGCTGTACCACCTTTTGCGCCAGCTGCCAGGCAAGCTTGAGCACATCGCCGGCCAAAGCCTCCTCCACCCGGGCCAACTCGGCGGAAAAGGCATCGCTCATCTTGCGCAAGGATTGCCAAGCCTCTTCCAGTTGCGGCGCCAACTCCGCGCGCGCCGCCGCGGCGCCTTGTTCCTGGCCCGCCTGCAAGCCCTGCTCGAACCCTTCCGCCCGTCCGGCTTCCAAACCCGCCTCATGGCCGGTTTGCCAGGCCTCCTGATGGATAGCCTCCAATTCGGCGGCGGTAGGATAGCTCAGCGCAGGCTCTTCCTCCTGCTCCGCCACCTCTTCCCGCTCCGCCATGGCCTCGGCTTCGGCCAATGAAACCGGAATCTGCTGGGCGCCTTCTCCGGCCGCGATCTTCTCCGCCAGGCTGGCGCCGGGACGGCGCGTCTGGCTCATCGCCATCAACTGGGCGGGATTCAAGGCTTGCGTGAAGCCATCCAGGGACGATGGACTCCAACTGGTCCAGCTTTCCAGTTGCTCGCCGGGAATGATGGGACTGTTACTCGACGAGGCCTTCATCGCCGCCCTTGCTGCCTAGCACGATTTGACCGTCGTCGGCGAGCTTGCGCACCACCTTGAGGATTTCCTTCTGCTCGGCTTCCACTTCCGACAGTTTGACCGGCCCTTTGGACTCGAGATCGTCGCGCAGCATTTCCGCCGCGCGTTGCGACATATTGCGGAAGATTTTTTCTTTCAGGTCGTTGCTTGTGCCCTTCAAGGCGATCACCAGGGAGTCGGTCTGCACCTCGCGCAAGATGGTCTGGATCGAGCGATCGTCAATATCCAGAATATTCTCGAACACGAACATTTTGTCCTGAATGCGCTGCGCCAGCTCCGGATCGTACTCGCGGATAAAGCTGAGGGCGGACGCTTCGACATTGCCACCCATGAAGTTGAGAATTTCCGCGGTGAGTCCCACGCCGCCGGACGCGCTCTTCTTGATGCGGTCCGAGCCGGACAGCAGCTGGGTCAGCACATCGTTCAGCTCGCGCAGCGCCTGCGGCTGCACGCCTTCCAGCGTGGCGGTCCGGATCAGCACTTCATTGCGCATGCGCTCGGGGAAGAAAGACAGGATGGAACTGGACAGATCCGGCTCCAGGTGAACCAGGATGGTGGCGATGATCTGCGGGTGTTCGTGGCGGATCAGGTCAGCGGCCGAAGACGGATCCATCCACTTCAGGCTTTCAATGCCGCTGTGATCATTGCCCTGCATGATCTTGTCCAGCAGGTTGGAAGCCTTGTCCGGCCCCAGCGCCTCGATCAACACATTGCGCAGATATTCGTCGGACGCGCCTATGCTGGCGCGGGCGTCGCACTCCTTGCGGAAGTCGGCCACCACCTCATCGATCTGCTCGTAGCTGAGGTTGTTGATCGCCGCCATCGCCAGCGAGATTTTCTGCACTTCCTTGGGGCCCAGGTATTTGAACACCTCAACCGCCTCGTTCTGGCCGAGACTGAACAGCAGCACGGCGCTCTTGCGGATTCCGTTATCACTCATCGGCGGTTATCCATTCCTTGATGATCTGGGCCGCCATGCGCGGATCAGACTTCACCAGCTCGCGCACGGCCTCAAGATTGCTGGAGTACTGCTTCCTCTGCGCCTCGCGCGGATCCACCGCTCCGGCGGCCCCATCCACAGCCAGCGCGGCCATGGCGGTTTCGCCTTCCTCGCCGGCCACGCCGAGCAGCCGGCCTCCCGCCCCCGCCGCGCCGCCCTCTCCCGCAGAAGCCTGGGGACGCACCAGATCGCGCATGATGGGCCGCACCACGCCAAACAACAAGTACAACACCGCGATAGCGATCAGGCCGTACTTGACCAGGCCGGTGCCGTTGTCGGACACATAATTGACCACGCGCTCCTGCACCGTCACCGGCTGCGCATTGTCCGCAAACGCCGCGTTGACCACATTCAGCGTATCGCCGCGGCCCGAGTTGTACCCCATGGCCTCTTTGACCAGATTATTGATCTGCTGCACTTCCTGCGGCGACAGCGGCGTCGGCTTCATTTCGCCGTTCTTGTCCGGCATGCGGCGATAGTTCACCACCACCGCAGCCGACAAGCGCTTGACCGAGCCGGTCGGCATCTTGGTGTGCTGAACGGTTTTATCCACCTCGTAATTGGTGGTGATGTCGCGCTGCAATGCTCCGCTGGCGCTTACGCCTTGTCCGGACAGATTCGCCGTGCCCGGCGCGGCGCCCGGCGGCAGCGTGATAGGCGCGGACGCGGCGGAAGGCGGCTGATTGGACAGCGCGCCCGGCACGCCGGTGGGATTGGCTGAGCCATTGACCAGCTTTTCGCTGATCTGCTGGCTGCGCGTCGCCGAGGGGTTGGGATTGGAATTGGGCCGGAAGGTTTCCGAGGTTTGCTCCGTCTCGGAAAAATCCACATTGGCCGTCACCTGGGCGCGGGCATTGCCGTGGCCGAAGATAGGCTCGAGGATGTCCTCAATGCGTTTGACGTAGCCATCCTCGATCTGGCGCACAAAACCCAGCTGGCGCTGATCGAGGCCCGAGTTTTCATCCGGCCCCATCTGCTTGGACAGCAGATTGCCGTCCTGATCGACGATGGTGACGTTCTTCACCGGCAGATTGGGCACCGAGCTGGACACCAGATGCAGGATGCCCGCAACCTGGCCGGCGTCCAGAATCCGCCCGCCGTAAAGCTGCAGCATCACCGAAGCAGTGGGTGCCTGCTGCTCGCGCACGAACACGCTCTGCTTGGGGGTGGCGATATGCACGCGGGCGCTTTGCACCGAGGAGATGGCCTCGATGGTACGGGCCAGCTCGCCCTCGATGGAACGCTGATAGTTGACCTGCTCGGCGAACTGGCTGATGCCGAACTTCTGGTTGTCCATCAGTTCGAAACCCACGCCGCTGGCCTTGGGCAGCCCTTGGGCCGCCAATTTCAAACGAACGTCGTACACCCGGTCCGACGGCACGGAAATCACGCCGCCGTCGCCCAGCTGATAGGGAATGTTCATTTGCTGCAGCGCAGCCGTCACCTGGCCGCCGTCGCGGTCGGCAAGATTGGAGAACAGGATTTTATAAGAGGGGGTGCGATTGAGGAAAACCGCCCCTACGACGACGGCGAAAATTGCCGCCAGCGCCGTCAGAAACAAGATTTTCTTGTTGTTGGGCAGGGCCTTGAAGCGATCATTCGCTTCGTTCAGGCGGCTGCGCCAAGCTGGTGTTGCGTTTTCTTCTGCCAGATCAGCCATACGGTGGTGTGAGGTTTAGGTCCACCGCTGCCCGAAAGGAGTCCGACAGCGCTAGACTTGGGTATTCATGATTTCCTGATAGGCGCTGACCAATTTATTGCGCGCCTGCACCATGGTCTGGAACGAGAGGCTGGCTTTCTGCAATGACATCATCACATCTTGCAGATTCACCTCTTTATTATCGCCCAGCTGAAACTGCTTTTGCATCTCCTCCGATGTCTGCTGCGCCGAGTTGACCTGCTCGATGGTAGATTTGAGCACGTCCGAAAAGTCGACCTGCGGCGTTTCCTGCGTCGCATGCGCTTGCTTGCCGGCGGCCAGCGCCGCCGCGCTTCGCAATTCGCCCAGCAACTGGTCGATATTATTGACTGACATGGCTACTCCGTGCCATTACCCTCCGAAACATCCTGGTCTGTCGCGCCCTCATCACGGTAGCGCTGCAGTTTGTAACGCAAAGTGCGCTCGCTAATGCCCAGTTTTTCCGCCGCCAGCTTTCTCACTCCGCCGACTGCTGCCAATGTTTCCAGAATATGGCGTTTTTCAAGGGTTTTCATGTCGGCTTCATCCGACACCGAACTGTCTTTCTCAGACACCGTCCGGGTACACATCCCCGCGCCCATCATGTCGTCCAACAACAAATCGGCGGCAATAATTTCCGCCCCGGCGGCAAGAATGACCGCCCGCTGCACGACATTATCCAGTTCGCGGATGTTACCCTCCCAACTATAGGCCGTCAAATGACGTTCCGCATCCCTGGAAAACACCAGAGATGCCCGTCCCGCGGCCTCCGCATATCTTCTAAGCAGGAATCGTGCCAAGGGCAGAATATCATCAGGGCGATCCGCCAGCGCCGGGATGCGCAAGGGGAAAACATTCAGCCGGAAATATAAATCCTCGCGGAAGCGCCCCGCCTCCACTTCCGCCTGCAAATCTCGATTAGACGTCGCCAACACCCGGATGTCCAATTTAACCGTCCGGGTGCTGCCGATGCGCTCCACCTCGCGCTCCTGCAGCACGCGCAGCAGCTTGGCCTGCAGCGCCAAGGCCATTTCCGTCACCTCGTCCAGCAGAATGGTGCCGGCCTGGGCTTGCTCGAATTTGCCGGGCAAGGCCTGCGCCGCGCCAGTGAACGCGCCGCGCTCATGGCCGAACAAGGTGGACTCCAGCAAATTATCCGGTATGGCCGCGCAATTGACCGCCACAAACGGCCCGGCGTGGCGCTTCGAATGCCGGTGGATGTAGCGCGCCAACACCTCCTTGCCGGTGCCGCTGGGCCCGCTGATCATCACGCTGGCGTCGCTCTGCGCCACGCGCCCCGCCAGGGCGAACAGCTGCCGCATGGCGGCGGACTCCGCCACCACCTCGCCGCCGTCGTCGCCCGGCATCGCCAGCAAATGCTTCTCCACCTCGGCCAACAGGCTTTGCGGCTCGAAGGGCTTGAGCAAGTAATGCGTGGCGCCCGCGCGCAACAGTTCAATCGCCCTCTCGATCACGCCATAGGCGGTCATCAGGATGAAAGGCACGCCGGGATATTGCTTCTTGACCTCCTCGAACAGCGCGTAGCCGTCCATCGGCGCCATTTGCGCGTCGGAAATGATCAAGCCCACCGGCTCCTGCTTCAAGCGCTGCAGCGCTTGGCCGCCATCCGCGGCCTCCAGCGTCGGATAGCCCGACAAAGACAAAGTATCAATGATGGCCTCGCGCAAATCCGCGTCGTCTTCGACCACCAGAATCGGTAAGAACTTCATGGAATCCTAAATAGAAGGCTGGCGTTGATGCACCAGCGTCACCAGCCGCTGCGCGATGCTGGTCAGGGGCAGCACCTCGTGCGCCGCGCCCAGCGCGATCGCTTCTTTCGGCATGCCGAACACCACGCAGCTAGCCTCGTCCTGAGCGATGTTCCAGGCGCCCGCCTGCTTCAGCTCCAACATGCCGCCAGCGCCGTCGCGGCCCATGCCGGTCAAGATGATGCCTATGCAGTTCTTGCTCACCAGATTGGCCGCCGAACGAAACAATACATCTACCGACGGCCGATGCCGGTTTACCGCCGGGCCGGCATTCAAAGACGTGCTGTAGCCTATGGTCGGCGCGTTTTTGATCAGCAAATGGGAATGTCCCGGCGCGATGTAGACGGTGCCGGCCTGCAAGCGCTCATTATCCTCCGCCTCCTTCACCCGCATCCGACACAGCGTATCCAACCGTTGGGCGAAAGAATGCGTAAACATTTCAGGCATATGCTGAGCGATGAGTATGGGCGGCATATTCGCGGGAAGAGCGGTCAACAGCGTGCGCAGCGCCTCCGTTCCGCCGGTTGAGGAGCCGATGACGATAACCGTCTGGCTCGCCAGCGGCGTCTTGCCCGGCTGGCGCGGCAAAATGACGTCCGCGCTGTGGCTGGGAACGATCTCCAGCGGCGCCCTGGCGCCCCGTTCTCTCGATGTCAGAGCCATGGCGCGCCCCAATAAGCATAAGAGGTGGATTTCCGGGACAGCCTTGTCTGCATCGTCAGTCTTTCAACAGGCGGGAATGATTGGTTGTTAACATAGCTTAGCAGCCGATAGCGAGCAGGTCAGCCCGCCATAGGGTCAGAATCTCTACTTAGACAGCCGCGCCAGCCAGCGCTCGCATGCCTCCTCAAGCAAATCGAGCACGCCCTCGAAACCCTGGCTGCCGCCATAGTAAGGATCAGGCACCTCGCGCCCTTCGCCCAGCGGCTCCAGCATCAGGCGCAAACGGCCTTGCAGATCCGCGGGACAGCGTCCGCGCAAGTCCGCCAGATTATGTTTATCCGCCGCCAGGATCAGATCGAAAGCCGCGAAGTCTGCATCATTCACCTGCCGGGCGCGCTGGCCGCTCAGATCATATCCCCTCTTCGCCGCGGCGCTAGCGCTGCGCGCATCCGGCGGCTCGCCTACATGGTAGCCATGCGTGCCGGCCGAGTCGACGGCAATGCTTGCCGCCAGCCCGCGCGCCGCCAGCATGTGCCGCATGACACCCTCCGCCGTCGGGGAGCGGCATATATTGCCATGGCACACGAACAATATGGAATATCGCGCTCTAGCGTCAGCCATCCCTCTGCATCCTTATCCGCCACAGGCATTGTGGCAATGATGGAAACATGCACACCCTTCAGCCGGCAAGGATATTACGGCAAAACCCCAACAGCCAAGCGCGCAATTTGTCAAAATTCATGTTGACAGCCATAAACAAACCCCAAGCCCTCATGCCTGCCCTTTTATCCCACGGGCGATGTCCTGTAAACGCCCTTTCATTGCCAGCACCAGCCGCCACAGGTGTTCCGCGGCGGGAGACAGGGTTCGGTTCCGGCGCCGCAACAATACAATGCGCCGGCTGGCTCTAGGCTTTAGCGGCACCACAGTCAGATGGCAGCCCTCGGGAAATGGCAACGCCAAGCCCGGCGTCACGCTAAGCCCCATGCCGGCATCCACCATCTTGAAAACCGAGTGCGAATGCCCCAGCTCCACAATCACTTGGCAATTCAAGCGATGGCGGCTCAATAAGCGGTCTATCAGCGGCCGACTGCCCGAGCTGGCATCTAGCAAGGCCAACTCTTCGCCGTCCAGCTGTTCCCATTGCGCCTCCGCCAATGTCGCCAGACGATGATCGTTTCGGCATACCAGCCAGAAGTCATCAACCAACACTTCCGCCTGCTCCAGGTCGTCGCAATCCCCTTGCTCCACCACCAGGCCGAAATCCGCCGCGCCGCTGCGCACCGCCTCCACATTCAGCCGCTGCACCTGGTCCTGCAGATGCAGCTTCAATTGCGGATAGCTTTCCCGGCAGGCGGCGATGATGGATGGCATCAGGCTGGCCGACAGCGTGGGGCTGCAGGCGACGCGCACGCTGCCCATCGCCTGGCCGCCCTCCTTGCGCGTGGCATCCAGCACCTCATCCAGCTCATCCAGCGCGCGGCAAAGCTTGGGCAGCAAGCGCCGGCCGGCTTCGGTCAAGACCACCTCACGGGTGGTGCGATCCAGCAGACGCAAGTCCAGCGTCTGCTCCAGTTCTCGCACCGCCCGACTGACCGCCGGCTGGGTCAGGCCCATATCATCGCCGGCGCGGCTGAAGCCGCCCTGCTCCGCCACCCGGCGGAACACCCGCAGCTGCCGCAAAGTATAATTCATGATTTCTATTTATTAATTGATCAGATAAATACATTTGTATTCTGAATTGGACTGCGTTTCAATACTTGCATCCACTCTTTCGTCGAATCATTGCCATGCCCAAGCTACTGGATTCCTTCACCCTGGCGCTGATCTGCACCGTGACGCTGGCCAGCCTGCTGCCTTGCCACGGCGAAGCGGCTCAAATATTCAACTTGATCACCAACCTGGCCATCGGCCTGCTGTTTTTTCTGCACGGCGTCAAACTGTCGCGCGAAGCGGTGCTGGCCGGCATGGGCCACTGGCGGCTGCACCTGACCGTGCTGGCGTGCACCTTCGCGCTGTTCCCCATACTGGGACTATTGCTCAAGCCGGTGCTGACGCCGCTGGTCACGCCCGAGTTGTACCTGGGGGTGTTGTATCTGTGCATGCTGCCGTCCACGGTGCAATCGTCCATCGCCTTCACCTCGATGGCACAAGGCAATGTGCCGGCGGCCATCTGCAGCGCCACCGCCTCCAACCTGCTGGGCATCTTCATCACGCCGCTGCTGGTAGGCTGGCTGGTAGTCAGCCATGGCGGCCTGGACCAAAGCATGGGATCGGCGCTGGACATCGTTTACCAGCTGCTGCTGCCCTTCATCGCCGGTCAGATCGCGCGGCGCTGGATAGGCCGCTGGGTGGACCGTTACAAGGCCATTCTGAAATATGTGGACCAGGGGTCGATTCTGATGGTGGTCTATACCGCCTTCAGCGCGGCGGTGATCAGCGGGCTATGGCGGCAAACGCCGCCGACCGCCCTGGCAGGCCTGCTGGTGGTCAACATCATCTTGCTGGGCTTGCTGCTGGGCATCACCACGCTGGCGGGCCGCAAGCTGGGCTTCAATCGCGAGGATCAGATCACCATCCTGTTCTGCGGCTCGAAAAAGAGCCTGGCCAGCGGCGTGCCCATGGCCAAGGTGCTGTTCGCCGGCCACGCCATCGGCGCCATCGTGCTGCCGCTGATGCTGTTCCACCAGATCCAGCTGATGGTATGCGCCATGCTGGCGCAACGTTTCCGCCAGCAGCACCTGCACGCCGGACGCATGCAAGAAAAATCCCCGCTGGTTTAGCGGGGATGCGGAGGACAAGTACCAGCGGCTATAGCTCGCCGAGCCAGGCCTTTTCCTTCAGCTGCTTCAATTCGTCTCGGATGCGCGCGGCGCGCTCGAACTCCAGATTGCGCGCCGCCTCCATCATTTCCTTCTCCAGACGCTTGATCTCCTTGGCCAGCGTCTTCTCGTCCATCATCGCCACTGCCGCCTCGTCCACCAGCTTCTTGCGCTCGGCCTCGACGCTGTAAACGCCGTCGATGATGTCCTTGATCTTCTTCTCCACGCCCTTGGGCACAATGCCGTGCTCGGCGTTGAACGCCATCTGCTTGGCGCGGCGGCGCTCGGTTTCGTCCATCGCCTTGCGCATGGACTCGGTGATGCGGTCGGCGTAGAGCAGTGCCCTGCCGTTCAGGTTCCGCGCGGCGCGACCTATGGTCTGGATCAGGCTGCGCTCGCTGCGCAGGAAACCCTCTTTATCGGCATCCAGGATCGCCACCAGGCTCACTTCCGGGATATCCAGGCCTTCGCGCAACAGGTTGATGCCGATCAGCACGTCGAACACGCCCAGGCGCAGGTCGCGGAGAATCTCCACCCGCTCCACCGTATCGATGTCGCTGTGCAGATAGCGCACCTTGACGCCGTGTTCGGTGTAGTAGTCGGCCAGTTGCTCGGCCATGCGCTTGGTCAACGTGGTGACCAGCACCCGCTCGCCGCGCTCCATGCGGTCGCGGATTTCGGACAGCAGGTCGTCCACCTGGGTCGCCACCGGTCTGATCTCAAGCTGCGGGTCCACCAGGCCGGTCGGCCGCACCACCTGCTCCACCACCTGGCCGGCATGATCCTTTTCATACACCGCCGGCGTGGCGGAGACAAACACGGTCTGCGGCATCAGCTGTTCGAACTCGTGGAATTTCAGCGGCCGGTTGTCAGCGGCGGATGGCAGACGGAAGCCGTACTCCACCAGGTTGGCCTTGCGCGCGGCGTCGCCCTTGTACATCGCGCCCACCTGCGGCACGGTGACGTGGCTCTCGTCGATGAACATCAGCGCGTTCTTGGGCAGGTAGTCGATCAGCGTCGGCGGCGGATCGCCGGGTCCACGGCCGGAGAAATGGCGCGAATAGTTTTCGATGCCCTTGCAGAAGCCCATCTCGTACAGCATTTCCAGGTCGAAGCGGGTGCGCTGCTCGATGCGTTGCGCCTCCACCAGCTTGCCTTCCTTTTGATACCACTCGATGCGGTGGCGCAGCTCGTCCTTGATCTGCTCGCAGGCGCGCAGCACGGTGTCGCGCGGCGTCACGTAGTGGCTGGACGGAAACACGGTGAAGCGGCCGACCCGTTGCTTGGTGGCGCCAGTCAACGGATCGAACAGCGTCAGCGCTTCAACCTCATCGTCGAACAGACTGACGCGCAGCGCGGTGTCGCTGCTTTCCGCCGGGTAGATGTCGATCACGTCGCCGCGCACGCGGAAGGTGCCGCGGCCGAAGTCCAGATCGTTGCGGCTGTACTGCATGGTGGTCAGCCGGCTGATGATGTCGCGCTGCGGGGTGGTTTCGCCTTCCTTCAGATGCAGGATCATCTGGTGGTAGTCGGACGGATCGCCGATGCCGTAAATCGCCGACACCGTCGCCACGATGATGCAGTCGGGACGTTCCAGTATCGACTTGGTGGCCGACAGCCGCATCTGCTCGATGTGCTCGTTGATGCTGGAGTCTTTCTCGATGAACAGGTCGCGGCTGGGGACGTAGGCTTCCGGCTGGTAGTAGTCGTAATAAGAGACGAAATATTCGACCGCATTGTGCGGGAAGAACTCGCGCATTTCGCTATACAACTGCGCCGCCAGCGTCTTGTTGTGCGCCATGATGATGGCTGGCCGGCCGGTCTGGGCGATGACGTTGGCCATGGTGTAGGTCTTGCCTGAGCCGGTCACGCCCAGCAGCGTCTGATAGGACAAGCCGTCGGACAGGCCTTCCACCAGTTGCTCGATGGCGGCAGGCTGGTCGCCGGCCGGCGGAAATGGCTGGTTCAGCTGGAAGGGGCTGTCGGGATAGGTCAGCAGCATGGCGCGGGTTTCGAGGTGGCGAAACCGCTGATTTTACGCCTGTCCGCCGCCAATCTCACCCCTTTGTTCGAGTCCATGGAAAACCTGGCGAAAATGCGCTTTTCTCAACGGAAAATGCGAGGTTTTTGTTCTACACAGACCGGTAAGATTGTTTAAAATGCAATCAGGACTGCATGAGCGGCCATTGGCAACGATGCTGCCACCTTCAACGAAGTTGGCGGCAAATGCCGACATCATGCCGTCTAAATCTCCACAAAAACACGCGCACACGGAGTGACGCATGATCAAGAAAATCGCAAGCCTGCTGGTATCGGCGGCCCTGGCCATGCCGGTAATGGCGGCTCCGCCGCAAGGCGTGCTGGTAGCCAGCGAAATGGCTGGCTACGCCGCGCCGCGGCTTAATTCGCATTCTGTGCTGGTCATCAACGGCAACAGCGGCGAAACGCTGTATGAGAAAAACACCCATATGCGGATGCCCATCGCCTCCATCAGCAAGCTGATGACGGCGATGGTGCTGCTGGATTCCGGCGCGGCGCTGGACGAGCGGGTAACCGTCTCCAACGCCGAAATCGACCGCGTCAAACACACCACCTCCCGCCTGGCCGTCGGCACCACCCTCACCCGCAAGGAAATGCTGCTGCTGGCGCTGATGTCGTCGGAAAACCGCGCCGCCGCCACGCTGGCGCGCACGGCCTATCCCGGCGGCACCGCGGCTTTCGTCGAACGGATGAACCGCAAGGCGCAGAGCCTGGGCATGACGGAAACCATCTTCCGCGACCCCACCGGCCTGGACGTGCGCAACACCTCCACTGCGGCCGATCTGGCCAAGATGGTGCAGGCGGCGCAGAAATATCCGCTGATCCGCGAGTTCACCACCACCGAAAACCACGAGATCTTGTCCACCCGCAACCGCGTGCTGCATTACAAGAACAGCAATGCGCTGGTGCGCGAAGGCGATTGGGACATCGCGGTGCAGAAAACCGGCTACATCCAGGAAGCCGGCCGCTGCATGGTGCTGCAAGCCATCGTCGGCTCGCAGCCGCTGATCATCGTGCTGCTGGACGCCCGCGCCAGCTCGGCGCGCGTCAACGACGCCAAAAACATCAAGAACTGGCTGGAGGCCCATCCAGGCAACTGGCTGGCAGGCTGAGGTCTCCCACTTTCCCATCCAAGCCGGCTTGCCCGGCTTTTTTCATGCCCCGCCGCATGACTGGCAATCAAAGCGCCCAATCCAAGATGGCACTGTCTTAGTGCTGGTTTCTTTCTTGCATACAGCCACATAAATAAAACTGCCGCCAACACACAAAGCCAAATGCATAAGCAACAATAAAACCGGCACTCATGCTCAGTTGTCAAGGCTGGCCAAACGAGGCTTTGATCATGGCTTGTAGCTTAGGTAGGCCGTCAATAGCACGGCTACCAGCGCGTTGTATAGCGAATGGGTGGCAGCCGTGGTCCAGAAAGCGTAGGGGCATGAGCGCTCACGCCAATGTAGATAGCAATAAGTCAGAGAGAAACCCATGAATATGCCGGAGACAATGCCGTAGGGAAAATAACGCCAAGCATGGGGTAGAAACATCACGAGGATACCCAGTAAGTACTGACTGGGCACGCTGAATCGGCAGCGTCGAGCAAGTTCGATGACTAAAACCTGGAAGATGAATGTTTCGAGCAGCGGCGCAAAAATAACCGCCTGCAACGCTTTTGCCCACCAGGATGCTTGCCAAGCTGCTATAGCGCCGGGACGGCTGGATGAAAAAGGGCCAAGAGTGACTCTCAAGGTTTGACTTAGACTGGTTATTAGCAGAAAGTTTATGGTAGCCAACGTGGAACAAAAGAATACAGGCGAGAGCTGGCGATGACGGGTGCTAGTTTGGTGCAAGAAAGACTGTGTTCGACTGAGCATAAGATTCGCACCTGCTTGGAAAAATAGTCATCAAAAACCACGTTGGCTGCAAGATAGCCGAATCAGCTAGGCTAAATTATTATTTGGCGCCGCCGCAATAACCGCCATTGGCGCAACTGCTGGCGGGGTAGTTTCTTCGGCTATCCAGCCATTTCCCTGCAGAGTTAGCCGCATCTTTTGCAACGTCAGACCAAAAATCAAAGAACATGCCAGCAACAGCGTCTCCAGGGCCTCCACTGTTATTGTCATCTCCTGGTGAACTTTCAAGCATGCCCTGTCGAAAAGCTATTGCGGTGGCCACTCAGATAACTTGCGACATTTCTATTTCGTTCAATTCCGTCAACATTCAATTCTCCTTGGCATTGGTGGAGCTTAATTATATTTTCAACAAAAAAAAATGACAAATTCATATTTTTATTAAGTTTATATTTAATTACTATGCTTGCTCGACAATTTATAGGTACAAGTCCAGGTCTACGCACTCGAATTACATGGCGCCGATGTGATTTTGACATTCTCCCTAGCGCCCTGCGGACCCTACAGGGCCGTAGATACCGTCTTAGCGGTCAAGCGCTTTTTGCGTAATCCACTCGATATGACAGCCGTGCTTTCAACACGCCAAAGCACAAGTGCATCAGCTCGCGCTTGGCGGCGCCCACAGCAGCCATTTTCGACTTGCCTCGCGCCAACAAGCGCTCGTATTGCGCTTTGATGGGCGGGTTATGGAGATTGGCAACTAGGGCAGGCATGAATAACAAGACGCGGATCTGTGATGGACCCGCGTTGGACGAATGGGCGCATCCCTGCAAGAAGCTGCCCGACTACCGCTCCATCAGCACCAAGCCCAGGTAAGCCGCCAATAGCTCGGCGCTGTCGAAGAGATGAAAACTTAGAATGATCGCCCAATGAAATGGAGCATCATCGCAGGACTATTCCCGCCTTCATCTAAAGCTGTCATGGATGGGCTGGAACTCATATCTAGATGCACAGGAGTTCTAACGGCAAGCCAGCAGCTGCCGCTTCACCCACTGATGCGCGGCGTCGCCGGCATGGCGCTGGTGGCTATAGATTTTCAATTGATAGGGCGGGATCGCGAATGGCGGCGGCAGTAGCCGGATGCCCGCGGCCTCGGCCAATATGCGAGCCGCGCGGCCCGGCAGCGTCATGATCAGCTCGCTGCGGCCGATGATGAAAGGCGCGGCCAGCACCGATGGCAGCTGCAGTGCCACATCGCGCGCCAGCCCCAATTGCTCCAACACATGATCCACCACCCCGCGCGGCTCGTTCCACGGCGTCACCACCGCGTGGCGCTCGGCCAAATACGCATCCAGCGGCAGCGTTTCACCTATGCGCGGATGATGCGCAGACGCCGCCGCCACATATTCATCTTCCAGCCAGTCGAATTCGTCCACGCCCTCCGGCGTGGAGCCGCCCTGCTCTGAATAACCCAGCGCGAAGTCTATGCTGCCCGCCAGCAACTCCTCCAGCGGCACTTTCTGGCCAGTCTGCAGCACCCGGAAACGCAAGCGCGGCGCTACCCGGCCCAGGCTCTCCCATAAAGCGGGCAGCACCGCGAGGGCGGTGTAATCGGTTGCGGCCAGCGTAAACAGCCTGTCGCTGCTGCCGGGATCGAAGTCCAAGCCCTGCCGCAAACCGTCAGCCAAGAGCGACAGCGCCTGCTCCACCACGGCCGACAAGCGCCGCGCACGCTCGGTCGGCCGCATTTCCCGTCCGGTGCGCAGGAACAGCTCATCCCCAACGGCGTCCCGCAGCCGCGACAGCGCATGGCTGCATGCCGAAGGGCTGATGGCCAGCGCATCGGCGGCGGACTGCACCGAACGGCGGCGGTACAAGGCATCGAACACCCTTAGCAGATTGAGATCCAGGCCGCGCAGACTATCGTGAATATTGTTCATTTCATGCTGAAAATAATGCACTGTATTCATTCTACCAATCCGCATTAAGATGAGGCCATCAATCGTTTACGGAGCCCCTCATGGCCGACATCGCCATCACCGCAGCCCAACCGCAGGACGCGGCCGACATCCATCGCTTCATCACCGAGCTGGCCATCTACGAGCGCGCCGAGCATGAGGTGACGGCCAGCGTCGCCGACATCGAAGCCACCCTGTTCGGCCCCGAAGCCAAGGCCCAGGCCCTGATGTGCCGCGTCGACGGCGAACTGTCCGGCTTCGCCGTCTACTTTTTCAGCTATTCCACTTGGCTGGGCAAAAACGGCTTATACCTGGAAGACCTGTACGTCACGCCGGAACAACGCGGCGCGGGCGCCGGCAAGGCCCTGCTGCAATATCTGGCGCAACTGGCCTGCGAGAAAGACTGCGGCCGCTTCGAATGGAGCGTGCTGGACTGGAATCAGCCGGCGATCGATTTTTACCAGTCGATAGGCGCCAAGCCGCAGGCCGAGTGGATACGCTACCGCCTGGCCGGCGACGATCTCAGACAATTCGGCGCAGCCGCATCGCGCGAGCGCGCGCCCGCCTAGGCCAGTGTCCGCCGGCCGCGCCAGCTGCTACAGTCTCCATCGGCATGCCGCGCGAGCGTCGCGGCGCAAGGCGCGAGCGTTTCGGCATAGCAAGCTCAGCCGGTTTCGCGCATGCTTTCCCTACCCGCAAACAAAGGAGAATCGAAATGCGCGTTACTCTGCTGATCGCCAGCCTGTTCACCCTGCCGCTGGCCGCCCAGGCCGATGAGTTCAAGCTCGTCAGCGCCAATATCGCCGAAGGCCAAAGCTTGAGCCTGAAGCAGGTCTATCGCGGCTTCGGCTGCGAAGGCGGCAATGTCTCGCCACAGCTGTCCTGGAGCGGCGCGCCGGCCGGCGCCAAGAGTTTCGCCATCACCGCCTACGACCCGGACGCGCCGACCGGCAGCGGCTGGTGGCATTGGACCGTGGTCAATCTGCCAGCTAACGTCCATTCTTTGCCGGAAGGCGCAGGCAGCATCGGCGGCAAATTGCCCGCCGGCGCCGTGCAGGGCCGCACCGATTTCGGCGAGTCGCGCTTCGGCGGCGCATGCCCGCCGGTCGGCGACAAACCGCACCGCTATCAATTCACCGTCTGGGCGCTGAAAACGGACAGGCTGCCGGTGGACGCCAACGCCAGCGGCGCGTTGGTGGGCTATATGCTCAACGCCAATGCGCTGGCCAAAGCCACCCTCACCGCCACTTACGGCCGTTAAGCGCTTGATGTCCGCCCCCAGCCACCGCATCAGCCGCATAGAGGCCGGAGAAATCCGCGCCCGCCTGCCGCAAAACATCAAGCGGGTGCCCGTGTTCGCGCCGGCGCTTTGCCGCGTCCGCCTGGGCGTCAAACGCATCTGGCTGGGCGAGCGGGAAATGTCGGCGGGGCCGGAGCGGCTGGTGCTGCTGCCGGCCGGCATCGAGGCGGACATCGCCAATCTTCCCGGACCGGACGGCTATCTCGCCGACATCGTCAGCCTGCCGCCAGGCCTGTTGAACGACTTCCGCCTGCGGCACGGGCCGCTGCTGCTCCAACAGAGGCCGGGCTTCGAGCTCTGCCCGCGGCTGGAGCCGCGCGTCGAATCTGCCTGGAATGCCCTGCTGGACAGCCTGCGCGCGAATGACCCGCCGGAAATGTCGGCTCATCATGCTTGCGGCGTGCTGCTGGCCCTCGCGTTGGCGGGGCAGATCGAACCGCTGCTGCGCCCCGCCGCCGGCGGCATCACCGAGCGGGTGCGGCATTTGCTGCTGCTCGATCCCGCCGCCAGCTGGAGCGTGGACATGGCGGCGCGCCGGCTCAATCAAGGCGCGTCGACCTTGCGCCGCCATCTGGCCGAAGAAGGCAGCAGTTTTCGCGGCATACTGGAAAGCCTGCGCATGGGGCTGGCCCTGCAGCAAGTGCAAAACGGCGAGCGAGCCATCGCCGACATCGCAGTCAGCAGCGGCTATGCCTCCGCTTCGCGCTTCAGCGCCCGCTTTCGCCAACGCTACGGACTGACGCCCAGCGAACTGCGCCGCACGCTGTGACCGCGCCGCTCACCCCAGCTCAATCAAACTTCTGCATGGCCGGCCTGCCGCAGCTCCAGCAGATTGCCTGCGGGGTCGCGCAGGAAAAGCTGCGTCAACCGGTCCGCCGCCACATTGCGCTGGCTGAAAAACTCCACACCCAGACTGTTTAGCGCCTCTGCGGCCTGGGCCAGGCTGTCCACGGTCAAGGCGACATGATTGGCCACCGGATCCCGTCCCGGCCCCTGGGCATAACGCGACTCACCCGCATTGCCCAGCACATGCAGCTGCCGCGCATCCGGCAGATCAAGAAAACATCCCGGCACCCCGGGGATGTCCCAACGCGAGGCATCGGTCTCCAGGCCCATGACCTGTTGATAAAAATCCCGCATGGCTTCCACTTTTCCCGGCGGAACGGCAAATCCCACATGATGAAGCGCTTGTACTGAAATTTTCATGACTGCTCCTTGTTGAATGGCGCAGAGAAAATAATACGCTTAGCTTATAGTTAGTTAACCTAACCATATCAATATATCGACGATTTGTTGCTTTTCCACTAGCATCCAAGCAGCTCCCAGACTGTGCGATCCATCATGCCCATTGCCGACAATGAAGACGACTCCCCGCTGCCAATGCCCCATCTGCAACTGATGCGGGAAACCATGTCTGCGGGCGAGGCGGCCGATGGCGCGACGGCGGGATTGCTGTTGCTATGGCTGGGCGACGACGCGCTCAAACTGGTCAATGACAGGCTGGATGAGCACGGCTTGTCGGAGAACAAGCTGCAAGTGCTCATGCTGTTCCTGCTGCAGGAAAAGGGCTGCTTTGGCGAGGATCCGCCCACGCCCTCCAGCATCGCCAACTACTGCAGCATCACCCGCGCCTCCGCCACCGGCTTGCTGGACTGGCTGGAGAAACGCGCCCTGATCGCCAGAGTTCCCCACCCCACCGACCGCCGCAGCTTGCAGTTGAAGCTGACAGACCACGCCCGAACCTTGCTGGAGCACGCGCTGCCAGGCTTCTGGCGCGCATGTTCGGCGCTCACCGACGCGCTGAGCGCGCAAGAAAAAAGCCAGCTGCTGCAACTGCTGGCCAAAATATGGCAGGCGACGCAGGCCAAATGATTTGACCTGCGCCGGATCGGAACCCGCCCGAATCAGCGGAAACGCAATAGCGCCGATTCATCCACTCCCATGCCGATTTTTCCGCCTATGAACAGCGCCCCGCCCAAGCGCGCGGCCTCTCTGGCTGACAAGGTCAGAACCAGTTCGCCCCAAGCCGTCGCCGCTTTGACTTTCACACCCTCCGCCAACGCGCTCAATTCGACAATCGTCGCGGCAGGCTGATCGTCCCCCAGCAGGATGGCGGCCGGCGGAATCGCCGCCTGCTCGCCGACATTGTCGTAGCCGATGAAGCGCGCCAGCCACGCATCGGCCGGCTGCGCCAGCAGCGCTTGCGGCGCCGCGCATTGCAGCAGGCGTCCCGCTTTCAACACCGCCACCCGGTCGGCCAGCGCGAAAGCCTCGTCTCTATCATGGGTGACGATGATGGCCGGCATGCCGGCCTCGCGCAGCAAGCCGCGGAATTCCCCTTGCAATTGGCGGCGCAAGTCCGCGTCCAGGCTGGAGAACGGCTCGTCCAGCAACAACAGCCGCGGCTGCGTCGCCAGCGCCCGCGCCAGCGCCACGCGCTGCTGCTCGCCGCCGGACAGCGTCCACACCTTGCGCTTGCCGTGCTCGGCCAGGCCCACCCTATGCAACATGGCCTGCGCCCGGGCGGCGGTCTCGCGCCGGTTCGCGCCCTGCTCGATCAGGCCGAACATCACATTGCCCAGCGCGTCCAGATGCGGAAACAGCGCGAAATCCTGGAACATCAGCGCGAAGCCGCGCCGCTCCGGCGGCAGCCGCGACACATCCGCGCCGTCAAAGCGCAGCTCGCCGCTGTCCGGCGCCACCAGGCCGGCTATCATTTTCAACAGCGTGCTCTTGCCGCAGCCGGAAGGCCCCAGCAAGGCCAGCGTTTCGCCCTCAGCCATGGCGAGCGAGACATCGTCGGCCACCACGCGCGAGCCGAAGCGTTTATTCAGATTGCGCAGCGTCAGCACGGTCGCCCTCCTTCGCGCCGGCGCCGCCGGCGGTTTCAATGATCCAGAATGCCAGCAAGGCCAGCAGCATCAACAGGCAGGAAAGCTGCATCGCCGCGTCGGCGTTGGCCTGCCCCGGCCGCCCCAGCCGCTGATAGATCAGCGTGGTCAGCGTCAGCCATTCCGGCCGCGACAAAAACAGCGTGACGGCGAACTCCCCCACCGCGGTGGCGGCGGCGAAAGCCAGGCCGCGCCGCAAAGCCGGCTGCAGCAGCGGCCATTGCACGCGCAGGAAAGTCCGCCAGGGGCTCGCGCCCAGGCTGCGCGCCGCGGCGGCCCAGTGCGCCGGCTGCCCGTCCAGCGCCGCCAACACCGCTTTAGCCACAAAGGGATAAGCCAGCAAGGCGTAAGCGCCCAATAGCAAGCCCGAGGCGGCGCTCCATTGCGGATACAGCAGCAGCAAACCGAACGCCGCGCAAACCGGCGAGATGATGAAAGGCAGAAACATGGCGGCGCGCATGGCCAGGCTGCGGCCGCTGGCGAAAGCGTGCAACAAACCCAGGCCGCCGGCCAGCAACACCGTCAAAGCGGTGAAGCGGGCGCTGTTCCACAAGGCCAGCCGGACATCCTCATCCCACAAAGCCAGCCAGGACGATGCGGCGCCCAGGCCGCGCCAGCACACGGCCAGCAAAGGCAAGCCGCCGAACAGCAGCAAGACCGCCATCGCCAAGGTCAGCGCCAGCCGCTCCAGCGGATTCGACGCCGGCCTGAGCGGCAAGGGCTCCGCCTTCGCCGCCGTCGCCAGCCGACGCGCCAGCCAGGCATAGGCCGCCGCCGCCGCGCCGCACACCAGCAACACCAGCAAGGCCAGCGCGCCGGCGTCGGCCAGATTCAATTCGTAAGCCACCAGCGAATAGATTTCCACCTCCAGCGTGGCATAGCGCTGGCCCCCCAGGATCAGCGCCAGGCCAAAACCGGAAAAACAATACAGAAACACCAGGCACAGGCTGGACAGCAGCCAGGGCAGCGCCGCCGGCCACTCCACCCGCCAAAACGCCCGCCACGGCGACGCGCCCAGGGTGCGGGCAGCGGCCAGACGGCTGGCCGGCACTTGGGCAAAGCCGTCGCAAGCGGCGCGCACCACCAGCGGCAGATTGAAAAACAGATTGCCGTACAACAGCAGCCAGGGCGTGTCCTGCAGATTGACGCCGAACAGGCCGTGCGGGCCGAACAAGGCCAGCACGCCCATCGCCGCCACCAGGGTGGGCATGACGAAGGGCAACATCAACAGCCGTAAAACCACGGCGCGGCCGTAAAAGCGGTAGCGCGCCAACAGCCAGGCCAAGGGCACGCCGACCAATACGCAGGCCAGGCAAGTCGCCGCGGCCTGGCCCAGCGACCACCACAGCCGGCCGCGCAGATAAGGATCGCTCAGCAAATCCAGGTGGAACTGCATGCCGCCCTCGGCCAGCAGCCGGCACAAGGGCGCAATCGCCAACAGCAGTAGAAATGACAAAGGCAGGCCGGCGAGCGCCAGCCTGGATGCGGCAAACTGCTTCAAACACATACTCCAGACAACGGCCAATCGGCCGTCAACACATCCTCGCAACCGTCTTCGTCGCGCACCTGGCCCACTTTGGAGAAACCCAGCTGCGCCGCCAGCGCCTGCGAGGGCAGATTGCCCGGCTCGATGGACAACACCAGCCGCTTGACGCCGCCCTGCGCCGCCGCCCAGCCCGCCATCGCCAATAGCGCCTCGCGGGCATAGCCCCGGCGGCGGAAAGCGGGATAAACGGCGTAGCCCAGCTCGACATCGCCATAGCCGTTGAGATAAGGATGGCCGGGCCGCGTGTGGAAATTGATATGCCCGACCATGGCCAGATCGTCGCGACGCAGCATGGCGCGCACCGACCATGGCGCGTAAGCCGGATCGTCCGCCATGTCCTGCAGCCGCATCGCCATCAGTTCCCGCTCCCGCAGCCAATCGGCATCCGGCGGAAAACCCAGGGTTCGCGCCGCCGCGCCGGCATCGCCGCGCAAACAGGCTTGCAAGCCGGCGGCGTCCAGATGGCGCAGCATCAGCCTAGGGGAAACAATATCGTCAATCATCGCGGCGCTCTTTAGATAAACATGCTTCGATCATGACAGAAATCGACCGAAGCATGCCATCGCGGCATCAGTTGCCCGACTTCAGCACCACTCGCGTCCAGCGGCTGACCCAGCCGCGCTGCTTGGCGGCCAGGACGGCGCTGTCAGGCGTGTCGTGCGCCGCCGGCTGTTCGGCATGCTTGTACACCGGGTCCAGCGCGATATTGTCCAGCGCCGGGTACATCCACATCCGGGTGGGGATGTCCTTTTGCACCGCGTCCGAGCGCAGGAAGGCGATGAACTGCTGCGCCACCTTGGCCTCCTTGCCGCCCTTGACCAGTGCCGCGCCTTCCACCTGGCGGAACACGCCGCCTTGCAGGAACAGATTGCCGGTCGGCGCGTCGGCCAGCTTTTCCTTGCTGTAGAACACTTCCGCCGCCGGGCTGGTGGCATAGCTCAGCACGATGGGACGGCTGCCGCCATTCTTGGAGAAGTCGGTGTAATAGGCTTCGGTCCAGCCCTTGCTCACTTTCAGGCCGTTGTCGCGCAGCTTGCCCCACAGCGCGAAAGCCTTGTCTTCGCCGAAAGCGTGGATAGTGGAAGCCAGGAAAGCCAGGCCCGGGCTGGAGGTGGCCGGATTTTCCACCACCAGCAGATTCTTGTAGGCCGGCTGCGTCAAGTCGCTCAAGGTTTTGGGCAGCGGCAGCTTGTTCTTGGCGAACCAGGCCTTGTCGTAGTTCAAGGCCACATAGCCATAGTCGATGGCGGCCGCGCCGGGCAGGCTCACCTTGCCGCGCTTGGCCAGTTCCGCCGGCAAAGGCGCCAGCGCGCCGGCCTGCTCGGCCTTGCCGATCAGACTGTTGTCGATGCCGAACACCACGTCGGCGATGGGATTGGACTTGGTCAGAATCAGCTTGTTGACCATCTCGCCGGCGTCGCCGGCCTTGATGATGGATACCTTGGCGCCGGTCTGCTTTTCGAAAGCGGCCAACTGCTGCTTATCAAGGCTGAAGGAGCTATGCGCCAATACGCGCAGTTCGGCGGCCTGGGCGGACAAGCCCGCCAGGCTCAGGGCGAGGACAACAAGCTTGGATTGCAACTTCATGGAATTCTCCGTGCGAAAACGACGGAGCAAGCGGGCCAGGCGGGACGCATTCCCGCGCATCACGCTCCCTCCGCTGGCATGACCCAGATCAGGTTCTCAGGGTGTCTCTCAGCCCGCATGGCGGGCACCCCCGGCGACAGTCCGCCAGTATAGCCGACCTGATGTCTTTCCGGCACCCATCTCAGGCAGCGTGAACAGCGTAGCCACTCGTTCAGCTCCAAAATTTCCTGGACCCAGCACTTGAAGATGTCTGGCGCCGGCTCAAGATAAATGCTGAAAGCATTAATTCGCAGCCAGGCTTCATGCCTTCCACTTATCGAATGGATAAAACGCATGCCGACACCTGCCCCAAACGCCATATCCGTGAAAATGCGATGATCGAATGACTGAGAAATTCATTTCCGCGATTCAACGAATCCGCTTCTCCTTTATGCAGCTCCGCTGGAGAAAGGCGCTGATCGGCTTGGCAACTGCCATGCTCTTTCTGATGCTATTGTCCCCGGAGCTTGCTTTCTTTAGTTTTTTACTGGATGCAGTCGTGATCGACGCCATCCTGATCTTCGCCGGGTTTCAGCTGGCTCACTATTGGGCATATGTCAAATATGTCTTCGGTCAAATATCCCAAACCCTCCGCGCCACAATCAAAGAAAAGCAATAGCACGAGCAAAGCCAACCCCCTTGATGACATTCAAATCCCAGTCGACTCGCGGCCAAAAGCCTTTGCCTTGATGCCATAAACATTCCCTCACAGTTTCCGCCCCGCCTTCACATCCAACTAAAAATAGGCCGCTAAGCTGACATGGCTACGCTTGGACCCGGACTCTCCGCCATGCTCAAAAAAATATTCCTCGCTTCCGTGCTGTGCGCGCTGCCGCTGGCGGCGCTGGCCGACATCGGCGTCGACGGCGCGCGCCATCTGCTGCTCCGCACCGGTTTCGGCGCCAATCCGGCGCAGATCGCCGCCTTAGCGCCGCTTAGCCGCGAGGCGGCGGTGGACAAGATTCTGGCCGGCGTCCGCACCCAGGCCGTCACGCCGCCGCCCGGCTGGGCCAATGACCCCTTTGAACGCCCCGGCCAGCCCGGCCTGAGCGAAGATCAGAAAAAAGCGCTGCAGCAGGAACGCAACCAGCACGCAGTAGAGCTGCGCAGCTGGTGGCTGACCGAGATGCGCGACACCCCTTCCCCGCTGACCGAGAAAATGACCCTGTTCTGGCACAACCATTTCGTGTCGGCGCTGGACAAGGTGAGATCGCCGCAAATGATGTATCAGCAGAATTTGCTGCTGCGCCATTACGCGCTGGGCAACTTTGGCCAGCTGTTGCACGCGGTGGCGCGGGATCCGGCGATGATGCGCTATCTCGACACCGCCAATAACCGCAAGGAACAGCCGAACGAGAACTTCGCCCGCGAAGTGATGGAGCTGTTCACGCTGGGCGAAGGCCATTACAGCGAGCAGGACATCCGCGAGGCGGCGCGCGCCTTCACCGGCTGGGGCCTGGATCATGACGACCAATTCATCGTCCGCCCGCGGCTGCGCGACAGCGGCGAAAAAGTGATTTTCGGCCAACGCGGCAATTTCGATGGCGACGACGTGATCGAACTGTTGCTGCAGCAGCCGCAAACATCGGTGTTCATCACCAATAAACTGTGGCGCAACTTCGTGTCGCCGACGCCGGACCCGGCCGCGGCGGCCAAGCTGGCCAATGACTTCCGCCATAACCACTACCAGCTCAAGCCGCTGATGCGCGCGCTGCTGCTCAGCCCGCAGTTCTGGCGCAGCCAGGGCCAATTGGTGAAGTCGCCGGTGGAGCTGACCATAGGCACGCTGGTGACCTTCGACCTGACGCCGCCGGATTGGCGCGTCATCGCCGGCCTGAACCGCCAACTGGGCCAGGACGTGTTCGCCCCGCCCAATGTCAAAGGCTGGCCCGGCGGCGAGGCCTGGATCAACAGCGCCACCCTGCTCACCCGCAAGCAGTTTCTGGATCGCATCGCGCATGATGCCGCGCCGGCGCGCGATGCCTTCGCCCAAGCGGACGGCAGCATGAACGAAATGGCCGGCCGCGAGGCGCGCATCAACCGCTTTGTTGCCAAAGGCGTGGCGTCGATGAAGCTGCAACCGGATGAGTGGGCGGCGATTTACGACGCCCGCCGCGCCGGCGACGCCGCCCGGCTGCTGCTGGCCGTGCCGCCGGCCAACCCGCTGCCGCCGGATGCCAGCGGCGCCAAAGCCATCGCCCAGTTGCTGCTGGACCCGGCCTATCAGGTGGAATGAGGAGCCTGCCATGTTCAAACGACGCGAATTCCTGAAGGCCGCCGGCGCGGGATTGATGATGTCCATACTGCCCAATCTGTCCTGGGCGCTGGCGCCGGCCGGTTACAAGCGGCTATTGGTGCTGGTGGAGCTGAAGGGCGGCAATGACGGCCTCAACACCGTGGTGCCTTACGCCAGCGCCGACTACTACCGGCTTCGCCCCGGCATCGCCATCGCCCGCGAGCAGGTTTTGCAGATCAACGGCGAAATCGGCCTGCATCCCTCGCTCGCCCCGCTGATGCCGCTGTGGCAAGACAAACAGCTGGCGCTGCTGCAGGGCGTGGGCTATCCCGACCCCAATCTGTCGCACTTCCGCTCCATCGAAATCTGGGACACCGCCTCGGCCAGCCAGCAATTTTTGACCGAAGGCTGGCTGACGCGGCTGTTCCGCGAGCAGCCCACGCCCAAGAACTTCGCCGCCGACGGCGTGGTGCTGTCCAGCCAGGTGCTGGGCCCGCTGGACGGCGGCGCCCGCGCCGTGGTGCTGTCCAATCCGCAGGACTTCGCCCGCCAGGCCAAACTGGTGGCCGACCAACAGCCCGGCCACGCAGGCTCGGCGCTGGAGCATATCCTGAAAGTGGAAGGCGACATCCGCCAGGCCGCCGCCAGCCTGGCGCCCTTGCCGCGCACCGCGCCCAGCGAAGCGCCGACAGCGGGGCCCAAGCCCAATGGCGGCTTCGGCAATGCGGTGCGCACCTTGACCGACACCCTGGCCCGCGGCGTGGACATCGCGGTGGCCCGCATCACCCTCACCGGCTTCGATACCCACGGCAACCAGCAACCGGTGCAGGCGCGGCTGCTGGCGGAATTGGCGGATGGCTTGGCGCAGCTGAGGAGCGAGATGACACGGCTGGGCCGCTGGGACGATACCTTGGTGCTGAGTTATGCCGAATTCGGCCGCCGCCCGCGGGAGAACGGCAACCGCGGCACCGATCACGGCACCGCCAATGTCCATTTCGCGCTGGGCGGCCGCGTCAACGGCGGACTCTTTGGCCAAACGCCGCAATTGGCCGGCGTCAGCGAGGGCAATCTGCAACATGCGATCGATTTTCGCCAGCTTTACGCCACGGCGATGGAGAGCTGGTGGGGCAAGGACAGCCGCAATGTGCTGGGCGGACGCTTCGCCGCCTTGCCTCTGCTGCGCGGCTGAAGCTCAGGGATCGGGATAAGCCATGGAGAAATGGCTGCGGTAGAGCTTGTCCACCGTGCCATCCCGCTTCATCCGCAGCAATTGCGCGGAAAAAGCCCCGCACAGCGCTGGCGACACGCTGCTCTTGCTGAAAACATAAAAAGCGCCTCCCACCCGCCATACCGGCGGCAGCGCCACGATCGCCGGTTGCTGCGGCAAGCGGGCCAACTCATTCGGCACGGTATCCATGGTAGCCAGCAACAGGTCTACCCTCCCGAGTTGCAGCTTGCGCAGTCCGCTTTCCAAGGTCTCGCCAGTATCGATGCGCACCGAGGGCGGCGGTTTTTTCAGCCAGCCGTCCACTCTCTCGCCATAGCTGTCTCCGCGCATCACGCCCAGCCGGAGCAAGCCCACGCGGCCCAGGTCCTCCAGCTTGGACACCGGCCACTGCGCCTGATGATCGCGCCTGACCCACAGCCGCACCAGCGAGATGCTGTAGCCCGGCACAAAACAGGCGTACGCCTCCCGCTCCTTCGTTCTCAGCGCCTGCATCGCGACATCCAGCGTGCCCAGCCGCAGCTCCTGCAACGTGCGCGACCAGGGCATTCGGCGATAGCTCAGGCGGCAGCCCATATTCGCGGCCGCCTTGCTCAGCAGCTCCACCGAGTAGCCCGCGGGCCGGCCATCCCGTCCCAAGTAATGATACGGCGGCCGCTCCTCCCACCCCACGCTCAAGGGGAGGGGACAGCGCTCAGCCCAAGCCGGCGCGGCGATCAGCATCAGCGCCAAAGCTGTCCGATATTCGATCAAGATCGCCTCCTTGCGAAAAAACGCTTATCCGGCATGCGGATCAAGTCTTCCCTACAATGTAGGATAGAATCTCATGCTGTCAGCTTGGCCTCCATCGACAACACCCAGAGCAAACACACTCAATGGCTTCAACCAATAACACCAAGGGCAACGGCCACCCGGCGCCCGCCGAAGAACTGCCGCTGCCGCCGCCGGAGACCGAGACTTCGCTGGCCAACCAGGCCATCATGCTGGGCGAAACCATCCTGACCATCCAGGCCGGCGGCACGCCGGTTTACGGCATTCTGCAACGCAGCCGGGCCATGACCAGCCAATCGGACTATTTCAGGCTGCAATTCCGCGGCTACGCCAAGGCCGAAGGCCAGCACTGGGTCATGCTCGATGGCGACGACAGCCGTTTCCACGCAGTCTACAACCTGGCCTGGGTGAGAGTGGACAGGCCCAGCAAAACCGTCACCTTCGGCCCCAAGGGCGGCATCCAGTGCAGCCCCGGCATGACAGGCAGCGGCCTGGACACCTATTTGTTCGCCAATGTGATCAACTGGGCCAAGGGGGTCTGCCCGGAATACGCCATCTCCCCGGGCATGGTCTCCATCGGCCAGCCGCCCACCGAAGACGAGAGAGTGCAGAAACATGCCTTCTACGCCGGGCAGGCTTTCCAGTTCGAATGGCAGGATCCGGCGCAACGCACCGGGCTCTATTTCAAGGACAAGGTCAGCAAGCTGCTTGGGGTCTGGAACAAGGACTCGGTCAAGGAATTCGGCGGCGAGGACATGCTGAAGACGCTATCCGGCCTGGATGAAAGCCGGGCGGAGCTGCAGGCGCAGATGGAGCGGCTGGAGAATGCCCATGAAAGCATGAGCCGGGCGCTGCAAAAAGAAAAAAGCACCTCGCAGATCCTGACCGGGGTGCTGATTCTCGTCGCCCTGATTGCCATCTGGGCAGTCATTTAAGCTTCAAAAAGACGCGCCCGCCCGCGCGGCCTGCTCGTAAATCCCCGCCAGGCTGCGCATCAACTGGGCCAGTTCGCCGATAGCCGGATTGGCTACGCCGCCATCGCTAAGCGTAGCCATCAGGCATTGCTCGCGCACTTGGCGATAACGCTCGCACAGTTCCCTCCCCCGCTCGGTCGTGGCGAACAGCACCTCCTTGCCCCGCTTCTCGCTTTTGACATAGCCCGTCTTCACCAGCTTTTTCAGGGCGTAAGACACCACATGGGTATCTTCCATATTCAGCACGAAGCAGATATCGGCCAGTTTCTTCTGCCGCCCGCGGTGATTGACATGGTGGACCAGCAGCACTTCGGTCGGCGTCATATCCTTCTCGCCCGCGGCGGCCATGCACCTCACCATCCAGCGATGGAAGGCGTTGTTGACCACAGTCAGGCTGAATTCGAACTCCGACAATTCGGGACTACGCTCGGACACCAAATGCTGCGATGAGACTATCCTAGGTAAAGCATTTGTCATTTTCGCACTCCCTCGTCACAATGCCCTATCGTTGCCGCTACAATGACAAATTGACGAGAATTTATATAGTATGTATCGGCACAAGCAAATAACCATCAAGCATAAAGATATCGCATAGATATTGCCACCCCAATTTCATGAGCAACTCCTCACTATCGCTATATTGGCTCAGCACCCAGGTGCTGATATTGGAAGCGCCGCCGCCCCACGGCCTGCGCTGCCAGCAAATGATCTGGCGATTAGCCGAAGTCCTGAGAGGGCAAGCCTGGCTGCGCGAGATCGTGCCTGGCATGAACAACCTGACCCTGGAGCTGAGCCCCGACTCTCCGCCCCCATCCCGCCTAGCGGCCAGACTGCAAGACATCTGGAGCCGTTGCGAACAAGAAACGAACCATAGCCGCGGTCGCGAGATCGATATTCCCGTGCGCTATGGCGGCCGCCACGGCCCTGATTTGGACACGGTGGCCCGGCATTGCGGCCTCAGCCCCGACCAGGTCATCGAGAGACACAGCGCGGCGGCTTACATCGTGTACTTTTTAGGTTTCCAGCCTGGATTCGCCTACCTGGGCGGACTCGACCCCTTGCTGGCCACGCCCAGGCGCGACTCGCCGCGGCTGCGCGTGCCGGCCGGCTCCGTCGCCATAGGCGGCGGCCAGACCGGCGTTTACCCGGCCGACTCCCCCGGCGGCTGGCAAATCATAGGCCATACCTCCGTTTCTCTGTTCGACCCCAGGAACAGCGGTTCTCCCAGCCTGCTCTTGCCTGGCGACACGGTGCGCTTTGTGCCGCAGAAAGGCCGCGCATGCTAGACATCATCAAAGCCGGCCCGCAAACCACGGTTCAGGATCTAGGACGCTTCGGCGCGCGCCATCTTGGCATTTGCCGTTGCGGCGCGATGGACGCGCTGTCCCTGCGGCTGGCCAATCGGCTGGTCGGCAATTCAGCCGGCGCCGCCGCGCTGGAAATCACCCTGCCCCCGGCCAGCTTCCGGCTGAGGCGCGACGGCATGCTGGCCTTGACCGGGGCCGACTGCCAGGCCACGCTGGACGACCAGCCGCTCTGGCCGGGCTGGAGAGTGCGTTTTAACGCCGGCCAAATATTGAAACTGTCGGCGCCGCGCGTCGGCATGCGCGCCTATCTGGCGATAGACGGCGGCTTCGCCATACCGGAAGCGCTGGGCTCAGCCAGCACCGATCTGCAAGCCGGGTTCGGCGGCTGGGAAGGCCGCGCGCTGAAGGACGGCGATAGCTTGCCTTTGCGCCCGCCCTTGCCGCCGCGCCGTAAGATAGGCATTTGGCAGCCCCCCGCCTCCGGCCCCATCCGCGTGGTGCCCGGGCCTGAGTTCTCGCGCCTGCCCGCTCAGCAGCAGGAGCGCTTTTGGCGCTCGCCCTGGCTGATCACGCCCAACAGCAACCGGATGGGCTATCGCTTGTCTGGCCCAGCGCTGCAACTGGCGGGCGGCGGCGACATGCCCTCCCACGGCGTGCTGCCCGGGCTGATACAACTGCCGCCGGACGGCCAACCCATCGCGCTGATGGCGGATGCCCAGGCGACCGGCGGCTACCCCCGCCTCGGCATGGTCATCGCCGCCGATCTCTGGCGGCTAGGCCAAGCCAGGCTGGGCAGCGCCTTGCATTTCCAGGCGGTGGATGCCCGCGCCGAAACCGCCGCCGCGCAAACCCTGCAACGGTATCTGGACCGGATAGAAAGGCTGCTCGATGAAAATTGATCTCAACGCCGACCTGGGCGAAGGCTGCTGCAGCGATGCCGAGCTGCTGGCCCTGGTCAGCTCCGCCAACATCGCCTGCGGCTGGCACGCCGGCGACGCGCCGACCATGCGCCAGGCCGTCCGACAGGCGCTGGCCAACGGCGTCGCCATCGGCGCCCATCCCAGCTTTCCCGACCGCGAGCATTTTGGCCGCCGCGAAATGGCATTGCCCTTGGAGGACGTTCGCGCCGGCATGCTGTACCAGCTAGGCGCGCTGGACGCCATTGTCCGCGCCGAAGGCGGACAGCTGCGCCACGTCAAACCGCACGGCGCGCTGTACAACCAGGCGGCCCGCGAACCCGCGCTGGCGGCTTGCCTGGCGCAAGCCATCCGCGACTTCAATCCCGGGCTGCGCGTCGTAGGCCTCGCCGGCAGCTTGTTCATTGAGGCCTGCCGCGCAGAAGGCCTGGCCGTCTGGCGGGAAGCCTTCGCCGATCGCGGCTACCGCGCCGACGGCAGCCTGGTGCCGCGCGGCCAGCCGGGCGACTTGCTGACATCGGAAGACACCGTGCTGAGCCAGGTCGGCGACATGGTCCAAAACCAGCGCGTGCTGTCCATCGAGGGCCGAAGCGTGCCTTTGCGCGCCCAAACCCTCTGCCTGCATGGCGACGGCCCCCACGCCTTGGCCTTCGCCCGCAGGCTGCGGCAATACCTGGAGTCGCTTGGCGTGGAAATAAGCGCGGAATAAGCGCCCCATCCCGCCGACGACACAAAAGCGCGAATCGCCAAATAAAGAACAAACATGGATCAACTTGTCAATTTATGGCCCTTGCTAGGCGTCGCCGTAGTCATCGCCGGCTTCATGCTGCGGCTCAATCCGCTATGGGTGGTCTGTTCGGCATGCATAGCGGCGGGCTTGGCTGCCGGCATGACGCCATTGGCCATTCTGGCCAAGTTCGGTCAAGGATTTCTGAAAACCCGCAATATCTCCCTGGCCGTGCTGCTGGTGCTGCCTGTGGTCGGATTGATGGAGCGTCATGGCTTGAAAGAGCAGGCGGAGCAATGGATGCGCCAGATAAGCGATGCGACGGTCTCCGGCCTGCTGGTGGTGTATCTGCAAACCCGGGAGCTCACCTCGGCTCTGGGCCTGAGCGCGCTCAGCGGCCAGGCTCAAGTGGTCCGGCCGATGCTGGCGCCGATGGCCGAGGCGGTCTGGTCGCAACAACACGGCCCGCTTAACGGCAAGCAGCGGGAAAAACTGCGCGCCATGTGCGCGGCGACGGACAATATCGGGCTGTTCTTCGGCGAAAACCTGTTTGTCGCCTTCAGCGCCGTCATCCTGATGCACACATTCCTGCAGGAAAACGGCCAGAACAGCGAGGCGCTCCATATCGCGCTGTGGGGACTGCCTACCGCCTTATTCGCCTTCATCATTCATGCTGCGCGTTTGCTCGCCTTCGAGAAAACCTTGCTGCGGCTCGGGGGCGGAGAAGCGCTCGGGAGCCGATGATGAGTCTGGACATCCGCTATTTCTACTGGCTCGCCGGCGTCCTGCTGATAGGCATCGCGGTCCAGACCTTCCGAGACGCCCAGCATCCGAGACGCATCCGTCAAACCGTCTTCTGGACCCTCTTCGGCCTGTTGTTCCTGTTCGGCGACAGCTTGCCTGCCGAAGCGTGCGGCGCCATGACGCTGGCCATGATTGGCGCCGCGATCAGCGGCAAAGCGGCGGCGCCATCACAGCCGCCAAGCGGGAGCCGATCGATCGGGAACAAAGTGTTCTGGCCCTGCCTGCTGCTGTCTGCCCTGACCGCCATGCAGATTGTTGCGGCCAAAGCCCTGCCATCCCTACCCTTTCGCCTACCCGCCATGCAAAGCGATTTGCTGTCCTTGGGAGTGGCCAGCCGGATTTCGCTGGCTCTGGCTTGCCGCCTGGCGGGGGCGCGCCCGGCGCAGGCCGTGCAGGAAACCCGCCGCTTGCTGGAAAAAATGGGACCCGCGTTCTTGCTGCCCCAAATTTTGGCGGTGCTCGGGCTGATGCTGGCCGATGCCGGCGTCGGCAAAGCCGTTGCGCATGTGGCCACCAGCTATCTGGCGCTGGACATCCGCTGGGTGGCGGTGCTGGCTTATGTGCTGGGCATGGCTTTGTTCACCATGATCATGGGCAACGCCTTCGCCGCCTTTCCGGTAATGACCGCCGGCATCGGCATCCCCTTCCTGATCGGCGTCCATCACGGCGATGCGGCGGTGATGGCGGCCATAGGCATGTTCTCCGGCTACTGCGGCACGCTGATGACGCCGATGGCCGCCAATTTCAATATCGTGCCGGCCGCCCTGCTGGAGTTGGACGACAAGAACGCGGTGATCAAGGCGCAAACGCCGACTGCGCTCGCCTTGCTGGCGGTCAACGCCCTATTGCTGAACTGGCTGATGTTCCGTTGAGGAGTCTGAATCGATGAAAACCGTATTGCTCACCGGCTTCGAGCCTTTCGGCGGCGAAACCGTCAACCCCTCCTGGGAGGCTGTCAGGCAACTGGATGGCGCCGTGATAGCGGGCGCGCTCGTCTGCGCCCGCCAGTTGCCCTGCGTCTTCGGCCAGGCCTTGTCTGAATTGGATCGCCACCTGGAAGAGTTGAGACCGCAGCTGGCCATCGCCGTCGGCCAGGCAGGAGGCCGCCCGGACATCACCGTCGAACGGGTGGCCATCAATGTGGACGATGCCCGCATGCCCGACAACGCGGGTCTGCAGCCCATAGACCAAGCCGTCGCCGCGCAAGGCCCGGCTGCATACTTCGCCACGCTGCCGATCAAGGCCATCGTCGCCGGTCTGCGCGAAAACGGCATCCCGGCCTCGGTTTCGCAAACCGCCGGCACCTTCGTCTGCAACCATGTCATGTACGGACTGCTGCATCGCCGCCAGCCGCGCGCCGGCTTCATCCACATTCCCTTCCTGCCGGAGCAGGCCGCCCGCCATCCCGGTTCGCCCAGCATGAAGCTGGAAGATTGCGTCGCGGCTATCCGCCTGGCGGTGGAAATCTCGTTGACGCGCGAGCATGACGTCAAATTTGCAGAAGGCGCGACTCATTAAGGCCAGATACCCCACGCTTCCCGCCCAGCCGTCGCAGCGCGGCCGGCCCAGGAGCGGCCCATCGACCGCTGAAGCCTCGCGTTCAGGGCATTCTTCTCTTGGGCAAAGAGTCGAACAGATCGAGAAATTGGCCGGCCACGCGCGGCCACGCGCGCTCGCGCCCCAGCCTAGCGGCCTGCGCGCCCCAGCGCTCGGCCAAGCCGGGCTGATTCAGCAGACTGTCCAACACGCGAGCCAAAGCCCTGTAATCGCCCTGCGGGAACAGCGCGCCATTGCCATGCGACAACTCCTCGGCGAAAACGCGCGCGTCGGAGCAAATCGCCCCTCTGCCGCAAGCCGCCGCCCAAGACAGCGCGCCGCTGGCGCCGCGCATACGCTCCAGCCAGACCCATTTGCGCGCCTCCCGGTAAGGCAAGGCCATGACATGGTGCGCCTGGATCAAGCGCGGGATATGCGCGGCCGGCAGATTCAAGCGCCACTCCAGCAGCGGCTCCGCCAAGCCCAGCCTCGCGGCGTAGTCGCGCAAGCGCTGCGGGTAGCCCTGCAAGTTGCCGCTCGCGGCATCCGCGACGACGCCGCCCGCCAAGGTCAAGCTCAATTCTTCGCTCAGCGCCGGTCTGGCCGCCTGCAACAAAGCCAGGGCCTGCAACAAATCTTCAATGCCCTTGTCCGGGTGAAAAAAACCGAAATACAGCAGCTTTAACGGCCCTGGCGGCAAAGGCGCATCCGCCGCCGCGGCGTTGCCATGGGGAATGACGGCCACCCGGCTGACAGGCAATCGCATTTTGCTTTGCAAGCACCGCGCGCCAGTCGTCGTCAGCGCGATCAAGCGCGACAACTGGCCTGCCAGCCGCCGCTCGCGCGCCAGCAGCAAGGGGGCGGACAAGCATACCGCCGCCTGGCGCAACGAGCGCGGCAGCCCCGTGGCCTGAGACCATGGCCATGGCAAGCTGACGGGCTGCCAGATCAGCCGCCCTGGATCGTGAACAGTGGCAGTCAGAGGCAGATAGGGATAGCGGCGCGCCAGCCACTCCAAGGCCAAAAACTCATTGCCGCAACCTTCCCCCAATTCAGCATGAACCAGCTCCGCCTCGCTCCAATCCGCCTTCTCCATCTGCTTGTCGAGCAACAGCGCATGCGGCGACAAGCTCTGTCCTCGCAAGGGCATCGCCACGTCCGCCCCGGCCGCGCGCAAGGCCTCGCCCCAGGCGTCGGCATAATCGGCGATGCCATTTTGCGCAGGCGGCAAAGGCGCCAACAAGGCGATGCGCATCAAGAGCCGCCTTTCCGCCATGCCGATGCGGCCGCCAGCGGCATCGGCATGGCGGGTGTCTTCGGCCCTTGCGCCCACAACAACGGATCGACACTCCGCAGCGGCGCGGGCAGGCCAGGATCGGCGAGAAAAGCGGACGCATCCGCCACGCTCGCAGCGACCAGCACCGCCCAGCCGCGCTTTACGACCGACAACGGGCGCAGCCATGGAAGCCAGCCACGCCCCTCGCGCCAGAGGCTGTCATGCCCGCCGGAATTCGGGAGAATGCTCAGTCGAGAGAAAAAGATTTTGGACTGGCGATGATGCGCTGGCGGAGTCGCCAAAAGATTGCCGCTGCGGTTTGCGCTCCGCGCGCGGCCTGCCCGCGCCCTCAGCAGACGGTTCATGCGCCAAAGATGCATTGTCTTCGCCACGGACAGATTCCGCTCCTTTCCGAACAAAGCCGACGCGCGCCCAAGACGAGGCCGCGCTCGACCCTGAGTTGCTGCATTTTCTTATCATAGGCGGTGATCCAGGCTTTCCACGCCTTCCCCCCCAGATGCTCAGCGGCCTGCCCCGCCATGCTTGGATATCGGCGCTGCGGCGCTTGCCGACGCGGCGTTGAGAGCAAGCCCCTTGCCAGGCCAAAAACTCCGCAGCGGCGACGGCTGAGGTCGAGAATGGCCCCGCATCCCAGAACAGTCATCCGCCGTGCTTGGCCGCTTTATCCCCAGTAGCCGGGAGACAGGCTCAGGCGGCGCTTGAGCCGCTTGGGCAGCAAGCGTTCCATCTGCCCCAGCCGGTAGCCCGAAGACTTCAGCGCCGCGCGCAATAATGCGCTGCCCGGCCGCCACCACCGGCCGCCTCCGCCCGCCGACTCCGAGCGGATGAAACGCAGCTCCGCGCGTCCCGCGCGGCCAAAATGCTCGGCGATCCAGATCTCGCGGCCATAGAACACGCCAAGATCGAAACAACGCCTCACCTCCCCCAGCAAACTGGAATCGCGCGCGTGGCAAACCCGGGCCTCCGCGTCATAGCGCAAGGCCCAGCCAGCCAGCAGCATCCGCCCGGCGACATGGGTTTCCTCGGCGCAGATCACATCGGCGGGAAAACCTCCCACGGTTTCCAGCGCCACCCGGCGGTAAGCGCAACAGGCGTCGGAAACCAGGCAGGTTTTGACGCCCAACTCGGCCGCATCGCTCAGCCGCTTGGTGCGCGATGCGGCGGGATAGTCGAACAGGCCAGGACAAGCCTCTTGAGAACCCGTATTCCCCTGCGGCAATGTCCTGCCATAGGCCATGCCGATATCCGGCGCCATCCACACCGCGTCGCGCAAGCGGCGCAGGCAATCCGGATCGGCCGGAATCGCGCCCTGGGTCAGAAAGATCAACACATCGCCGCCCACCAGCCGGCTGGCCAGCCCCCGGATGCCGCCCCGGTTGAATTCGCGCGCCGAGATCGTCATCACCTGCGCGCCAGCCGCTCGCAGCCGCTCCCCGCAGCCATCGGCGGACTCGCAATCCAATGCCAGCCATTCGTCGGGTTTCAAGGTTTGGCTGGCCAACGCCGGCAGCAGCACATCGAGATAGCGGCTAGCGTTGCGCACCGTCAAAATCAGCGAGGTAGCCGTCACCGCGCTCTCCCCCGGCCATGGCGGATGGAGAGATGGACAAAACCGCCCCCTGCAAAACCCTGTCCTCGCGACGCTTCTATCATCACCAGATCACGACTCCCGAGATTACTCACGCGCCTTGCCCATTCGAGATGGCCGCGAGGCGCGCGCGAAGGACGCATGCCATCCGCGCATTGATATCTCTATAGCCTTTAGCGAACGCGATAGGCATAAAAAAGGCTATGTCCCAATTCCGTGTTGGGAGCTATGCTGAATACAGTAGCAGACCGGGAGTCGCGCCATGGATGCCCAGAGTTTTCAGCGTTTTCTTGCCCAACTGGATCAGCTCACGCTCAAACAGAGGAGCTTGCTGTCTTCTGCGCTTAAACATCCCACTCACCATGACGCCATTCAGGACGCCTTGCCTGACCTGACGGCTTGCCCACACTGCCAGGCCGAGGCCAACCAGTTGGCGTTATGGGGCTGGAGCCGAGGCCTGCGGCGTTATCGCTGCAAACAGTGCCACCGGACCTGCAATGCCTTGTCGGGCAGTCCATTAGCCAAATTGCGCAAGGCCGATCGCTGGCTGAGCTACGCCCAAGCACTGCAGGATGGCTTGACCGTGCGAGCAGCCGCTCGTGCATGCGGCATCAGCAAGAACACGGCTTTCCTATGGCGGCATCGCTTCTTGCATCGCGCATCAGACCATCTGGCGGCGCAAGCCCGAGGCATCGTCGAAGTAGATGAAACCTTCATTCTGGAATCATTCAAAGGGCAGCGGTGCCTCCCCCGCGCGCCGCGCCAGCGGGGTGGCGTCAGCCAAACACGGGGAACCGGGCCGGATCAGATTCCCATCATGGTGGTGCAGGACCGAGAGGGACATATAGCGGACTTCAAGTTGAAGAAGCTCAATGGCGCTCATGTGGAAGCGGCTTTAGCCCCGTTGGTGGATAGCGACGCCATCCTGTGTTCGGACGGCGCAGCGGTGTACTCGACCTTTGCCAGGCAGCATGGCATTACCCATCGAGTCGTGCATGCCAAGACGGGACAGCGGGTACGCGAGGGGGCGTTCCATATCCAGCATGTGAATGCCTACCATAGCCGCTTGAAGCTTTGGATGGCTCGATTCCACGGGGTTGCCACCAAATACCTTGAAAACTATCTGGGGTGGCGACGGATGCTGGAGCGCTATCAGCAAACCATGCAGCCTTGCCACTGCTTGCAGGAGGCAGTGGGTCGTCCCTTGCAACACATTATTGGGACATAGCCATAAAAAAGCCCGCATGAATGCGGGCAAGGTGGCAAATCTTTGGCTCAGACGTCGTCGCTGTCGGCCCATCCCTGGCGATCGCCGACATTCAACACTTGGTCGGAGGGCGCGATATCGCCCGCCCCCCAAGCCTTGGCGTCCGCCAGTTGCTGGTAATACGGCGAGAAGTCCGGCGCAGTGGCGTCGAACAGCTGCTGGAAGCTGTCGATCACGAAGTAGGTCTTCTGGAAGGTGTCGATGCGGTAGCGCGTATTCATGATGCGCATCAGATCGAAGCCCACCCGGTTGGGGCTGGGACTTTCCAGGCAGTAGATGGATTCGGACTTGCTGGACACGATGCCGGCGCCGTAAATGCGCAAGCCTTGCGGGGTGCGGATCAGGCCGAACTCCACCGTGTACCAGTACAGCCGCGACAGATTCGGCAGCGCGCCCAGGCTCTTGGCTTTCATGCCGCCCTTGCCGTAGGCCTCCAGGTAGTCGGCGAACACCGGGTTGATCAGCAGCGGCACATGGCCGAACAGATCGTGGAACACATCCGGCTCTTGCAGGTAATCGAGCTGATGCGGCTCGCGCAGCCACCAGGTCACCGGGAAACGCCGGTTGGCCAGATGCTCGAAAAACACATCGTCCGGAATCAGCCCCGGCACCGCGACGATCTGCCAGCCTGTCGCCGCCATCAGCTTTTCATTCAGCTTGGCGAAATCGGGCACCCGGTCATGGTCCACCTCCAGCCGGGCCAGGCCTTCCATGAATTCGTCGCAGGCGCGGCCCGGCAGCAGCTTGCTCTGCCGCTCGAACAGCGTGGCCCAGGTGGCGTGGTCTTCGGCGGTGTAGCGATCCAGCGGCTGCGGCAGGGTGTAGTCGTCGGGATGATGGCCCAGTCCGACATTTTTGCGCGTGGTGATGTCGGGCACCACAAAATCTGCGCGGTCATTCATCTCAAGCTCCGGTTTGGGTGGTTTACTCTAGTTTAGCCCGGCGCGTATGCGGCAAGTCCGCAAAATTTGCCGAATAAACGGATTTTTTGCATAATTGCCGCATTATTTGTCATGAAATGAATCAAATGCGCAAAATCGAACTCGACCGCTTCGACATGCAGATTCTGCATCAGCTGCAGCACGACGCCCGCGCCACCCACCAGAAACTGGCGCAGCAAGTGCCGCTGTCCGCCTCGCAAATCGGCCGCCGCATCCAGCGCATGGAGCAGAGCGGCATCATCCAGGGCTATCAGGTGGCCCTCAGCCCGGAGCAGGTGGGCCTGTCGGTGATGGCCTTCGCCAATGTCAGCCTGGAGCGCCACAGCGAGAGCGCGCTGCTGGAATTCGCCCAATCCATCCATGCGCTGCCTGAGGTGCTGGAATGCTATGCGGCGGCCGGCGAAGCCGATTATCTGCTACGCATCGTGGTGCAGGATCTGCCCTCGCTATCGGCCTTTGTGATGAACAAGCTGATGCAGATGTCGCTGGTGCGCAGCGTCAAATCCACCATCGTGCTCAACGCCATCAAGCAAACCATGAAACTGCCGCTGGCCTCGCTGCCCTGAGCCCGCGCCAGTCCCTTAGACAGGTTCCTTCCCGCGGCGCCAAGGCTATACCGAAGGCGCGCTTTCCCGCCGTCTGAAAATGCATATGTGTAAATTCATATAACAAAAGCATTTTTTAGAGCGGAAAATTGTAGAACCTTGCGCCCGCACCGCGCCCTTCGCCAGGAGAGAACCATGCCGAGACTTCACCCCTCACCGCTCTTCGACGCCCTCCGCTTGCAGGATGAGCTGGCCAGGCTGTTCGAAACGTCCACCCTGCCTAGCCCGGAGTCCATTCGCCAGTTTCTGCGCGGCTTGCGGATTGCTCCTGAAATATTGGCGCCGTTTCGTCGTTTTGGAGAAGAGAGCTATCGCCGCAACCGGATTTACCTGGACGAGCATTGCGAGATGCTGCTGCTCTGTTGGCGCGCGGGGCAAGCCAGTCCAGCGCACAATCATCGCGGCAGCCTGTGCGGCCTGCGGGTGATGGAGGGCGTCGCCACGGAAACCGCCTTCTATCCGCTCAGCGCGGGCTTGGCCCTCGCCCGGGAGACGCGCGAGCTGGCCGCCGGCAGTTTGCTGGTCAATGCCGACCAGGACATTCACCGCATCGCCAATCTGCAGGCAAGCGGCGCGGACCTGGTGACGCTGCATCTGTACGCGCCGCCATTGCGCGACATGGCCGTATTCAATCAGCCGCTCGCCACGTCCGCCGCCCGGGAACAGCATGCGATGCCCGACTATCAGATCTAGCGGCTGGCATGACAAAGGCGCGGCCGAGGCCGCGCCTTGTTCAATACAACACAGCTTGAATCAGAAGCGGTATTGCATCTGCACGCCGATCAGCTGGCCGCTGATGGACGAGTAATCGCCTTGCAGGCGGCTGCTCGTGCCGAAGGGGCTGTGCGAGGTGTTGTCGATCTTGGTATCGCCCACCGCGCGCAGATAGGCGTAGGCCACGTCGACAGACGCCTGCTTGTTGATCTTGTAGCTGGCGCCCAGGCTCAGCCACAGACGGTCGGCATCCGGAATCAGCGCGTTGCGGTGCTGCGGATTCGGCACCGGGGTGGTTTCGTAGCCGATGCCGGAGCGCAGGGTCAGCGCTTCGCTATAGAAGTAGTCGCCGCCTACCGAGAACATCCAGCTGTTCTTCCAGTGGTTGTCGATGGTGGTAGTGGTGTCGACCGACATGCCCAGCTGCTTGAAGGCAGGGCTGCCCTTGACCACCAGTTGATCGAAGCTGCTCCAATGCGTCCAGCGCGCGGTGGCGGCGACGGCGAACTTGTTGTTCAGCTTGCTGTAAGCGCTCAGCAGCAGCGATTCCGGCGCGGTCACATCCGCGGAGCCGCCGAAAGTGCCGTTCAACTGGGACAGCTTGACATTGAGCAAAGGCATCGCCTTGATGCCCGTCGGCACGGTCAGATCCTGGAATCCCGCATTGGTGTAATCGCCTTCTGCCTGATGATGGATCTTGGAACGATAGGACAAGCCGAAGCGGGTATCGGCGCTGGCGGAATACATCACGCCCAGGTTATAGCCGAAGCCCCAGCTGTCGGCCTTCAGCTCGCCGCTCGCGCCGGGCAGGTAGGCGCCCTTCTTCAGATCCGCCTTAGCATACTGGGCAGAAACGCCGCCGCCGAAGCTCCAGCGGTCATCCAGTTTGTAAGCCAGGGAAGGATTGATGTCCAAAGTTTGGATCGAGCTGGAAATGCCGTTGTCGCGGCCGCCCCAGTTTTCGTTGTAGCGCGCGCCCAGGCCGAACGGCGTGGTCAGACCCAGGCCGGCATACAGCTTGTCGCTGATCTGATGGGTAAAGTAGGCATTCGGAATCGCCTCGCCCGGCGCGCGGCCATTGTCAGATGCGCTGGCCGTGGAAGAAACCAGCGGCTGATGGGTGATCGGGTTTTCGCTGACCGTGGTATTGCTGCCATTGAACGGCGCATTGATCTCGGCGTAAGTGAAACCCGCTTGAGCGCGAGTGCCGGACAACAGGGTCAGGCCGGCCGGGTTGTAGAAGGCGGCGGACAAGTCGTCGCCAGCCACGCCGGCGCCGGCGTAAGCGCGGCCCATGCCGGCTACGCTCTGTTCGGTCAATTGGAAACCCGCGGCTTGTACCGCCTGGGCGGCGAACAAGGAGGAAACGGCAAGGGGAAGCACGCGAAGGGACAAACGGGCAAAGCGATATTGCATCAGGGAAAAACCTCAGTCTTATGTTTTGGTTTGCGGCTATCCGCCACAGCAGCGCCATGCCAAATGATAAATAGACAGCACTTGCATCCTAATTAGGCGATGGAGTCTAAACTCGAACTGTCCTCGTCGCAAGAAAAAAACACAGCTTTTTGAGCAAATGTAAACGTCCTCGCCTCTCGCCTGCGCCCTGATCAAGCCTGCGGGCTGTGCTAGAATCGACCTCCCATATCAGCCGACCCACAGTTGAAATCATGAAAAAACTGATCTGCGGCCTGGCCCTGGCCGCCCTGCCCGTTCTGACTTTCGCAGCCCCGGTGGTCGAAATGGCCACCAACAAAGGCAATATCGAAATCACGCTGGACCAGGCCAAGGCGCCCAAGACCGTCGCCAATTTCATTGCCTACGCCAAGGCGGGGCACTATAACGGCACGGTGTTCCACCGCGTGATCGATGGCTTCATGATCCAGGGCGGCGGTTTCGACACCAAGCTCAACCAGAAACCGACGCGCGCTCCCATCGCCAATGAAGCGAACAACGGCTTGAAAAACGCCGTCGGCACCATCGCCATGGCGCGCACCGCCGACCCGAGCTCGGCCACCGCGCAGTTTTTCATCAATGTGGCCAACAATGAGTTTCTGAATTACAAATCGCCGTCGCCGGAAGGCGCCGGCTATGCCGTGTTCGGCAAGGTGAGCAAGGGGATGGATGTGGTCAACCGCATCGCCAAAACCCGCACCGGCAGCATGAACGGCATGGATGACGTTCCCTTCGAACCCATCGTCATCCAGAAAATCACCATCAAACCGTAAGCCTGCCCGCGCGGCAGCCACGCAAAGGAAAGCAAAATGATCAAACTGACGACGAACTTCGGCGAAATCACGCTGGAACTGGACCATGAAAAAGCGCCGAAAACCGCGGCCAACTTTGAGCAATACGTGAAAAGCGGCCATTACAACGGCACCATCTTCCATCGCGTGATCAACGGCTTCATGATCCAGGGCGGCGGCTTCGATGCCCAGATGAATCAAAAGCCGACGCAAGAGTCTATCCAGAACGAGGCCAACAACGGTCTGTCCAACAAGACCTACACCGTCGCCATGGCCCGCACCATGGACCCGCACTCCGCCTCGGCGCAGTTCTTCATCAATGTGTCCGACAACGACTTCCTGGACTTCAAGTCCGAAACCTCGCAAGGCTGGGGCTACGCCGTATTCGGCCAAGTCGTGGCGGGCCAGGACGTAGTGGATCGCATCAAGACCGTACGCACCGGCCGCAGCGGCATGCACCAGGACGTGCCGGTAGAAGCGGTCGTGGTCGAAAAGGCGGAAATCGTCTAATTCGCATCAGTACTTACCCAGCCGGGGCCATGCCCCGGCTTTGTCTTGCCCTCAGAAAACGCGCGCCATGGCCATTCATTTCATTTCCGATCTGCACCTCGCCGACGACACACCCGCTCTCACCCAGCTGTTCCTCGATACGCTCGCCGCCTGGCGCGGCCAGATCGAGGCGCTGTACATCCTCGGCGATCTGTTTGAATACTGGGTAGGCGACGACGACGATTCCGCCTATCTGGACACCCCGCTGGCGGCGATGCGCGAGTTTTCGGCCCAAACGCCGCTCTATGTGATGCGCGGCAACCGCGACTTTTTGCTGGGGGATGGATTCGAAGCGCGTAGCGGCGCCAAATTATTGGAAGACCCGACCTTGATCGAGGCGCATGGCCTGCGCGTTCTGCTATGCCACGGCGACGCGCTCTGCACCGACGACGCCGCCTATCAGCAATTCCGTGCCATCAGCCGCAATCCGCAATGGCAGCAGGCGATGCTGGCCCGTCCCTTGGCGGAGCGCCACGCCATCGCGCGCCAGGCGCGGATGCAAAGCGAAATGAACAAGCAGGCCAATGGCTTGACTGCGATTTCCGATGTCACCGAAACGGCGGTTCGCGAACTATTGGCCGCGCGCGACTGGCCACTGCTGATCCACGGCCATACCCACAGGCCGGCCGAGCATAGTCACCAGGATCAAGACCGCAGCGCCCAGCGCTGGGTGATCCAGGACTGGCACGGCGAGCGCGGCGGCTACCTCAAGCTGGACGAAACCGGCGTCAGCGCCTGCCCCCTCGGCGCCTGAGGCTGCCGCCACGACACGGCGGCATAGATCTTGCCGCCAGCGCTGTTTCAGCACGCTTCCAACTCTTGCCGAAGACGCGCCAACCTCTGCTCCGCCTTCAATTTTGGGCAACTGCTGCACCACTCGCCATCGCGGCAACGGAAGCTCTGGCAGCAAGCCTTGCGCGCCAAGGCCAGTTTTTCCGTTCCATCAGCCAGCGGCACCCTCACCAGATCGCAGGCGCCTTCCAAATGGAAAGCGGCCAACCAGCGCTGTGCCGTTTTTTCGATACGCTCCAGGCCCCAGCCCGCGTGGTTTTGGCCAAAATGCAGCACCGCCGCCACCAGGAAATCGGCCTGAAAGCGCCCTGCCAGCTTGGGATGCAGTTTTTGCTTGGCACTAAACGATGCGAACAGCGTCGTACACAAAAGCCGGCACTCCTCGGCTGCCGCGTCGATCAAGCCCTGCTCGCTGCCTGATATCGGCGCCGCATCGCGCAAACAGAATCCACTGACCACGCCCTCTCGCAAACGCTGGCTCATGCCGGCAAGACGCGGCATCAAGCCGCAGCCATGGGTGGCCAGCACCGCCAGATAGAGGGGTTGCCACACCAGCATCGCCCAACTGCGCGCGGCCCAGTAATGCGGACCGGCCTCAGGATGCGCCACTTGCCAATGGCGCAGCAAGGGCTCCAGCAGATCGGCGCTGCCGCCCGCGACGATATCCTCCGGTTGCGCTTGCCCGATTCGCCCATCCAAACTCGGCAGCCAGCCGGCTATCGCCGCCAAGGCCATATTCAGTGTCATCCCTCTCCCCTGCTCCGATATCCGGCGGCCCGCCGCCTGGCGAAATGGCCGACTCGCGCCATCAAGCGCTCAGCCGCGCCTGACATACCGTCCTGCGCCTTGACAATCTTCCATGCCAAACACATTAATACGATTGATAATTATTTTCAATTGAAATTAGCGTTTAATGCCATGGAATTATCAAGCTCAGGGCTATTTCATCCATTCATTGAGAAACAAGCAACGACTGCCAGCCAGCCACGATCTCGCCTTCACCGGCCACCATGGACGGCGGCCCGGATGACGTCCCGCCTGCCAGGCCGTCTTGCCTGGCTCGCCGCGCGCGAAAATTACGCCAAAAGCAGATGCCTGCCCAAGAGAGAGCTCTCACACCGCATGCCGACGCTTTCCACCGCACCACAAACAAACGTTCGCTTATCAAGCGGCGACAGTGTCGTTTTCTTGGCAAACGATCACGGCAGAGCAAGCTGCCACGGCGCCGACAGTGAGTTTCGCCCGCGCCCTCTATCTGAAGGGAATTCCAGTCGCTCGGAAATTTAATTCCATAAGAATTAAATTTATATTTTTGATTTTATTGGAAATTAATTTTATGTGTAGATAAAGAATCTTCATCAGAATAAAAAACAAAACACAACTTACTTGCAATAGCCCAGAGAATTTCATGTAAAGACATATTTCTTTATTATTTTTGCAATATGTGTTTCTTGAAAATGAAATGACAATAAACTAGATTTGCCGCTTCAAAAGTACTTTCAAGGCAAAATATGTCGATCCAGGCTGAAATGTCGCCATGAACGCAGCCAATGCGTCCAACACCGCATTTCAAGCAGAACAACATGTAGCCATGAGCCCGTAGCGCCGCTCCTCGGTCTCATCGCCGCCTCGCTGACTCCTATTTCCGCCTTGCGCCACTCCCGATTGCCGCCTTGCAGGCAGGAGTCCGGCCGCACGCGAAAAAGAACAAACGCATCAATATTAAGCAAGTCTGGCTCAAAACAGGAAAAATAGAATGAAACACAATTTTTATCTGCAACCGTTGGCGTTCGCCGTGCTGGTCGCGCTGGGCAGCCCCGCCGCCCAAGCTGATGACGGGCAGTTGGAGAAAGTGACCATTACCGGTGCCGGCGACAAGCTGGGCGTGGGGTTGCTGCAACAGCAAGATGGCGCGCGCGCGCGAAGCGACGTCAACAAGGCCGCGCTGGAGAAGCAAAGCCCGACATCCAATATTTACCAGGGCATCAATATGCTGCCCGGCGTTAATGCCTCCAGCCAGGACAACTCCGGCATGTTCGGCGGCGCATTGACCATACGCGGCTTCAACTCAGACCAGATCGGCGTCACCATCAACGGCGTGCCGGTCAACGACTCCGGCAGTTACGCAGTCTATCCGCAGGAATTCGTTGACCTGGAAAACCTGTGCCAAGGCTCTGTTACCCAGGGTTCCAGCGATACCGACGCCCCGCATATGGGCGCCAGCGGCGGCAATATGAGCTTTGTCACCTGTGATCCGGAAAAAGAACGCCGCGTGCGCATCGCCCAAAGCCTGGGCAGCAACAGCCTGCAGCGCACTTATATCCGCGGCGACACCGGCCTGTTCGCCGACGGCAAGGCGCGCGCCTTCATGAGCTACTCGCATAGCGAAGTGGACAAGTGGAAAGGCGCCGGCGGCATGAAGCGCGACCACATCGACACCGGCGTGCGCTACGATTTCAGCGGCGGCTACATCAACGCCTCCGTGCTATACAACCGTCAGCTCGGCAATGCCTTCGGCACGCCTACGCTGCAACAGCTGCAACAAACCGGTTACAACTTCGACAACTCGACCAGCTTTGCCCCCGGCCATTTGCCGCCGCAATTCGGCACCACTCAAAAAGAAACCGGCCCGACTCCAGCCTACTATCAGCTGCAGCAAAACCCGTTTGAAAACGTGATTGCCAAGGTTGACGCCGTACTCAAACTCAGCGCGGACACCCGCATCAAGATCCAGCCCTACTTCTGGTATGGCTACGGCGGTGGCACAAGCCAACAAACCCAAGCGGAAAATGGCTTCCTGAATCCGGCCACCCACACCAATACCGCGTCCAAAGACTTAAATGGCGACGGTGACACACTGGACACCATCGTGGTCAACGGCAGCTCCATCACCCGGACCCGCCGCCCAGGCATCACCATCACCATGGAGCAGAGCTTGGGCAACCACCTGCTTCAAGCCGGCGTCTGGTATGAGCGCGCCCAACATATCCAAACCGGCCAAGAAAGCCTGACTAACGCCGATGGCAGCCCCTCCGATCCGTGGATGCGGTCCAATCTGCTCACCCGTCCGGACGGCAGTCTGTACCAGTACCGCGACTGGGAAACCATCAGCACCGCCACCCAGCTGTTCGCCATTGGCACCTTCAACTTCCTGGATGACCGCCTGAGTTTCAACGCCGGCCTGCGCACGCCGCAGATCAAGCGCGACTTCACCAATCATGCCAATGAAGGCTGTTCCGGCAAAACCGCGTGTCCAGCGGCTTACGACTACACCATCAACAAGACTTACCGCGAAACCCTGCCCAGTTTTGGCGCGCGTTACTTCCTGACACCCAAGCAGCAGATGTTCTTCAACATCACCAAGAACTACCGCGCGGTGCCAAACTATGCGTATAGCGGCAGCAACGGCAATGTCCAGGTGATCAATGGACAAGTTGTTCTGGTGAACGATGTGCAACCGGAAACGTCCGTCAATACCGACTTGGGCTACCGCTGGCAAGGTGACCTGCTGACCTTCAGCGGCTCGCTGTTCAATGTGGACTTCCGCAATCGCCAGGCCAGCTCTTACGACCCGATCACCCAGAAATCGGTCAACATAAACGCCGGCGACGTTCACACTTGGGGCGGCGAGCTGGAACTCGGCACCGTGCCAGTCAAGGGGTGGAGCGCCTATGCTTCCCTTACCAGCAATCACAGCGAAATCAAGAACAATCTTGATTGGAAAAACAACGGCACCGTCACGCCTTTGCTACTGCAAGGCAATGACTTCCCGCTGACGCCGCGCTGGATGGCCGCTCTGTCGCTGCAATACGCGCCGGGCGCCTGGTATGTCCGCACTGACGTGAAGCACACAGGCAAGCAATTCGCCACCCTGGCCAATGACGAAGTGGTGCCGGAATACACCACCGTGGATCTGGATGCAGGCTACCGCTTCGGCAATATGGGCGTGCTGAAGAATCCGACGCTGAAGTTGAACGTCAGCAATATGTTCAACACCAGCTATCGCATTCCCACTTCGTCCAAGGTCAATGCGGCGGACACCGTTCGCTACAACCTTGGCGCGCCGCGCAGCGCATCCGTCACCATGCAGGTTGACTTCTAAACGCTTGCGCAATACCGGCAAACGGAAAGCCCTGGCTCTATCCAGGGCTTTTTTGCATTGGCGCTCTCAATCGCCGAACCCGCGTGGCAAGCTCCCCAGCGGGGCGCAACAAACGCCATTGTCATTAATCGAACTTTCCCGCATCATGTCTCAATCAACATGATTACTACTCGGAGACATTCTTGAGCCGCACCGCCACACGCCCCATCCTGCGCCTGACCCTGCTGGCGCTTAGCCTCGCTTGCGCGGGACACGCGCTTGCCCTTCCCTCCCCGCTGCCTGCCGGCCCCGCCGCCGTGGACACTCGCGAGCTGGGTTATTTCCGCCAGGCCGCCGCCGGGCCGGACAATATTGTTTTCGCCGCGGATGGCGAACTGTGGAGCGTGCCCTACAGCGGCGGGCAGGCGCGGCGCCTGACCAGCCGTCCGGCCGAGGCGGCGTCGCCGGCCGTGTCGCCCGACGGCCGCTGGCTCGCCTTCGTCGCTCGTTACGACGGCTCGCCGGAGGTCTACGTGATGCCGGCCGAAGGCGGCGCCACCCGCCGGCTGACGGTGGACGGCGACCGCGGCATCAAGGTGGAAGGCTGGAGCCGCGATGGGCAAGTGCTGGTTTCCAGCAGCCGCTACAGCGGCAAGCCGGATACCCGCTTGTTCCTGATTTCTCCGCAAACCGGCGTGCGCAGCCCTGTCCCGCTGGCCGAGGCCGCCGAGGCCTGCCTGGACGCGCGCGGCAATCCGACGCTGTTCGCCCGCGAGCCGGTGCCCAGCGACAATGTCGTCGGCTATGTCGGCGGCAAGCGCCAGCAATTGTGGAGCTGGCAGCCGGGCCGCGAAGCCCGGCCGGCCTTCCCCGGCCACCCCGGCACCAGCCGCCAGCCGATGTGCGACGGCGACACCGCTTATTTCATCAGCGACAAGGGCGGCCGGCTCAATCTATGGCAAGGCCGCCTGGGCGCGGACGGCGTCATCGCCGACAGCCGCCCGCTCACCCGTTATCAGGATTTCGAAGTGCGCGGCGCCAGCCTGGCCCGCACCGCCGCCGGCGTTCGCATCGTCTTCACCCGAGCCGGGGATATTCATGTGTTCGATCCGCAAACCGGCAGCGACAACACGCTGAAAATCGCGCTGAATTCCGATTTCGACCAGTTGCGCGCCAAGATGATCGCCAACCCGCTCAGCTATGTCGAAGACCTGGCGCTGTCGCCCAAGGGCGACCGGGTGGCGGTGCAGGCGCGCGGCTACGTGTCCATCTTCCCGGTCGGCTCCGGCCGCCGGGTAGACATTCTGACTGATGCCGGCCAACGCGCCCGCAATCTGGTATTCAGCGCCGACGGCAAATCGCTGCTGCTGGTCAGCGACAAGAGCGGCGAGCAGGAAATCTGGCGCGTCGGCACCCGCGGCGGCGAAACCGCGCAGCAGCTCACCCATGGCGGCGCCTCGCCAATCGACCAGCTCAACGCCTCGCCCGACGGACGCAAGCTGGCCTACACCGACAATCTGCGCCGGCTGTGGCTGCTGGATCTCAATACCCGCGAAAAACGGCTGGTGCGCCAGCTGGACCAGGGCGGCTATGACGGCTTCCAGTGGTCGCCGGACAGCCGCTTCTTCACCTATACCGCCGACGCCGTCAACGACTTCAGCCGGCTGTGGCTGTACGACACGCTAAGTCATCAAAGCCAGCCGCTGGCCAGCGACCGCTACACGGCGCGCAGCCCGGTGTTCTCGCCTGACGGCAAAGTGCTGTATTTCCTCAGCGACCGCAATCTGGACTCGGAAGTGCGCAGCCCCTGGGGCGCTCGCGAGCCCAGCGCCTATTTCAACAAGCAAACCAAGATCTACGGCCTGATGCTGAGCGCCGCGGAACGCTGGCCCTTCCAGCCCAAGGATGAATTGGCCGGCAAAACCGACGAAGCCGCCAAAGACAAAGCGGAAGACGGCGACAAGGACAAGGCCGGCGGCAAGGACAAAGGTCCAAAGCCGGTGAAGATAGAAGGCGGCGTCAGCCATCGCCTGTATGAGGTGCCGCTGGAGCCGGGCAATTACGACGGTCTGCAGGCGGACGCCAAGCGCCTCTACTTCACCCGCGCCGACAATATCTACGCCGAAACCCGCCAGGTCGTTTCGCTGGAGATAGACGCGCCCAACCCCACCCCCAGCAAGCCGGAAACGCTGGTCGACGGCGTGCGCGAATTCCGCCTGTCCGCCGACCGCAAGAGCCTGCTGCTGGTCAAGGATGTGAACCGCCTGCCCTCGCTGATGGTGGTGCCGGCCGGTCCCAAGATGCCCGGCGACGCCGACAAATACAGCATCAACCTGCGCGACTGGGCCTTGCCGCTGGATCCGCGCGTAGAATGGAAACAGATCTTCCTCGACACCTGGCGCATGCATCGCGACACCGTGCATACCGCCACGCTGAAGGAAGTGGATTGGGAGGCGATCCGCCGCCGTTTCGAGCCTTTGGTGGACAAGGTCACCTCGCGCCAGGAGCTGAACGACGTCATCGCTCAAATGACCGCCATGGTAGGCATCCAGCACAGTCAGATAGGCTTGCGCGAAGTCACGCTGCCCACCGTGGACGTGCCGGTGGGCCAGCTGGCGGCAGACTTCCAGCCGGTTGCCGGCGGCTTGAAGGTGGCGGCAATCTGGAATGGCGATCCAGAGCTGCTGGAGGAGCGCTCGCCGCTGTCCTTGCCTGAGGCCGGCATCCGCGTCGGCGACGTCGTCCATGAAATCAACGGCCAGCCGCTGGTCAGCGAATACGCGCTGGCCAGCGCGCTGCGCGGCCAGGCCGGCAAGCAGGTGTTGCTGAAAGTCAGCCGCGGCGGCGCGGCGGCTCGCACCGTCATCGTCAAGCCGGTATCGCTGTCCCGAGACCGCGATCTGCGCTACCTGGCCTGGGAAGGCCAGCGCAAGGCCATGGTGGAGAAGGCGTCGCGCAACCGCATCGGCTACCTGCACCTGCAAGCGATGGGCAAGGACGACGCCGGCCGCTGGGCGCGCGAATACTACCCGGTATTCGACCGCGAAGGCCTGATCCTGGACCTGCGCGACAATAATGGCGGCAATATCGACCGCTGGCTGCTGGAAAAGCTGCTGCGCAAGGTGTGGGTGTGGTGGCAGGGCGGCAATGAAAAGGTCACCATGGCCAATCCGCCTTACGCTTTCCGCGGCAAGGTCGTCGCCTTGATAGACGGCGACACCTATTCCGACGGCGAAACCTTCGCCCTGGGCCTCAAGCAGCTGGGCATCGCCACCCTGATAGGCAAAACCACCGCCGGCGCCGGCATGTGGCTGAGCGACCAGAACTGGAGCCGCGACAAGGGCATCGCCCGCGCCGCGCGCATGCCGCAGTTCGTCGTCGGCAAGAATGGCGACAAACGCTGGGTGGTGGAAGGCCGCGGCGTGACGCCGGATATCGAGGTCGACAACCTGCCCTGGGCGTCCTTCAAGGGACAAGACGCGCAACTGGAAGCCGCCATCCGCTATCTGCAGCAAGGCTTGCCGGCCCAGCCGGCCAGCAATCCGCAGCCGCCGGCCGGCGGCGCGCAAGGCTCGCGCTTCAGAGGCTTCTAAGCGCCAAAATGCCGCCCTTCCGCTTTCGGGGAAAGGGCGGCGCCGCTCGCGAAAGACGGGATGCCCAGCAAGCATCCCGCTCTATCTACCCTCCGCGAAAAGCCAGCCGCCAGGCCGCGGGCGAAACGCCCAGCCGCTGACGATACAATCTGCGCATTGTCACCGCGCTGCCTAGGCCCGCCCGCTCGGCAACCTCATCCATGGACAAGTTGGTGGACTCCAGCAGCCGCTGACTGTGCGCCAGCCGCTCATGCGCCAGCCATTCGCCCAGCGTGCAACCGGTCAAAGCATGGAAATGGCGGGAAAAGGTGCGGCGGCTCATCGCCATGCTTTGCGCCAAACCATCCAGCGTATGCTCGGCCTGCAAGCTGGCGCGCACCCTGTCCAGCAGCGCGCCCAGGCGGCTGTCCTGGCCGGTCTGCGGCAAAGGCTGATCGATGAACTGGGCCTGGCCGCCCTGCCGGTGCGGCGCCACCACCAGCCGGCGCGCCACCTGGTTGGCCCACTCATTGCCCTTGCGCCGCCTCAGCATATGCAGGCAGCAATCGATCGCCGCCGCGGTGCCGGCCGAGGTGAGCACATCGCCGTCCTCGACATACAGCACGTCGGGATCCAGCGCCACTTGCGGATAGCGGCGGGCGAAGTCGTCGGCATACGCCCAGTGCGTCGTCGCGCGGCGGCCATCTAGCAAGCCGGCTTCCGCCAGCACGCAAGCGCCCAGACACAAGCCCACCAGCTGCGCGCCGGCTGCGCTGGCCTCCCGCAAGGCTTGCAGCACCGCCTCACCGGCGGGCTGGGCGGGCGAGGGCCAGCTGGGCACGATCACCACGCTCGCCTGGCGCAAGCCCTCCAGGCCGTGCTCGACCACCAGATCGAAACCGGCGCTGGTTCTCACCCTGCCCGGCCGTTCCGCGCATACGGTCAAGGCAACCTCCCGGTCCGCCCCTTGTTCGCCCAGCACGAGACAGGGCACCGATAAATGGAAAGGGCTGATGCCCTCGAACGCCAGCACCGCTATGTTTTGCATGATTGCCCCGAATGGCCCGATATGATCGTATTTTGTCATTCGGGCCACTCTCCGCCAAGGCATTCCGTCAGGATAATAAGCCCATCGACACCCCACACCGGAGACGCGAAATGCAAACCCAAGCCCGCACCGCCCTGCTGATCATCGACCTGCAAAACGATTATTTCCCCGGCGGCAAATACCCGCTGGCCAACACCGCCGCCGCCTTGGACAACAGCCTGCGCGCCATCGCCCAGGCCCGCGCCCAAAACATGCCGGTGATCCTGGTACAGCACGTGGCCGCCAGCGCCGCCTCGCCCTTCTTCGCGCCGGACAGCGAAGGCGTGCGGATACACCCGCAAGTACTGGCCGCCGCGCCGGACGCGCCGGTGGTGATCAAGCAGCATGCCGACAGCTTCCTGAACACGGACTTGAGCGCGCTATTGCAAAAACTGGAAATCAATACCCTGCTGATTGGCGGCATGATGACGCAGAACTGCGTCACCCACACCGCGCTGTCGCGCGCCGCCGATCCTTATCAGGTCAGCGTGCTGCAGGATTGCTGCGCCACAGTGGACGGCATGGTGCACGCCATCGCGCTGCGGGCGCTGGGAGACAAGGTGCCGCTGCTGGATGGGCAGGCGGCCTGGATGTGAAGACAGGCAGAATGCTTGAATGAGACACGGCGGCGGACAAGCTCCGCCGCCGCTTCGGCGTTTGCCGAGCGCTAATCAGCGTGGAATCACTTGCGCAGCGGCCAAGGCCGCCACAAGGGCCACCAGCCGGGCTGAGAGGCCGCGGCGTGCGAGACGGCGATGCCGGGCACCGCCAACAGCGCGCCGTCCGCGCCGTAAAGCAAGGGCCAGCGCTGGCGCAAGGGCGGCGGCAAACCCGCCTCGCGCATCAAATCCTTGACCTCGCGACGTCCCGCCTTGGCCGGCAGCTTTTCGCCGCCGGCTCTGGGCATCAGCCGCAGGCCCGAGGCCAGCGCCATTTCAGGCAGACCGCGCTCGCGCCATTCCCAGCTCAGCTCGCCGCCCCACTCGGGCAGATCGCATGCTTTGCCGCCGCTCAAATCGGGCAGCAGGCTCCCCTCCGCCGGCGGGGTCGATTCCAACAGTAGCTGGATCGCGCCGCCGAATCGGAACAATAAGCCGCCAGCCAGCGGCAATAGCGGGCAAGTCTCGACGCGCGCCTGAGTCAATTGGCGCTGGAATTCAAGCAGGCCGGCGGGCTCGGGCAAAGGCATGCCCTGCCGCTCCAGCCAGCCCAACAGCGCTTGCCTTTGACGGGACGATGACAAGCCCAGCCAGCGGGCGAGATCCAGGCCTTGCGGATGCGCGCAGGCGTGGATGTCCATGGCAGCCACCTCGTCCAGAATCGCGGCGGCGTCGGCCTGCAGGCTGGCGGCGCGCGCCAGATGGCTGCGGTAATGCGGCAAACTGGCTGCCAGCACAGGGAAAATGTCGTTGCGCAGCAGATTGCGGCGGTAACGGTTGTCGCGGTTGCTTTCGTCTTCCACCCAGGCCAGACCTTGCCATTGGACATAGCGCTCCAACTGCGCGCGGGTGAAGTCCAGCAAAGGCCGCCACAGCAGCTTATCGACTGACAAGGGCCTCAAGGCCGGCATCGCCGCCAGCGCCTTGACCCCGCCGCCGCGCAGCAATTGCAGCAACACGGTTTCGGCTTGATCGTCCTGATGGTGGGCCAGGGCCACCACCTGGGCGGCGCCTTCGCGATAAGCCTGGTAGCGCGCCTCGCGCGCCGCGGCTTCCACGCCTTCGCCGCGCGCCGCGCGCACCGTGACCCGCGCGATGCGCAAAGGCACGTTCAGATCGCGGCACAAGGCCTGGCAATGCGCGGCCCAGGCATCGGCGTTGGGGCTCAAGCCATGGTGGACATGCACGGCGGCAACCGCCAGATCCGGCCGGACATCGCGCGCGCGCGCCAGCAGCGACAGCAGCGCCACGGAATCCAGTCCACCGGACAAGCCGACCTCAAAAGCACATTGGCCGGACAATTCGTCCGGCCAATGCTCAAGAAGCGGCTTCAGCAGATCAGGCTGCGTCTTCCTTGAAGCGGCCATAACTCATCAACCGGTCAAAGCGGAGCTTCAACAGCTCCTCGATGCTCTTGTTCTGCGCTTCTTTCAGCTCTTCCTGCAATACGCGCTTCATCGTGGTCATCATCTGCGCATGATCGCGATGGGCGCCGCCCACCGGTTCGGTCACCACGCGATCGACCAAGCCCAGCGTCTTCAGGCGCGGCGCGGTGATGCCCAGCGCCTCGGCGGCGTCGGACGCCCGTTCCGCCGTCTTCCACAGAATGGAAGCGCAGCCTTCCGGCGAAATCACCGAATAGGTGGCGTATTGCAGCATATTGACCTGATCGCCAACAGCGATGGCCAGCGCGCCGCCGGAACCGCCCTCGCCTATCACCGTGACGATGATGGGCACGCGCAGGCGGGTCATCTCATAGAGATTGCGGCCGATCGCCTCGGACTGGCCGCGCTCTTCCGCGCCTATGCCCGGCCAAGCGCCGGTGGTGTCGACGAAGGTGATCACCGGAATGCCGAACTTTTCGGCCAGCTTCATCAGGCGCAGAGCCTTTCTATAGCCTTCCGGGTGCGGCATGCCGAAGTTGCGGCGGATCTTCTCTTTGGTGTCGCGGCCTTTTTGCTGGCCGATCACCATCACCGACTGGCCGTTGAAACGGGCCAGGCCGCCAACAATGGCGGCATCGTCTGCAAAGGCGCGGTCGCCGTGCAGCTCTTCGAAATCGGTGAAGATCGCTTGTATATAGTCGAGTGTATAAGGACGCTGCGGGTGACGCGCCACCATGGCGATCTGCGACGGCGTCAGCTTGGCGTACAGCGTCTTGGTCAGTTCCTGGCTTTTCTTCTGCAGGCGGGCGATCTCCTCGGAGATATCCAGCACCGAGTCATCCTGCACGAATCGCAGCTCTTCAATCTTGTTCTCGAGCTCGGCAATCGGCTGCTCAAAATCGAGAAAGGTCGGCTTCATTCTTCACATCATCCGTCAAACCTTAATCGACGCATGATACATGAGCCACGGAGAAACCGTCACCCGGCAGGCCGGCAAAACGACAAAAAATTGGAGTAAACATTCAAAAACTTCGATTCATGAAAAAAACTTCATAAAATCGCTTGCGCAAGCTGAAACCCTGTGCTTTAATTCGCCTCCTCGCTGAGACGCAAACGCAACAGCGAAGCGGAATTCAGGGCGTTTAGCTCAGTTGGTAGAGCGTCTGCCTTACAAGCAGAATGTCGGCGGTTCGACTCCGTCAACGCCCACCAAAGTTTTACGGTTGGAGTGGTAGTTCAGTTGGTTAGAATACCGGCCTGTCACGCCGGGGGTCGCGGGTTCGAGTCCCGTCCACTCCGCCAACATATAAAGCAGTACCCGTATATCGGGCGTTTAGCTCAGTTGGTAGAGCGTCTGCCTTACAAGCAGAATGTCGGCGGTTCGACTCCGTCAACGCCCACCAAAGTTTTACGGTTGGAGTGGTAGTTCAGTTGGTTAGAATACCGGCCTGTCACGCCGGGGGTCGCGGGTTCGAGTCCCGTCCACTCCGCCAACATATAAAGCAGTACCCGTATATCGGGCGTTTAGCTCAGTTGGTAGAGCGTCTGCCTTACAAGCAGAATGTCGGCGGTTCGACTCCGTCAACGCCCACCAAAGTTTACGATTGGAGTGGTAGTTCAGTTGGTTAGAATACCGGCCTGTCACGCCGGGGGTCGCGGGTTCGAGTCCCGTCCACTCCGCCAACATATTAAAGCAGTACCCGTATATCGGGCGTTTAGCTCAGTTGGTAGAGCGTCTGCCTTACAAGCAGAATGTCGGCGGTTCGACTCCGTCAACGCCCACCAAAGTTTACGATTGGAGTGGTAGTTCAGTTGGTTAGAATACCGGCCTGTCACGCCGGGGGTCGCGGGTTCGAGTCCCGTCCACTCCGCCAACATATTAAAGCAGTACCCGTATATCGGGCGTTTAGCTCAGTTGGTAGAGCGTCTGCCTTACAAGCAGAATGTCGGCGGTTCGACTCCGTCAACGCCCACCAAAGTTTTACGGTTGGAGTGGTAGTTCAGTTGGTTAGAATACCGGCCTGTCACGCCGGGGGTCGCGGGTTCGAGTCCCGTCCACTCCGCCAACGGTTTCAAAGCAGCAATACAGTTTTCTGGGCGGTTAGTCTCAGTTGGTAGAGCACTGCCTTCACACGGCAGGGGTCGCTGGTTCGAGTCCAGTACCGCCCACCAGAAAACGGAGTGGTAGTTCAGTTGGTTAGAATACCGGCCTGTCACGCCGGGGGTCGCGGGTTCGAGTCCCGTCCACTCCGCCAACAGTTTCAAAGCAGCAATACAGTTTTCTGGGCGGTTAGTCTCAGTTGGTAGAGCACTGCCTTCACACGGCAGGGGTCGCTGGTTCGAGTCCAGTACCGCCCACCAGGAAAACGGAGTGGTAGTTCAGTTGGTTAGAATACCGGCCTGTCACGCCGGGGGTCGCGGGTTCGAGTCCCGTCCACTCCGCCAACCAACAAAAAAGGCAGCCTAGGCTGCCTTTTTTGCTTTTCATCTTAATAATAACAATCCCAAATAAAACATGCTGTTATCAAGTTGCCAAACGGCGCGACAGCGGCAATACTGACGGGCTTTTCACAAGGCTTATCAGAGAATTCATGATGAAACGGGTCGTATTGTTGCTGGCTGCGTTCTGCGCCCCCCTTGCCTGCGCCGAAGAAGCCGCCGTCGATGGCGCCACATGGCAATACAAGGTTCAGAATGGCGATTCCTTATGGACGGTCTCCGGCCGGCATTTGCAATCGATGGCCTACGTCCCCAAGCTTCAAGCATTGAACCGGGTGCCCAACCCCTACCATCTGCAGCCCGGCAGCACGCTCAACATTCCCTACGCCTGGATCAAGCAAGCCGACGCCAACGCCACACTGGAAGAAATGGCCGGACCCGTCAGCATCCAGGGACGCAACGGCGCCTCGCTCAACCCCGCCGTCGGCCAACAATACGGCAGCGGCACCCGCCTTTCCACCGGCAAGGACGCCATGCTGCGCCTGCGTTTCCGCGACGGCTCCGCCCTGCTGCTCAACGCCGGCACCACCCTGACCCTGGGCAACCAGGTGTTCTATCCCAGCACCGGCTCCATCCGCTCGCAAAATCAGCTCGCCGCCGGCAGCACCAACAGCTCGGTCATCCCCAATCCGCTGATGCCCAGCCGCTACCAGATCCAGACGCCTTCCGCCGTCACCTCGGTGCGCGGCACCGAATTCCGCGTCCGCAGCATCGCCGACGACAACACCGCGTCGGAAGTGCTGCGCGGCAAGGTCAATGTGCAAAGCGCGGCGCATGAGGTTTACGTGCCGGCAGGCTTCGGCAGCCTGAGCAAGGGCGACGGCCAACCGATGGCCCTGCCGCCCGCCCCGCGGCTGAAGGATTTCGCCGTCGCGGCGGAATTCAATCCCGTGCGGCTGAGTTGGCGCGCCGAAGCGGAAGAAAAAGGCTACCGCGCCGAAATCTCCCGCCTGGACGACGGCAAACCGCTGCTGGACCGCAATACCGACACGCCCTCCCTGGTCTTGCCGCTGGCACAAAGCGGCCGCTATCAGCTGACCATACGCGCGCTCAACGCCGCCGGTCTGGAGGGCTATGACAGCCAACGCAGCTTTACCATCCAGCCCCTGCCCTATCCGCCGCTCTGGATCGCCGCCGAAAATCCCAGGCAGAAAAACAGGATTTTCAAACCCGGCCTGATGGTGGATGGCGCGCATGCCGCCAGACTGCAGATATCCGCCAGCGGCGATTTCAGCCAGCCGCTGTTCGATGTCAAAGTCGACAGCCCGGATTGGGCCATCGCCCTGCCCCGCGCCGGCGACTGGCATTGGCGCGCGGCGATGTACGATGCGGACGGCGGCAACGGCCCGTTCAGCGGCGAGCAAACGCTGAGAATGGAAGACGGCGTCAGCTGGCTGAGCGGCCAAACGCTTTATCTGCAAATCCGGCGCTACCCTGTCTCCCAAGCCAGATACACCTTGCAGCTGTTCAAGCCGGGCCAGGACGCTCCCATCGCCTCCCTGGCCTCGGATCGTCCCGCCTGGCCGGCAAGCAAGCTGCCGGCGGGCCGATTCGACGCCAAGATCCAGATTGATGCAGAAGGCTACCGCGCGGAAGAGACCCATCCCGGCCTGACCTTGCCGGGAAGTTCGCTGTTCTGATACCCGGCATGATCCCGCCCCATCTTCGCCCCCTCGCCAAACTGACGCCCGCTCTGCTGGCCGCGGCCGGGTTGTTGTTGACCCTGTCGCAGCCCCAGACTCGGCTGGACGCCTGGCTATACGATGGCTTGACGCGGCTCCGTCCGGCGCCGGCGGGCGACGCCGGCATCACCCTGATCGCCATCGATCAGAAAAGCCTGGCCGAGCTGGGGCGCTGGCCCTGGCCGCGAGCCTATCACGCCCTGTTGCTAGACAAGCTGCGCGGCGCGCGCGCCGTCGGCATGGATATCGTGATGGCCGAGCCCAGCGGCGAATACGACGATTTGCAGCTGGCGCAAGCCATACGCGGCAACGGCAAAGTGGTGTCGCCGGTGTTTCCCGAGCTGCAGGAAGGCCGGCTAACCGAAACCCGGCCCATCCCCTTGCTGACCCAAGGCCTGGCCGCGCTGGGCCACACAGATTACGAGCAAGACGACGATGGCGTCATCCGCCGCGTTTTCCTGCGCGCCGGGCTGGGCGCGCCCCGCTATCCCAGCTTTGCCCAGGCCGTCGCCGACACCGCTTCCCGCCGCGCCGCGCCGCCGCTCCCTCAGCCGGACAGGCCAGCGCTGACCTGGCAACGCAGCCAGCCGCTGATGATCCCCTTCTCATCAGGCGCCAAGCCTTATCAAACCGTATCCTATGCCGATGCCTTGCTGCGGCTGCCACCCGAAACCTTCAATCAGCGCATCGTATTGATCGGCGCCACCGCCACCGGGCTGGGACAGCGCCACCTGACGCCGGTTTCCGCCCACAATCTCGGGCTGAGCGGCGTCGAAATCAATGCCTATGCCACCTACGGCCTGCTGACGGATCAGGGCATCACCCCCCTTCCACCCATCTGGCGCGCCCTTGCCGCCGCCGTGGCGCTGCTATTGGGCGATTGGCTGCTATCCAGACTTTCCGGCTCCAAAAGAAAACTCGCCGGCTACGCGCTCGCCAGCCTGGCGCTGCCCAGCGGCTCAGCCATTTTGCTGTACGGCGCGCGCATCTGGATTGGCGGCGGCATACCCGCCTCGCTGCTGCTGCTGGCGGGACTGGGACGCTTTGTCGCCGGCCACGCCCGGCTGCAGCAACTCGCCAGCACCGACGGCCTGACCGGCCTGAACAATCGCCGGCAGTTCGATGAAAGCTACGCCAAAGCCCTGCAAAAGCATGGCAAGCACGCCAAGCCGCTGGCGCTGCTCATCATCGATCTGGACAATTTCAAAGGCTATAACGACCGCTACGGCCACGCCGCGGGAGATGAGATATTGCGCCAGGCCGCCGGCGCCCTGACGCAATGCTTCACGCGGCGCGGGGAACTGACGGCGCGCCTGGGCGGAGAAGAGTTCGGCGTGCTGCTGGACGATTGCGGCCTGGAAACCGCGCTGATGGCCGCGGACCGCTTCCGCCGCAAGCTGGAAGGACTGGCCCTGCCCCACGCCGCCTCGCCCTCGGGCTTTGTCACCTGCAGCATAGGCGTAGCCGCGCGCGTTCCGCGAGGCCACGGCGACGGCCGCATGCTGTTCGAGATGGCGGACCAGGCGCTGTACCAGGCCAAGAGCGAAGGCCGCAACCGGGCGGTTCCCGCGGCGGGCTAAAAACGACAAAGCCGCCAGAACGCGGCTTCAGACTGGCAAGCAAGGCCGCCCTCAAGCGCGGCGGCGCGACACCAGCCACAGCGTCCAGACAATCACGCCGGCGAAGAACACCGCCACCCAGAACGGCATGGTCATGCCCAGGAAGCGTCCATGGATTTCGGCGCATTCGCCGCTGCCTTTCAGCACCCGGGACAGGACATCCCACAAGGGGAAAGACTCCATCAGATACTCCAGACCCGGCCCGCACTGCGGCACCTGGTCCGCGGGCAGGCTTTGCAGCCACAGCTGACGCAAGGACACGCCGCTGCCGGCCAGCGCGGCCAACACCGTCAAGCCGCCCCAGACGCGCGCGCCCGTCCTGCCCGGATTATGCAAAGCCGCCAGCAAGGCCAAAACCCCTGCCGCCATCACGCCGATGCGCTGAAAAATGCACAGCGGGCAAGGCTCCAGCCCCAGCTGATATTGCGCGAACAACGCAAACCCCATCGCGCCGGCGCAAGCGGCCGCCACCAGCAGAAAACCCTGTCTATTGCTCAAATTCAAAACCTGCCCCCTCATGGAAGATATGGCGCCCGCCTGCCGGCGCGCCGCCGAAGACCGCTTATCATCCGCCTCGCCGACGAAATGGCCCGCTGCAATCCAAGCTCACTTCCGGCCAGACGAGCGCGACCCATTTTGCATGCATCCGGCGCCACTGGAAAGACTGAGATTTTAGTACGGCGCCAAAGTTCCGGGCAGTTCAAAGTTCGAGAAACTGCCGGATCTCTTCCCGATGATGCAAGGCGTCGCGATAACCCAGCGCGATCAGCTCGCGGCAATAATCGGGCTCGAACAATAGATAGGTCGCCAAAGCGGTGCCGCGCTGGCGCGTGGCGCCCGCGCCTTTCATGATGAAGCGGAGGATGGGGGGAAACAGACGGGTATGCCGATAAACAATGCCTTCCAGCGATCTGCTGGGATTGAGCTGGAAAATCTCCACTTTTTTCAGCCGGGTCTGGCACGCCAAGGCTTCATTGCTCTGCAATAGCGAAACCGTGTGGTTGATCCGCGTCAGCCGCTCCATGTCCACCGCCATGCTGTCGATGAACACGCTATTGAGCAGGTGGCCGAATATTTGCGCCGGCATAGGATATGCGCCGATATTGCGCCTTTCGATGGTGTCCGGCCTTTGGCTGGCCAGCCCCACCACAAACAGCTTTTCCGCGCCCAGATGCAGGGCCGGCGACAAGGGCGACAGCTGCCGCACCGCACCGTCGCAGTAGAACTTTTCGCCTATCCGCACCGAGGGGAAAATCAGCGGAATGGCCGATGTCGCCATCACATGATCCAGCCCTATCTGCTCCCGCAGGCCCAGCCGCTGATAGCGCGTCCACTCCTCCAACTCCTCCTGGCCCTGGAAGAAGGTCACCGACATGCCGGTGGTGTAGCACGACGCCGTCAACGCCAGCGCCTCCAGATAACCGCCATCTATCGCCGAAGCGATGGCGCCGAACTGCATGGTTTGGGACAGCGTGGCGCGCAGCGGCGCGTTGTCGAGAAAGCTTTGCGGATTTGGCCAGGCATGCCCGGCGCTGAGCAGCGACACGCCGAAGTGCAGGAAGGTTTTGACGAAGTAGGCGGTGCTGGCATCGTAAATATCCGGGATGTGCAGCTGCTTCCACACCTTGGCCAGCGTCGCCACCGCCAGCTGGTAATTGCCCGCGCCGGAGGCCAGCGCCACCGCATTGATGGCGCCGGCGGAAGTGCCGCAGATAATGGGAAAAGGATTGCGCTGCGGGTCCGGCAGCAGCCTGGCAATACCCAGCAACACCCCTACCTGATATGCGGCGCGCGCGCCGCCGCCGGACAAGACCAAACCGATTTTGCTGGGCCTGCGCATGGCAGCCTCTTTCTGAACGTCTTATTTGTTCTATTAGAAATAGTCAAAAAGACGACGCAGCGGCAAGCCTCAAAACCCTCCAGCCTGCAGCAAGGCCCATAGATGCGCGCCCACCAAGGCTCTCCAGGGAGAGAACGGCGCCAGCCAGGCCTCGGCCTCAGCCTGGCTCGGACGCTCCTGCGCGCCCCATACCCGCTGCAAGGCGTTGCGCACCGCCACGTCACCATGCAGCGAGCCATCCAGCCAGCCAAAGCCTCGCAACAAGGCATAACTGACCGTCCACGGGCCTATGCCCGGCAAAGCCAGCAATGTTTCGGAAATAGCGGCGGCGGGCACACCCTCCAGCCAATCGTCCAATGGCAGCTCGCCGCTGGCGGCGGCCTGGCTCAGCGCCAGCAAGGCCCGGCTTTTGGCGCGCGAAAAACCAGACTCGCCCAGTTGATCGGCGGATAAAACCGCCAACCGCGCGGGATCGGGATGGCACAGCAGGCCGGAGGAATGTCGGCAATCGCACAACAGCAGCATGCGCCGCCGCAGCGTCACCGCCGCCGCCACGCTGATTTGCTGACCGGTGATGGCCCAGGCCAGCGCCTCGAACGGCGTGGCCGTCTGCGGCACCCGCAGCCCCGCGCGGGCGGCGATCAACGGCCCGAGCTGCGGATGCGCGGCGTACTCGCGCTCAAAGCGCTCCACCGGCTGGTTCAAGCCCAGCATGCGGCGGCCCATTTTCGCCAAGGCCTCCGCCGCCGCTCCGCCCGCCTCGCCATCCACCGCCAAGGCAAGCCGCGCCTGCCCCGGGCTGAAGCGAAAATCCAGACAGGCGGGCTGGCCGCGCCACAGCAAACCCTTGCGCAGGCCATCCTCATCCACTTGCTCGGCCAAACGTTCGCCATCGCGGCGATGAAAGGCCAGGATGTCCTGTAGACGGAAACCAGAAGGCAAAGTCAGGGAAACTTGAATCTCGGACATGAATCAGCGGGCCTTGCGGAAAGTCAGATTGATGCGGCGCTCGCCCAGCAAGGGATGGCTGCCGGGCTGCACCGGCCGCACGCCATGAAAGCGCATCCGGTCCGGTCCGCCCCACACCAGCACGTCGCCATGGAGAAGTTGGATGCGCGCGCTAGGGTCGCCTCTGCGCATGCCACCCAACAGAAAGACTGCGGGCAAACCCAGCGACACCGACACGATGGGCGCGGCAAAATCGCGCTCGTCCTTGTCTTGATGCAGGCCCATGCGTGCGCCGGGCAGATAGCAATTGATCAGGCAGGCGTCGGGATCGAAGCCGGCGAAACCCGCCTCGGCCGCCGCGCCGCGAGCCAGCGTCCGCAGCGCGTCCGGCATCGCCGGCCAAGGCTGGCCGCTGTCGGGATCGACGGCGGAATAGCGATAGCCGCGCCTATCCGACACCCAGCCCCAATCGCCGCAACTGGAGGTGGCGACCGACATCGCCTGCCCGCCCGGCGTCACCATGCCGCGCGGCGGCGACTGCCGCAGCACCGTCTCCACCGCGGCGCATAATGCCGCGTCGTCGGCGCAGGCCCAGCCGTGCAGCAAGACCGTGCCGGCTGACAGCGGCTCGGCCCACGGGCCGTTTTCCGGCGCGAACAGGCTGCCGCTCACTCCTCGCCGGCCACCATCATGCCGCCTATCAGCACCGAGCCGATGCGGCGGCCGCCGCGGTCCAGCTCGTCATTGGCGATGGCTTCAATATTGAGGAACATCTCCCGCAGATTGCCGGCGATGGTGATTTCCTCCACCGGATAGACGATGACGCCGTTTTCCACCCAGAAACCGGCCGCGCCGCGCGAGTAATCGCCGGTGACGGTGTTGACGCCCTGGCCCAGCAGCTCGGTCACCAGCAGGCCGCTGCCCATCTGCGCCAGCAGCTCCGCCTGGCTCTCGCCGGTGGAGTGCACCACCAGGTTGTGGGCGCCGCCGGCGTTGCCGGTGGTTTGCATGCCCAGCTTGCGGGCGGAGTAGCTGGACAGCAGATAGCCTTGCAGCACGCCCCCATCCACCAGCCGGCGCGACTGGGTGGCCACGCCTTCGCTGTCGAAGACGCTGCTGGCGAGCCCGCGCAGCAGGAAAGGATCTTCATCGATCACCACCTGCTTGGACATCACCGGCTTGCCCAGGCAATCCAGCAGGAAGGACGACTTGCGATACAGGCTGCCGCCGCTGATGGCGGAAGCGAGATGGCCCAGCAGCGACATCGCCACCGGCGCTTCGAACAACACCGGATATTGGCCGGTCTTCACTCGGCGGGCGTTCAGGCGGCGCACCGTGCGCTCGCCGGCGATGCGGCCCACTTCCTCCGCCGGCAACAGGTCGTCGCGATGGCGCGCGGCCGAATACCAGTAATCGCGCTGCATCGCCTGGCCGTCGCCGGCCACCACCGCGGCCGACAAGCTGTGGCGGCTGCTGGAGAAGCCGGCGTTGAAGCCATGGCTGTTGGCGTAGATGAACTGGCTGGCCTGCACCGACACGCTGGCGCCCTCGGAATTGCGGATGCGCGCATCCACGGCGCGGGCGCTGTTTTCGCAACGGCGGGCCAGCTCGATGGCGTCCTCCACCGGCAAGGACCAGGGATGGTAGAGATCCAGGTCCGGAAACTCGTCTGCCAGCAATTGCGCGTCGGCCAGGCCGGCGCAGTCGTCCTCAGCGGTGTAGCGGGCGATATCCAGCGCCGCGCGCACCGTTTCCTCCAGCGCCGCTTCGGAAAAGTCCGAAGTGCTGGCATGGCCTTTTTTCTGCCCCAGGTAGACCGTGACGCTGACGCTCTTGTCCTGGTTGTATTCGATGGTTTCCACCTCGCCCAGCCGCACGCCCACCGACTGGCCCACGCCCTCGGAAACATCGGCCTCGGAAGCGCTCGCGCCCTGCCGGCGGGCGATGTCCACCACGCGTCCGGCGATGTCGGAAAGCGCATCCGAGCTGAAACTGAATGTCTTATCTGCCATAGTATCTTTCAGAACTGTAGAAACGGCCGACGGCCTTTTCCGGTATCATACCAGCCTTGAAAACCGATTGAGACTTAGCAACAATGACCGACTACCAGAACGACGACGGCTACGTCAGCAAGTCCCAGCGCAAGCGCGACATGGACGCGCTGCAGGATCTGGGCCGAGAGCTGGTCGACTTGTCCAAGGATACGCTGAAAAAGATGCAGCTGCCGGAGGACCTGCTCACCGCCGTGCTGGACTACAAACGCTTCAACGCCAACGGCGCGCTGCGCCGCCAGATGCAATACATCGGCAGGCTGATGCGCGACATCGACCCCGAGCCCATCCAGCAATACCTGAAAGTGCTGAAGGGCGAATCGTCCGAGCACATCGCCTGGCAAAAACTGCTGGAACGCTGGCGCGATAAGCTGATGGCCGACGACAAGGCGCTGTCCGACTTCCTGGCCGCCTTCCCCGAGGGCGACCCGCAGCAGCTGCGCACGCTGATGCGCAACGCCCGCAAGGAACTGCAGGACAACAAGCCGCCCAAGGCCTACCGCCAGCTTTTCCAGGAAATCAAGGCGCTGATCCCGGAACCGGGCAAGCCGCGCCTGTGGCAAAAGGACGAGGAAGAGGACGCCGAATAATGCTGAAAATCGGCCTGGTTTCCATTTCCGACCGCGCCAGCCAAGGCGTATACGAAGACAAGGGCCTGCCGGCGCTGCAAGCCTGGCTGTCCCGCGCCCTCGCCACGCCGTTTGAAACCGTATGCCGCCTGATCCCGGACGAACAGCCGCGCATCGAAACCACGCTCAAGGCGCTGGTAGACGACGATGGCTGCCATCTGGTGCTGACCACCGGCGGCACCGGCCCGGCGCCGCGCGACGTGACGCCGGACGCCACCCTGGCGGTGGCGGACCGCGAAATGCCGGGCTTCGGCGAACAGATGCGCCAGATCAGCCTGCGCTTCGTGCCCACTGCCATCTTGTCGCGCCAGGTCGGCGTGATCCGCAAGCAAAGCCTGATCCTCAATCTGCCCGGCCAGCCCAAAGCCATCCAGGAAACGCTGGAAGGCCTGCGCGGCGCGGACGGCAAGGCGGAAGTGCCCGGCATCTTCGCCGCGGTGCCGTATTGCCTGGATCTGATCGGCGCGCCCTATATCGAAACCGACGAGACGGTGGTGAAAGCTTTCCGCCCCAAATCCGCGCTCAAACCCGCCACATGAACTACCGCCCCCCGCGCTGGTTGCGCGGCGGCCACGCCCAGACCATCTGGCCGGCGCTAGCCGTCAAACTGGATCCTCCGCCTTACCGCCGCGAACTGTGGGACACGCCGGACGGCGCCCGCATCGCGCTGGACTTCGTCGACGGCCAGGCCGGCGCGCCGCTGGTGGTGCTGTTCCACGGACTGGAAGGCAGCAGCGCCAGCCATTACGCCAAGGCGCTGATGCATGCCGTGGCCGCGCGCGGCTGGAACGGCGTGGTATCGCACTTCCGCGGCTGCGGCGGCGTGGACAATCCGCTCCCGCGCGCCTACCACGCCGGCGACGCCGCCGAAGTGCGCTGGATCTTGCAGCGCCTGTCCGGCCGCTTCGCCAGGCTGGCCGCCGTCGGCGTATCGCTGGGCGGCAGCATGCTGCTCAATTATCTGGCCGAGGAAGGCGCATCCGCCTTGCCCCAGGCCGCGGCCGCCGTCTCCGCGCCGCTGGATCTGGTGGCGGCCAGCACTCGGCTGGACAAGGGGCTGGGCAAGCTCTTGTACACCCGCATGTTCATGGACACGCTCAAGCCCAAGGCCATGGCATCGCTGCAGCGCCACCCCGGCCTGTTCGACGCCAAGCGGCTGCGCGAGGCGCGCACCTTCATCGAGTTCGACGATCTGGTCACCGCGCCGCTGCATGGCTTCGGCACCGCGCTCAATTACTGGACCCAGGCCAGCAGCAAACCCAAGCTGACGCGCATCGCCCGCCCCACCCTGGTGCTCAACGCCCGCAACGATCCCTTTCTGCCGGAAAGCGCCTTGCCTGAGCCGTCGCAGGTGTCGGCGGCGGTGACGCTGGATTTCCCGCCGGACGGCGGCCATGTCGGCTTCGCTACCGGTCCCTTCCCCGGCCACATCGATTGGCTGCCGCAGCGGCTGCTGGAATTCATCGCGCCGCATCTGCAAGATTGAAATGTCATCGGCATTGACAGTTTGGGCGCAAACCGGGCATGGTGAACTCCCCCACCAGGAGATCCGCCATGACTGCCGAGCAAAAAACCGAACGCACTCTCACCGTACAGTGGGATGACCCGATGACCGGCGCCCGCGCCGCGCTCGACCTATCCGGCCTGGATTATCTGCAGGCCATGGCCGACGGCCGCCTCCCGGCGCCGCCTGTGGCGAAGCTGCTGGGTTTCGATTTCATCCGCGCAGAAAAAGGCGAGGTGGAATTCGCCTTTCATCCCCACGAATCGCAATTCAACCCGATAGGCACGGTGCACGGCGGCGTGATCAGCACGCTGCTGGACTCTGCCATGGGCTGCAGCGTCCACTCCACCCTACCGCAAGGCAAGGCGTACACCACGCTGGAGCTGAAAGTGAACTTCGTGCGCGCCGTGCTGCCCGCCAATGGCAAGCTGATCTGCCGCGGCAAGGTGATCCACGCCGGCGGACGCATGGCCACGGCGGAAGGCCATTTGCAGGATGAGGCCGGCAAGCTGTACGCTCACGCCACCACCACCTGCATGATCTTCGACACCCCGGCCCGATAAGCGGGCCGCTCGACACCGAGGGCCGACATGTTACGCCGCACGTTTCTCATCGCCGCCATCGCCGCGCTCACCGGCTGCGCCAGCATGGCGGACAAGCTGCAAGGCTCGCTCGCGCCGCCGCTGGGCCAAGCCTATGCCATCGTATCGCTGGTCGGCAAAGCCTTTGAGCCGGATCGCGCCGTCGTCGGCCTGCAAATCCGCGACGCCGCGGGACGGGAAGCCGCGGCAGACGTCGCCAGCCTCAATACCGACACGGTATTCGGCGAGGAAGGCATGTCGCCGGTGGAAGGCAAGCTGATGCTGTTGCCGCTGCCGCCGGGAGACTATCGCCTGGCCAATGTCTGGGGCCATTGGGCGGAGGACGGCGCCTGGGGGCCGTATCTGCAGATGAAGCAGTTCAAGCAGAACGCGCCGTTTCATCTGGATGCCGGCGAAACGGTTTATCTGGGCGAAGTGAAACTGGAGATGTCCTTCCTGCCGGAAGTGAAGTACGGGAATGAAGCCAGGCGCGATTTCGGCCATATGCGGCGCGTCTGGAAAGTGAAGGACTTGAGCCAGGTGAAGATCCGGCCGCTCGCGCCCGCCAGCGGCGCGCAATGACTCAGGATTTATGCCACAGCCGGTATAGAAAGGACGGATTGCAGCCCGCCAACACCGCCGCCACCGGCTCCACCACCTGGAACATCTGCTGCCGGGTGTCGCGCAACAGCCAGTCGGCGTAAGGCGGGCCGTCCAGCCGCCTCAGCGCGGCCACCTTGGGCGCGTTGGCCTTGTCGCCCCGATGCGTCACCACCGCCACTTCATTGTTATACAGCCGCACAAAGCTGCCGGGCGGATAAACGCCCAACTCCTTCACCAACAAGGACACATGTTGAGAAGGAAACGCGCCCAGTTCGCCGCGGAACAGACTGCCCAACACCCAGGCCGGCAATTGCGGCCCGCCCTGATGCACGCATCCGCAAACCAGATCCACCATCTGCAGCAGCAAGGCGTCGCTTTCGATTTCGTCGCCGGCCAAGCCCAAGGGATAGCCGCTGCCATCCTGCCGCTCATGATGCTGCAGCACCAGCCTGTGCCAGCTCTCCTCCGCCACGCCCGCTTCGCGCAGCATGGCCGAAGCCAGCACCGGATGGGCGAACATCTGCTCCTGCTGGGCCTCGTCCATGGGCGCGGTTTGCGCGGCCAATTGATTGAGCAGCCCGGTAATCGGCAGATTCATCGCCAGCGCCGCGCCGACCAGGGGCAGCAAACTTTCGTCGTCCAGGCCCATCTTGCGTCCCAGCACCGCGAGAATCGCCGCCACATGCACGCTATGGGCGCTGCCGATATCCTGGTACGGCAACAGGAACACGCTGGCCAACACGCCGTCGGGATGCCGCTTGCTGAGGATCAGCAAGCCTTCCGCCATGCCCAGCAAGCTGCCGGCCAGATCGCGCACCGCCAAGCCATGCAGCAACACGCCCTCAGCCCGCCGCAGCAAAAATGCCATCTCCTGCAGCGGCTTGCCGCTGTTGCGCTGCTGTTCGGCCTCTTTTTCGCGTTGCGCGGCGCGCTCCAGCCGCTCCCGCTCCAGACGGGCCTCGACCTCTTCGCCATCGCCATGGCCAAGCCTGGCCAGCCTATCCCGCTGCTCCTCGGTCAGGACGTAATGTCCTTTCTTCAGCAGCAACACGCCGTTCTTGGCATAGACATCCACAGGCGTCTGCCTGCCGGGCCGCAGAAAATTCCGCGGCAGCTTCACCTTGCCTGAAGAGTCCGTCATAATTCGACCGACATAAGTGGTTTCCACAACTGTTGGACCATCAATATTGCTTATCGACATTCCCCGCGCTGTGTTCAAGCTTTAATCAGCAATATTTGTAAAAGATTCCTTGCCAAGGAGAGCCGCATGTCGCATCAAGAGACCGATCCTACCCGCCGCGCCCTGCTGGCCGGAGCCGGCGCGGTGGGCTTCGCCCTCGCCATCCAGCCGGTTTCCGCCTCCGCCATCTTCACCGACAGCCAAGCACTGCAAACCGGCGCGCCCGATATCGACACCGGCAAAGGCGTGATGGGCGGGTATTACGCCAAACCGGACAAAGCCGCGGGACCGTTGCCGCTGGTGATCGTGATCCAGGAAATCTTCGGCGTGCACGCCCACATCCAGGACTTGTGCCGCCGCCTGGCCAAGCAAGGCTATTTCGCGGTCGCGCCCGAGCTGTACTTCCGCCATGGCGATCCGGCCAAAATCGCCGATATCGATACGCTGATGCGCGATCTGGTCCGCGCCGTGCCGGATGCCGAAGTGCAGAGCGATCTGGACGCGACCTGGCGCTGGGCCGGCGCGCATGGCGCGGATCTGAAGCGCGGCGCGGTGACCGGCTTCTGCTGGGGCGGACGCCAAACCTGGCTGTACGCGGCGCGCAACCCAGACCTGAGGGCCGCCGTGGCCTGGTACGGCAAACTGGAAGCGCCGGCCAACGACATCACGCCGCGCCATCCGCTGGACATCGTCAAGGAGTTGAAAACCCCGGTGCTGGGACTTTACGGCGGGCAAGACAAAGGCATTCCGCTGGAGTCGGTTGAGAAAATGCGCGCCGCGCTGCAAAGCGCCGGCAAGGAGGGCGAGATCGTCATCTATCCGGACGCCGATCACGCCTTCAACGCCGATTACCGCCCCAGCTACAACGCCCCTGCGGCGCAAGACGGCTGGAAGAGAATGCTGGACTGGTTCGCCCGCCACGGCGCGCATTGAAGCGAGCCGCCCATCCGCCGTAGCGCGGGCTGGCTCCGCCATGCCCGCGAACGGCTTTCAGCGCCCGCCCACCACGCTGCGCAGCTCCAGCCGCGCGCGGATCACCCGGTTGAACAACTGCAGCCATGCCGGATCGAACTGCCGCTCCGAGGCGTTCAACTCCGCTACTGCCCGCAGCATGGAGCGGCGCTGCCCTTGCTGCTCATGCTTGAGCGTCACAGACTCGAAGGCGTCGATCAAGGCCAGCAAGTACGCGCCCCCGCAAATGCCCCCCGCCTTCAAGCCAGCCGGATAGCCTCGCCCATCAGGCGTTTCATGATGCTGCCACACCATCTTCGCCGCGACATCCCAGCCAGGCATGCGTTCCAGCAAGCCTGCCGCCCAGCCGGGGTGCGCCGACATCTCTTGGCGGTCCGACTCGCTCATCCGCCCCGCCTTCAACCACAAGGACTCCGGCAGCAGCATCATGCCGATATCGTGCATGTACACGGCGGCGGCCAGTTGCTCCATGTCCAGCGGCGTTTCCGCCAGGCGGTTGGTTTCCAGCGCCAGCGCCAGATTGCGTTCGGTGCGGCCATGAAACTCCGGCAATCGCTGCTCGAATTGCAAAGCCAGCGAGCGGAAAAACTGCAGATCGGCAAAGCGCTGGCCCAGCCTCTCGACCGGCTGGGAGGGCGCGGCGGGCGCCGGCGCGGCCTGGCCCATCATGCTAGCGACCAACTTGGCGCAGGCCGCCGGCAACTCCGCCGCGCCCATGACCGGCAATTTCTCCAGGGACGACAACAGCTTTTCCAGCCGCAAGTCCTCCAGCGGCTCGCCATGCGCCATCGCCTCCAACACCAGCACCAGGCGATCCAGCACCAGCAACAGCACATCGCCTATCACTTCCAGATATGGCGACTCGCCGTTACGCACTCGCTCCAGCAGATTTTCCAGCGCATGCACATAGGGTTCGACAAACACCACCTGGCACAGGCTGGCATCTCCTTTGATGCTATGCAGAATGCGGAACATCTGGGCGATGGATTCAGGAGTCCCGCCGCCGTCTCCCAGCCGGCAAACCAGCTGCTCCAACTGCGGCGCATAGTCTGAAATCGCGTCGCGGAAGTCCTGAAAACCCACCGGATCCAAAATTTCCGGCATTACCAACTGCCTGGCCATGATGACATTTCCCAAGCCTCATCGATTTACCCAGTATAAGCAAACGCAGGCAAAACAAAGGGCTAGCCTTGCCGATCGTCTTGGGCTTAGTTAAAGGAAATGTAAATGTCCTGGCCCAAGGTATTAAATATTCGTAAAAACGGCCATTTCTTACAGAAAACGCTTGCCATGGCGCAGAACTATAGGCACTATCCGTTCCGCAGGATGCTCAAGTTGTGGATGTGTAGTTGTCGTAGTGGCAATAGGCCGTACCTCAGTCGCCATTTCCCTTGAACTTCGTGCCTTTTATTTCAACTGCTCGTTTTGAGGATTAAACAAAATGGCAACTGGTACCGTTAAGTGGTTTAACGACTCCAAAGGTTTTGGCTTCATCACCCCGGACGAAGGCGGCGACGACGTGTTCGCTCACTTCTCCCAAATCAACGCCAAAGGCTTCCGCACCCTGGCTGAAAACCAACGCGTGAGCTTCGACGTGGTTGACGGCCCGAAGGGCAAGCAAGCCTCCAACATCCAGCCGCTGTAATCTCTTCAAGAGATCATCAAGCTAGATGAGAAAACCCGGACACGTCCGGGTTTTTTTGCATTTCGGCCCTCAGGGCCAGCCAGGAGCCGCCATGTCCGACCAGAACGAAATCGTCATCGCCGCCACCCGCGAGTGGCTGGAAAAGGCCGTCATCGGCCTCAATCTCTGCCCCTTCGCCAAATCGGTGTACGTGAAGAACCAAGTCCGCATCCAGGTGAGCGAAGCCACGGACCCGCAGCAGCTGGCCGAGGAACTGGCCGCCGAACTGAAGCTGCTGGCGGAAACCGACCCGCAGGAAATCGACACCACGCTGCTGGTGCACCCCAAGGCGCTGACCCGTTTTCTCGACTTCAACGAATTTCTCGACATCGCCGACGCCATCGTCGACGAGCTGAAACTGGAAGGCGAAATCCAGGTGGCCAGCTTCCACCCGCGCTTCCAGTTCGAAGGCACCGGCGTCAACGATATCGAAAACTACACCAACCGCTCGCCCTATCCGACGCTGCACCTGATACGCGAAGCCAGCATAGACCGCGCGGTGGAAGCGTTCCCCGAAGCGGAAGCCATCTTCGAGCGCAATATCGAAACCGTTCAAAAACTGGGACTGGAAGGCTGGAAAGCGATGTTCGCCAAGCCCGAATAAGCAAAATCCATACAGCATGAAAAAAGCGCAATCGGCCGATTGCGCTTTTTATTTTCAGATCAAACTTCAGCGAGGATAGCGCCCCCGCTTGTCCGCGTAAAAGGCCCGGATCTTTGGCATGTCCGCCTCGATATCGCCTGTCGGCTGGAACATGGGGCCGAAGCCGCCTTCCTTCCGTCCATAGTCCAGATAGGCCAGCGCGATCGGCACGCCCGCGCCTCGAGCGATGTGGTAAAAGCCCGTCTTCCACTCCGTCACCGCCTTGCGGGTGCCTTCAGGCGGAATCGCCACCACCAGCCGCTCGCTGCTCTGAAACACATCCACCATCTGCTGCACCAAAGAGTTGTTCTGATGGCGCATCACCGGAATGCCGCCTAGCCAGCGCATCACCGGCCCCATCGGACCTTTGAACAGCGTGTGCTTGCCCATCCAGTAAATTTTGGCGCGCGCGGCGAAGCACAGACCCAGCGTGATGGGGAAGTCCCAATTGCTGGTGTGCGGCGCGCCTATCATCACGTACTTGTCCAACGTGGGGAACTCACCCTTCAGCTTCCAGCCGCAGAGCTTGAGCAAGGCGATGGACAGCCAGCGAAAAAGATCGCGCACAATGGGCGTGTCGAAAATGGTGAAATGCATGATGGTCCTGAGCAAGGCCGGACCGCCGGGCACCGCGCGGGGCTCCAGGCCGCCCCAAGCGTCGGGGGCTGGCGCCAACCACGTGGAAAAACGCGGCACTGTACCGGAGAATCCCCCTGCGGTAAATGCGGATTGCAAAATACAATCGGCCGCTGCAAAGCCATGAATCTCCATCGGATTATCGTAGCTCTTTCCCCCATTCGCCAGCCGGCATCCCTGCCTCCTGGAAAAGCCGTCACATCCCCTTACGAATGGTTACCAAGTCCGCAGAACCTCCCGCTCTCAGCGAGAGTCCTAACGAGACAAGAACTTCCATTCTGGGGAAAACCATGACTCATACCATCCAGCGCCCTGCCCGCTTGCTGCTCGCCGGCGCCATGGCCCTCTCACTGCTGTCCGGTTGCGCCAGCATGAGCCATCGCCAACAGAACACCGCCGTCGGCGCCGCGGCAGGCGCCGTGCTGGGATCCGTGCTGACCGGCGGCAGCGCCGTCGCCACGCTGGGCGGCGCCGCCATCGGCGGCGTCATCGGCCACCAGACTGGCCACCGCTGATCCTCCTGACAGGAGCCGGCCTCACGCCGGCTCTTTTGTTTTGTTGCGGCCGCACATATCATCGGTAGGACTCCACACCGGGCGACATCATGAGCCAAAGCATGAACTGGGAGAGCCTGCTCTCCACCCGCCGCTTCAAAATCATCCAGGGCGAGGTCAAGGAAACCCGCACGCCGGCCACCCAAGAAGGCGGTTCCGGCCTGCGCACCGACTTCCACATCGACCACGACCGCGTGGTGTTCTCCAGCGCCTTCCGCCGCCTGGGCCGCAAAACCCAGGTGCATCCGCTGGCCCGCCATGACCACACCCACAACCGCCTCACCCACAGCGTGGAAGTGGCCAGCGTGGGCCGCAGCCTGGGCAACCGCGTGGGGGTCATGCTGGAACACGGCGGCCAGCTGCCCGCTGGCTACACCCCGCACGATATCGGCGCGGTGGTGCAAGTGGCCTGCCTGGCGCACGATATCGGCAATCCGCCCTTCGGCCACACCGGCGAAGACGCGCTGCGCGACTGGTTCCGCGCCGAGCGCAACGCCCACTGGCTGCAGGGGCTGAGCCCGGCGGAAATCCGCGATGTGCAAACCTACGAGGGCAACGCCCACGGCCTGCGCATGCTGTCCACGCTGGAGATGTATACCGGCGAAGGCGGCATGCGCCTTACCGCCGCCGCGCTGGGCACGCTGATCAAATACCCGTGGACAGCAGACGCGCCGCCCGCTTATGAACGCGACAAATTCAACATCTACCGCACCGAGCTGCCCTATTTCGAGCGCGTCGCCGATGAACTGGGCCTGATCCGCCACAGCCCGCTGCAATGGAGCCGCCATCCGCTGTCCTATCTGATGGAGGCTGCGGACGACATCTGCTACGCCATCCTCGACCTGGAGGACGCGGTGGAAATCGGCATTCTGGATTTTCACGAGTTCGAAAGACTGTTTTCCGGCTTCGCCGAGCACGAGCGCGTCTGGGGCGTGCACAACGTCAGCCAGAAATGCGGCACGCTGCGCGGCGTGGCGATAGGCCGCTGCGTCACCGAGGTGGCGGAAAAATTCATGCTGCACCACCCCTCGCTGCTGCATGGCGAATTCCCCGCCAAAGACCTGATCAATCTCTGCGAACCGGCGGTGCAGGACGCGCTGATCCAGGCCAAGGAGCTGGCCAGCACCAAGGTCTACCGCCATCGCACCAAACTGGTCACCGAGCTGGCCTCCTATCCCTGCATCTCCACCATTCTGGACGCGCTGGTGCCCGCCGTTCACGCTTACGCGGCGCGCGGCGGCAAAGAGCTTACGCCGCGCGAACACCTGGCGATGGGTCTCCTGGAAGGCCATATTCAAAACGGGGACAGCCTGTACCAGGCTTATATGAAGATACTCGACTTCGTCGGCGCCATGACCGACAACTACGCCGCCAATATGGCGCGCGAGCTGTCCGGCGTCGGCATCCTGTAACCGCTAGCGAAAGGCGACAATGGCCCAGCCCGTCACCCGCTTCTGCCTGGTTCGCCACGGCGAAACCGATTGGAACCGCGAATACCGGCTGCAAGGCCACACCGACATTCCGCTCAACGACACCGGCCTGGAACAGGCCGAACAACTGGCCCAAGCCTTCCGGCCAGGCCAAGCCTTCCAGGCGCTGTACGTCAGCGACCTGACCCGCACCCGCCAAACCGCCGCGCCGCTGCAAAACAAGCTGGGCCTGCCTGCCCATTACACCCACGCCCTGCGCGAACGCAACATGGGCGCGCTGCAAGGCCTGACCTATGCCGAAGCGGCGGAACAGATTCCCGATCTTTACCACCGCCATCAAGCGCGCGATCCGGACTACGACCTGGACGGCGGCGAGAGCCTGCATCGATTTCAGACCCGCGTATTGGAAGGCTTCGCCGACATCGCCGCCCGCCACCCCGGCGAAACGGTGCTGATCGTCACCCACGGCGGCGTGCTGGACATCATGTATCGCGCCGCCACCGCCAAAGCGCTGCGCGACAAGCGCGACTTCCCCATCCCCAACGCCGCCTTGAACTGGCTGGACTACCAGGACGGCGGCTGGTCATTGCGGCGCTGGGCGGACGAATCCCACCTTGCTGGCGCGCTGGACGAAATCCAGTAAGAAAACCCATTCCGGCGCGACCAATCGACACAGCGCAATGCCCCGCGGCAAAACCAGCGATGGCAACCGGGCCTCTGGCGAAGACGCTCGCCAGAGGATTGCAACGGCGCCCCACCCTCAGACATCGCCAGTTTCCGCCGCCGGCATTATGATGATGTCCATAGCATCGCGACATTTGGCCAGATGGCGGCAAACCGCGCCATCCGCCCAAGACCCCATAAGGAGCCGACCGTGACCATCCAGAAAACCGACGCCGAATGGCGCGCCCAATTGACGCCGGAACAATACCGCGTCGCCCGCCAATCCGGCACCGAGCGTCCATTCAGCGGAGAACACTACTTCCACAACAAACAGGGCGATTACCACTGCGCCTGCTGCGGCGCGCTGCTGTTCCACAGCGACACAAAATTCGATGCCGGCTGCGGCTGGCCCAGCTTCTGGGCCGAAGCCGCCGGCGCCAACATCCAGCGCATCACCGACACCAGCCACGGCATGGTGCGCGTGGAAGTGCGCTGCTCCAACTGCGACGCCCACCTCGGCCACGTTTTCGAAGATGGGCCGGACCCAAGCGGGGAAAGATACTGCATCAATTCGGTGTGCCTGGATTTCAAGGCGAAGTGAGCTGTTGTGTTGTTGTGTAGGGGATCGTGATTGTTGAAAAATTTTTCCATAAAAAGTGAAGCAGTCACAAACCGTCACAATCCCCGCTTCAGGATTTAAAACCAACTGTTGCAAATTAAATTTTTACAAATTCCTTTTATTCCCTCTTAAAAATCTGATCTGAAATTATCCCCCTCCTCAAATCCTCAATTGCGTTTCAATAAAAAAACAACACCCCGCACTAGAAACCCCACCCAACACCAATAAAATTACAATGGCATAAAAGTGTCAGGACCTCTCAAAAAAACCCCGCACTCAATACAGCACCCAATGTCCACAGTCAAATCGAAAACCCTACGATTTTCCGCACCATTCTGGAAATCGCCCTAAATTTCCTTGAAATTTTTTTGATTAAAAAATAATGATAATCATTCAATAATTTATGTATTGAGCAGCCCCCTCTTGTGTTTTGTCCCGGCGCGCGGCTAGCATAATTTCATGCGGGACAGGTCTAAACTGAACCTAACAGGCGATGCTTAACGAACGATGGAGGATGGCGATGTAACTAGGGCAACGAAGGAAGGCAACTGAGGTACCTGAGACTATAAGGACGAACAGGGCAAACCCACGGGAATGGGAGCCCTGTCGCATGTGTGATGATCACACGATACTGCCAACTCACAACCAGTATCGAGTTCCATCAGCATCTCGTCAAGTCTCCCTATCGCAATTTCTTAAATATCTCGAGCCAGGGAGGGATTTCTGCAACCTCCTGGCCGAGAGGGAGAGCACGCATGAGCGCACCAGAATTGCATCACACCGCCAGTATCACTCAGATGATCCAGGCGATCCTGAACGCCACAAACCCCGTCAGGGAGGCATTCCACCGGCACGGCAATTCATACCGCGGCCTGGTTGCCTCGACAAAGGGGCCCAACGGCGGCCCCATTCCACACGAATCCGGTCTAGCAGGCCGAATCACGCTCATGCTGGATCTCGCCCCAGAGGTGCTGAGCATCATCCCAGAACCGGGCCGCATACCGTACATCCTAGAGGAGCGGCTATGTTCATACACACCGGATTATCTGATTGTGCTACGTGATGGCCGGCGCTGCCTAGTCGAGGTCAAATATCACGCGGAGGCCGAGAGGCCAGACAACAAACGTCGATACGATACGGTTACACCATTGGTGGAACAGGCTGGGGGTTTGTTTGCCGTATTCACCGAAAAAACCCTCAATCAGGCAGGCCTACGCACCAACCTACCGCTGCTGGAGCAGTATCGTTTCAACCTGATCCCTACTGCTGCCCGATCATGGATTGCCACGAACCTAGGGCTGCGCCCACAAGCATTTTCCATAGTTGCCAATGCGCTCGGGCGTGAAACTGTGCTGGCTGCCATAGCACAGGGGCTGATTCGAACGGATATTCGTCGAACGCCGATTGAGGCCCAATCACGCATCTGGAGGGCCTAACATGAGCTCCCTGGCCAAACCGGGGAGCCTGCGCTCCCCAACGAAATCCCATACAGAACAGGGTCGTTTATTTGACACGCTCCCTGGGACTCTGCAGCAGGCCGCACTACGCCGGCGTCAATACGTTGATGCCATACAGGCATCGACATACAGGGGAGGAAGGTTCACCAAACGACATCTGACCGAACTCGCCGTTCGAGTCGCCCTGCAAATTGGCGATACCAACACGCCATCGCCAAGCTCACTGTATCGTTGGTTCAAACAGCTACAAGCGGCGGACGGAGACCCTCGTAGCCTGATCCCCAATACACAGAATCGAGGCAGCCGGGCTCCACGACTACACCCAGAGGTAATTGGCCTGATAGACGAGTGCGTTCAAAAAACATACCTATCAAATCAGCGCCTGCCCATCCGAGCCACCTACGATGCTCTGCTGGTTCGAGTCGCCCAAGAGAACGCCTGCCGCACTGATCCTCTAGCGATTCCGAGCTACGCGACAGTCAGACGCTACGTTAATACCCTACCACGCTACGAGGTGGATCTGGCGCGCTATGGTCGCGAGTACGTCCGAAAAAAGTACCGGCACAGCAGCATCACACCCGCCACGATGTACCTGCTGGAACGCGTCGAGATTGATCATACGCCGCTGAATTTGTTCATCATTGATGAGACATCTATGCTGGTGCTGGGCCGCCCGTACATCACGGTGATCATCGATTGCCACACCCGCATGATCCTGGGCTTCTACTTGTCGTTCTCACCGCCCAGCATCGAGGCGGTGCTGCGTTGCTTGCAGCACGCCATCGGCAGCAAAGACTATGTGAAAGAGCGGTATCCCGACATCCAGCATGACTGGCCATGCCATGGCATTCCCACCACTGCGGTCGTCGACAACGGATTGGAGTTTCACTCCCAGGACCTGCTGCGCGCCACTTTCGAACTGGGCATCAACTACCAGTTCTGCCCGCCCCGCACACCATGGTTCAAACCCATGGTCGAGCGATCGCTGCGGACGCTGGCGGAGCAGTTCGCCCATCAACTGCCCGGCAGCAGCTTTGCCAATTGGTTCGACCGCTACGGCTATGACCCACTGAAAGAGTCGATCGTCACCCTGTCAGAGCTGGTCCACGCCCTGCACATCTGGATCGTCGACATCTACTCCCAGACCTACCATCGAGGCCTGAAGCAGACCCCGTATGCCGCCTGGCAACGCGCGGCGGAAATCGTCACACCTCGCACCATCGATCCTGATCGCTTGCGGCTGGTGCTCTCCAAGCAGGCTGAGCGGGTACTGGGCCATGCCGGCATAGAGCTGCATGGTCTGCGTTACAACTGCAAAGATTTGCTCCCCTGGCGGAAACAACTTGGCGACCGCATCAAAATTCAGGTCCGCTTCGACCCGGACAACCTGGGTTCGATATTCGCTTTGCATCCGGCATCACAAGAAGCCATCGCGGTTCCTTGCCTCACCCCAGACTACGCCGAAGGACTGCAACTGCACCAGCACAAGCTGATTCAGGCAGCGCTACGCAGGCAGGGCCTGGCATCCACCGATCCACTATCACTGGCCCGGGCCAAGGTACACATGCAAGAGGTGGTCGGCCAATTGCTGCAAAGCCGCAAACTGGCCGACCGTAAACGCGCCGCACGAGTCAAAGGCACCCACTCAAGCAAGGTGATGACCACCGGCAAGCTGCCTCCTGCGATTTCAGAGGACACGGAACTCCCCCCGACAGACAACTGGTCACCGCCCAGCACGTTACCCGTGCTCGCGTACGATCCTGAAGGAGATCGCCATGAGTGAACGCTACACGTTGGCGGATCTTCGACGCGCGGAGCGGATCCAGATCCTGCACCCACAATTCAGCACGGCGCTGGAAAGACTGTCTCACAGCCATGCCTTGTCGCGCCAAGGTGCTGCAGCCAGGCATCTGCTGCTGATTGGCGCATCCGGCACCGGCAAAACCTCGGTGCTGCAGAGTTTTGCCAAACAGCATCCCAGCTATGAAACGGAGGAGGCGACGATACGCCCGGTGGTGTATGTCCAAGTGCCCGCCCACCCGACCATCCGAGGCCTGGCGGAAGCCATTCTGATCGCGCTAGGGGCCGGCGTGCAACTTCGGGGCAGCACCGCGGAGAAGACCAACCAGATCGTGCAGCTGATCCGCGGCGGCAAAACTGAGGCATTGCTGCTGGATGAATTCCATCACTTCGTCGATGCCGGCCGCAGAACCTTCGAAGAGGTCACCGAGTGGCTCAAGACCCTGATCGACCAGATCGCCATTCCGACGGTGCTGTCCGGCCTGCCAGAGTGCGAGTGGATACTGCGCTCCAACGAGCAGTTGCGCCGTCGGTTTGCCGCACGCGTGGCACTAACGCCGATTGGCTTCTCCTGCAACGCCGACAAGTCCTTGTTCCGCGACGTCGTCCATGCCTGGGACACGCAGATCAATCAGGGGCGTCCAATCTGGGGACTCGCCGAGTGGGACTGCGTCAGGCGCCTACACTACGCCAGCAATGGTCTGCTCGGTTATCTCTCCAAGGTGATTCTGGGAGCGCTGGAATGCTTGATCGAACAGGATCGGCACGATCTCGACCAAAACATTTTGGCCATGGCGTTCTCCAACTATGTCTGGCGAGACAGCCCGCCTGAGCTGAATCCCTTCGATGCCAACTTTGTGTTCCGACGTCTAGATCAACCAGGTGAGCCTTTCGAGCCTACCCGGTTCTCCCGCCGAAACGCACCCAAATCACCCCCAACCACGCTGTAAACCCATGAGGGCCGCCACTCGGCGGCCCTTCAATGGAGTACGAGACCATGTCCTTTCCACTACTACAGATCCGCCCCAAACCGCAAGCGGGCGAAAGTCTGCTCGGCTATTGCCTGCGCCTCGGGCACGTCAATGGCTACCCAGGACAGACCTGGCTATCGTTATTCGTCAAAAAAACCAACTCCGCCTGGCAGAATCTGACCCAGCTCACCGGGCATGATCAGACTAGCCTGGCATGCCTGACAGGTCCGGCACCTGCAAGCCTGGGCCGTCACGGCTACCATCGGTTCGGTCTCAAGGTGACGTACTGGAATCACCATCACCGCCGCTGGTGCCCCGTCTGCCTGGCCGAGCACGGCATCTGGCAAACGGAATGGCTGCTGACCCTGCAAATAGCCTGCCCAACTCATCGTCTGCTGCTGCGAGAAAAATGCCCCGGCTGCAACCAACTCATCCGCTGGCATCAAGGCACCATGTTTACCTGCAGCTGCGGCGCGGACTTGCGCCATGCCGCCACACGACCAGGCACCGCTGCCGAGTTGACTCTCGCCAAACTGATTGCCCAGGCCATCCGGCCGCTGATCGGTTTGCCCGACCTCACTGTCAGCAACATCCCCACGCCGCCGGAGTTAGATCATTTACACCTGGCACAGCTATGCGACCTGCTCTGGTTCTTTGGCGCCTATGCCTCGCACAGGCCCAATACCCGGCCGCAAAAAATAGCCGATCATGGCCGGATCGAAATCATTCAGCCCTATCTGCAGTTGGCCATGCAGATCGCTCAGCATTGGCCACAACGCTTCCATCAACTACTGGAGGAGTACACGCTGCCCATATCCGGCAATACGGCATCCCTGCGGGTGTACTTGCGAGAAATACATCAGGCCCTCTACCGGCTGCTGATTCATCCAGAGCTGCTATTTGTACGGGAAGAATTCGAGCGTTATGTCCATGAGCGATGGCCAGACAAACTGATCCTGCAGCAGGACCTGCGCCAGGCCCATCCCATCATCAGCTTGGCCAAGGCAGCGGAACAGCTGAATCTCTCAACAGGCGCGGTACACAAGCTGATCCAAAGCGGCGCCATCAAAGGCTGCCAGTCCTCATCGGCTAAAGGCAAAGCTATTTGGCTGGTAGAACGCAGCTCCCTGGAGGCCTACGCCCGCAATGAACATGGCACGCTGACCATTTTGGAGGTGGAACGCATGCTACGCATCACCCCCAAACGAATCCGTTTGCTGATCGAAAACGGCCTCCTGCAGCCGTTGCCTCACGATAAGAAACGCACCCGGTGGTGCTTTCAGCTGGAAACCATCAACGCCTTCCTGGAGCAGTTGAACCATGGCCAGATCAGCCCAGAACCGGACAATCCAGAGCTGCTATCGGTGTGGGAAATCACCAAACGGTGGATGCAAGGCAGCGAGCCCTTCTTGGCGGTGATCCGCGCCCTGCGAGATGGTTCGCTAGAGGTTATAGGCCGCAACCCAGCTGATCATGGCCTCCGTGCGCTGCTGGTTTCCCGGCAGCAATTCACACTCTGGCATGAGCAATACCGCCGCTCCCGCGGCTTCTTCACGGTCAGGGAGGCCGCAGAAGCCATCCAGATGGACGTCAACCTGCTCTATCACCTGATTGGGGCTGGGCATGCCCACGCCAACCAACAGCAATATGGCTATGAGAAGCGTATGCTGCTGGGTCTAGAGGCCAAAGAGCTGGAACGGCTGACCAACGACTACATCTGGGGAGAACGCTTGGCAGAAATGGTCGACAAACCGGTGCGACAGGCCGCCAAACACTTGGTCAAACAAGGGCTGCGTCCCCTCTGCGGGCCGGCGGTGGACGGCGGAGACGAGTATATGTTTTGGCGCACGGATGTAGCAGCATGCCTGACTAGAGGCAGGCAATAAAAAATGCCATTAACATGAATCGCACAGGTATGTAATCGAACAAGCCTGACCACCCAATCAGACATGACATATGGGCAAATCATCGCTGCCAGCTATGCAATACACCGCAATTTTAATTTCCAGCGCCATATAAAACGGCTTTTGGAATACACTCGAAGTTGAAAGTAACGAGAAAATCCTATGCCAAAACTTGCACCCATCCTCCCCGCGCCCGCATCTGTGGTCGCTTACAACGACTACGTTCGCCAAGCCGTTCAGGCTGCGCTGGATGATCCGCGCCCCAGCATTCCACATGAGGAGGCCAAACTCTACTTTGCCCACAAACGCGCCATTCTGTTGCAACGCCCGACGCCCAACCAAGAGCCACCAGCAAAACTTGCTACTGACCTTCCTTCACGTAAGTGCTAGCTTCTAATTGGAATTTTCTGAGCTTGCTCTTGGCGGTCACTTACGATTAATGACTGACTTGCTGGGTGTTAGGGACGATCGTCGCATCTAGAAACGTCAATGACGCCGATTTCAGGCTGCGGTCCCGCTGGCGATTTGCTTCGGATACTTACGGCCAAAGCGCGAAGCCGCTGCACCACCCCCTCAAAATCTAGGTAGGCACCGTCAGGTAGTTTCCAGCCCTTTGATCGGGTTTTCTGATGAACCAGGAGAAGGATACCTTCGCGCCCCTCCTGTCCACGCAAATATTGGCCACATAGCTGGATGACCAGCGCATCCTCAAGCTCCTTCATCGACCAACTTTCCGCGACTTTGATTTCTGTCGCCACGGTGACGTCGCTTGCCTTTGCTCTTAAACGCAGATCTGGCTCCTTCTCATCAGCAACGTGCACTTCGCGCTCGATCGAATATGCGGCCCCCTGTACCTGTCTTAGCCGATCTGCCACCCACTTTTGCACCTCCTGCTCATCAGGCAAGGCGCACAGGGTTGTGCCTTGCTGAAAATCGCCATGAACAAGATCGTGCTGCAAGTCTTCCAAACGTTGCAACACAACACGTTGCAGCTCTCGGCCGGTTACCGGTGGCTTTTCAAAGCCCTGCTCAAACTGGAACGGATCATCAGCACGCCAGGCAGTGTGCTCCGCGTCATTAGCCGCCCGAGCAAGTGCCAACGCGAGCAAACGAGATCGAGGTACAGGGAAATTAGGTGTATCCATCAAGCGCAGAATAGCGGCATACGTGGCATGCCCCGGCGTGTTGACCAAAGCAGAGAATGCTGCTGAACGCGCCCTTTTCACTTCATCACACTCGTCTTGCGAATACACGCCCCCGGTCACGCGATTACGGTTATCTTCTAGCGGTATCATGGCATATGCAAGAAGAACCAATCTTTCCAGAACCGCTGCATCAAGATGCATGTCAGCAAGCTCCGAAAGTGGCCAGCGCGAGCCGAAGATCTGAGGCAGCGCCTGTTGGACAAGTGCTGTCTTCTCAACTTCGCCCAAGAGATCAAGCTTCGCCATCAGCGCGTCTGTCGCTCTATAAGCATTGATCGCATATGCGACCTCCAAGTATTGAGCACTAACATGCGGATCAGACGAAAACTGAAATCTACTAAGGGCCAATGCACAGAGGTCCTTTTTTTTATCTCGAAGCAGCCCACGATTGAGAATGAACAACAGCAGCCGTAATGCCTCGCGGTCCAGATTGGAACGGGCCTCCAGTTCACTCAATAATGAGGGAGCCATCAGTTGAACAACGCTTTCATCGGATCGGCGAAGGGCATCCAAGAGTTGGTAGTATCCAAGCGGTGTCGGGTCATCCAAACTGTGCACCACCTCTTGAACAAACACCTTCTCCACCGCGGCAGGCCAAGCTGCCACCAGTGCGGCAATCCAATCGGGGATACCGTTTATCTCCAGCGTCGCATATTCTGCGGCGCGAATTGCCTCCGGTTCGGTCAGACACAACGCCCAATCTTTCCTTATGGCCGCCTCAATCGAGATCCCGGCAATGCCCAGGCAATCAATCGTGCTAATCTGATTTCGTTCCTCCGCCGGGCGCACACTACGTAACGTCGGCTTCCAAGCTCTCCAAATTTCGGCAAGCCCCGCAGCAAAAGCCGCGGCGACCTCCTCTCCGGCCAGCTCAACAAGAGGCTCAACGCTGTTGATCGCATAACACGAGTTATTACTGGATGCCTCACTCAGTAACTGCCAAAGGCAATAGATCCGTCTATCAATACTTGTTTCTGTGGTCGGATGTAGTCGACGCAATTGCACCGGATTTTCTTTCAAATCAGCGATGAAGTCGATCCAGGATTGCTCCTGCTCAGCCTGCGCCAACTCGCCAGCTCGCCGGGCCTCTGCCAAATCTTCATCACTCTTGATTTCTTCTGCCGACTTAGTATGCGGCGTCATCCACTCGGTGTAGGTCTCTTGCATCTCGAGGTCCGTCGTAGCAACGTCGGAGATACGTCTCTTCAATGCCTCAGGCTTCCCTTCCGCGGACCAAATATTGAGCGCGGAATTAATAGCCAATTTCCGTTCAGTCGCTCGTCCCCGGGATGGGCCATCGATCAGAAGCCAATCAATATCATCGAGCACCAACTTAAGCGGCCAGCCAAGGAGCTGCATCTGGAAAAGGTAGAGCAACGGGTAATCCACCGAGCTTCTGTAATTGCGTAGCCGTTCGGCAGCCCTCCAAAAGGCTGCACGACGCCGCTCAGCCGTTCGATGCAACCGTTCGACCACATCGGACGCACTGCTAATCCGACGCTGTATCATATTCTGACGTCGATCACTGATACGCAAAGCCGCATCGATTGCGGCAGTAGGCGCAACATCGTCTGGAGACAAATCCAGCAGACGCAATGCAGCCGCACCGAGAGCAGCAGCATACTGCTCGTCCCTTGGCGACTTTTTTACAGTACCTACTTGCGACTCAGCTTCTAGCTGTTGCAAAAGCCCGTTGATCAATCGAGTCAGATCAGGTGGGCTCTTCAAGCGCTCTACGAGCTCAGCCCCGTTCCAGTCGAACCGGAAGCCCCCCCCTTCGGCATCACCCAGATGAATGACCGCTAGGATCGCCAGCAGATCATCAACGTCTATAAGTTGCGGGAATAGATCATCGACAGCTTCCCAAACCAGCGTTGGCGGAATTACTGCACACTGCACCTTTATATATTCGGCGTACTCCCTGCGTACACCCGCATCACCAGCTGCAAGCAGCGCACGGCCAGCCGTCATCGCAGTACTAAAGTCTTGATATCTGCCGAAAGACGCTTCAATCGCCAAATCAGCACAATCTTTGACCTTTCCAAGCCAGATCAAGCGCAGCACGAAATGACGGATTTCGTCGTGCTCCTTGTCCGTAGCCCAGACGGCACGCAGCGCTGGGACGATATCTGGCAGGACAAATCGCGCAAGGCTGCTGAGATCCAGCAGTGGCACTTCTTCGTCTCGGCGCATCCGCTCCACCAGTGCCGTCAGCAATGCTTGCCTTGTCTCATGTGAAAGGCTTGCCGGATCTCCTGCGGTGAACAGTACAAAAGGCGCTCGACGTACAACCTCGCTGGCAACGCTTTCATCCCAGAGTGCAAGCCAAGCTGCCGTTTCCAACATCGAAGGCTTGACTAGGTCGACTTCATAGATCCTAGAGAAGAGCAGATTATGCAGTTGGCGTTGCGGCAGGTTGCACTGCCGTAGTCGCTGCAGCCAACGCGCTGCCAGATAGGCGCGGACCACACCTTCGTTGTCGTTGTGTAATCTAGCCCGACCGAAGGTCGCGGGGTCGAACGCCGGCCGCAACAGCAACTTCATCCGATCTTCACTAGACCAGTCGGGCAGGACGTCTTCAATTTTTGCTACGGTTCTTTCTGTTTCGGTGCGGGCATCGTTATCTGGTATTGCGATGGTCGTCTGCCGCCCAAACACCAAGGCGGCGCCGATCCGTTCAAGGCCGTGTTTAGCCCGCTCAGCATCAAGGCTATCACGACGACCACGTTCCGGATCAGTCTCTTGGAGTCGTTCACGCAGGCTCACTTCGATCATTACGGTGAAGCTGCCTAGACGATCATGGCGCTGCCAGTAACGCACGATCCAGTCTAGGTCTAGAGGCCGGCGCGCGAATCCCCATAGGCTCGCGGCCTCAATCGCGGCCATCAGCCCATCAAGTTTCCGGGCATTTTTGGCTGCGGCATAAGTTCGTACCTGTTCTCTATCGAGCTGGGCCATCACCACAATCAGCGCCGTTTCGACAGGCATAGGTTCTGGGCGTTTTTCGTGGCGGAGGATGCGGCGGACCAGCGTTTCAAGTGAAGGGAGAGGTTCGACCAAATTGTTATGCGGCAGTGGCAATTCGTCGTTCAACCGCTGAGCATCGCGTGCGAATTCCCAATCGGTGTGACGACCGGACAGAACAATATGGGCGCGGCTCTCTCCACCGGCGATTCCTTCGGCAATTTGCCGCAGTGCTTTTTCAAGGCGAATATTGTCGAGTTTTGCCTCATCAATGGAGTCGATGAAAAACCATCCCGGTTCATTGCCGACACGCCAAGCATTCAAACGCTGCCGGTCCACCAGGCGCAAGGCCTTATCGAGCCCGTAGCGGCCAACATCTTGAACCGTCGCATAGACAGCAAACCTGCCAGCAGCCGTCTGCTGCCGTGCTTGCTCGACCAGTTCCTCAGTCTTGCCACTACCTGCCTCAGCAAGAATTACGACACGGCGTCTGACTAGCAATTCGGGCCAGCCTAGCAAACCATTCGACAAGCCAGCAGCGGCTCGATACCTTAAGAGGGCCAGCTCGTCTGTTTTTTCTTTCCACTCGTAAAACTGGCGATTAAGCGGGATAGTAGTCATTGGTAGCCTTGAGTCACATAGCAACAAAAAAATGTCATTGGCATTTCACTTAATCGAATCCCCATTTTGATAGCACACGATTGCCATATCAATTCAGCTTGTCGATCATTCCCTTCATTCCAATTCGCCTTCGATAAAGGTCCGCAACGTCGTGTGGCCGCAACACAGGACAAACCCGGCTCCTGCCAGCATTCCTACCCCATAATCACTATGGCCTACCAAGTGCCATCCTAGAGAGTCTACTCAGGGATGGCCTGCACCTCGCCAGGCTTGAACCACTTGCTCTTCTGGGCGTATGCCAGGGCCTGGGCCGAATCCTTTGCCCACAGCACCAACGCCAGGCTCTCCCTCGCGCGGCTGCAGGTCACGTAGAGGAGCCGTAGCGTCCGGTCAATCGACGTCTCCTTTCCTTCCGCCACGTTCTTGACATCGGAGTCGCCGAGAGGGGCGCCGAACAAGCGGTCGTAGGCAAAGTGATTGCCCGCGGCATCCTCGTCGTCCATCACGACCATCACATGGTCGAACTCCAATCCCTTGACCACCTGGTGCGTCGCGAGATGAGACTTTCCGCTCAAGTAGGTTTTGAACCGACGCAGCTGAATCCAAGGCGACTCAAAGAGTCCATGCCAGCCGCGAGCAAATCTGTTCTCGAGGGTCTCTGGTTGCCTTGGCTTTGGAGCAGGTGGCGGAGGGTTCATATCGTTGAACGCCGCCACCAGTCGCTTGTCTGGCTCGAACAAGCCAACCTGTAGCACTGGTGCGAGCACCTCGCGCACGGTCACTGCGGGCTTGACACACGCCATAACAAAGTCTTCGACAGCCTGCTGGTATGCCTTGAGCAACTTCATGCGAGACTCAACGTCTTCGGGTAGCTGCTGGAGCCGGCCGTAGCGATGCAGCACTTCTGTGACGGCGAAGTCTGATGGGACACCGCCATCCTTGATACAGTCGGCGAGGTCCATCATTTCCCGTAAGAGCATCTGGACTGCTGTTGGTCCGGAGATATCGCCATTTGCATCTGGATGAACCGAGTCTGGGTCAAGGAGCGATAGGGCCTCAAAGGCCTCCAAGAAGTCGCCGCGGCGGGCTACCAGCGAGTGCTCCAGGGCGAGCACCTTGTGCCCCAAACTACCTGGCTCCCAATCGGCAAAGCCCGTCTGGATCTTCATCGCAGCCTCGCAGAGTGCCTCTCGATGCAGCTTGTCCTCGGCCGAGGCTGATGCATTGCCGATAAATATCCGGACGAGCCCCTCGGACTTCTCTTCTCGTGGATATTGGTGCACGGCCTTCCGGGACTGGGTTCGTCCCTCCAAATCAGAGTCCCAAATTTCATTGATGAGGTCTACGATGCGCCGTTGGCTTCTATGGTTCATCTCCAGTCTTGGAGTTGCCCAAGCCTCCGGAACCAGGCTCGGAAGGTCCGCATGTCCATCTAAGTAAATCCGTTGGCGGTGGTCGCCAAGCAGCCCCAGCATCAGCCTTGACGGGGCTTCGGCAACGACCTCTAACAGTGAGTCTAAGATGCTCTTCATCGTGTCCTGGGACTCGTCGATGAGGATCACGGGATGCTGGTCTCGAAGGATGCGACGCAGCGTAGGCTTCTGCTTAAGCAACCAGGAAGCTAAAGCCAATACCTGCGAATGATTCAGTGCGCCGTCACCATGACGTTTCCGGTCCGGACTGTAGGTGAACTGCGGTGTCGCTGCGAGAGCTGCGGCCTTGGCCTCTAGCTCCCCAATCTTCTCCTTGTCTTTATCGGTTGGACCCTTCTTTCGCCTCGCCGCAGCATCATTTGCCTTCTGAAGCGCATTCGCGTTCATGGCCAGCAGTGCTTCACGGATATCTTCGTCAAAGCCCGCAATCAAGTCCCAGCAGAATGAGTGGATCGTAGTGACCTGCGTGAGATCGTTCGAGCCAAGGCGGCCCGTGACCACGAGCGCAGCGTTCTTCGTGTACGTGATGACTAGAATCGTCTGAGCACGGGCCCTCAACTCTCGGGCAAATCTGACCGCAGCGTCATTCGCCGTGAGCCCGGGCTCTTCCTGCGCATCCACTGTTCCGATACCCGTGATCTTGCGAAGCACTGCCACCAAAGTGCGCGTCTTACCGGACCCGGCGCCGGCAAAAAGGAAGAAGCTTCGTGGTGGCGTGCTGGTGACATAGCCGACGATTTCGTCGACGACGCCAGCATCACGTTCATTGGGATCATGTTTCACGGAAACCATCAGCCCCCCTCCTCGTCGAAGGTGCCAGTTCCTTGTCGAGCCAAGCCAGTGCGTCGGCGATGTAGGCGGGGCAAGCCACCTTGTCGCCCAGGCTGATGCGCTCGAACATGGTTGCAGCAAACTCAGCCTTGGCAAAGTTCTCCCGCAGCATTGTATGAAGGTCCTTCGCGAGTAACGAGAGGTCCGGTTGTGCTACAACGGTCTCAACGGCAACGCGCAGCGGGCCCGCCAGCTTTGGCGGCGGGGCCTCGCCTTCGGCAAGCGGCTGGTTCTTCTTTTGTTCGACGCCCTTAAACCAGTCAATGTTGGTCAGAATCAACGAGTCTTCAAAAGAACTCGGCCATGGGCTGCCCTTTCGAACGGGGACCTGCCACGCAAATCGCACCCGTCCTCCACTCCCATTGCTCCAGACGAGGTCTGCTTCCTTCGGTTCCGCCAAGAGGTGCAGTTTCTTCTGCTTGGGATGCCAACTATTGAGCGTGTCGTTCCCGCACTCAAGTAATTTGGGGTCGTCGATGGCTGCAGCCTTCCGAACGGTCTTTCCGCTGGCGTTCTTTGTCACCACTACAGGGTCCACATCGGTGATGACCACCGTCGGGATACCAAGCCGCTCCACGAGCGGGCGCAGCCGATGTGCGTGACGCCCGCCAAGGTCGAGAAAGGAGATGTACCGCTTGTCAAGGTCATGGAAGTCGCGCTCAATGAACAAAGGGACGAGCATCCTCTCCGCAGCGCCTTCGACGAAGATTGCAGCATCCGCGAACAAGAGATCCGTGTGTTGAACTCGGAAGTACCGCTCTGCGAAGGTTCGCGTTTCCTTGTCGGTACCGAATGCAGTGGCGAGGTCGATGACGTCTGAGCTCGGCATCCCGCCCACAACCGTAGTAATTCGCCGGACGTAGCGCAAACGGTCAAAGTTCTCAGCGTGAGCCAAGTGACTCGCGTGGGTGCTAATGACTAGTTGGCTACTTAAATGGGCATGCTCACGCGCCACTGGGCTGATGAGTTCTGCCGCGCGTCGAGGGAAAATGCGCTGTACTTGAACATGAAGGTGCGCCTCCGGCTCCTCCACCAGCACGATATGCACGGCGGCGGGGCTGCCTTCGGCCGGCTTCAACCTAGAGTCTCGGAACGAGACCAACTGGTAGCTCAACGATTGCAGGTTCTGGTAGCCGAGCCCGATTGAATACTCTGGAAGGTAGACATCCACCTGCTGGCCGTCGAGGCGGTATTGTACCGCTGTACTGTGGTCAAGCAGGTCGCCAGTCTGGATTCGAGTTCTGAAATGAATCTCCTGTGGATCGTGGAGCGTCGGATACCCAAGCTTCTTCACATCCTCAATGGCGGGCGTCAGCGCGACCTTAATGCGAGCATCGAGGTCGCGTTGCGCAGTGGCGATGGCAGCTACGAGTTCCGGTTGATGGCCTTGACCTGTCGTCGCAACGTTAAGGTGTTGCCGCGCGTACTTCAGCAACTGGTTGGAAAATAGGCCGACACGGTGCACGCCCGCAGTGGATCGAGTCTCTGCTTCCTCCGATCCGAGGCCGCGTTGCGCTGCGACGAAATCTACGCGCAAGAGCTTCGAGAGCTTGGTGCGGTCTACGGGCGTTGCCTGTGGCATCAAGGCTTGCGGCCCACTTGCTGGCGGATTCGCAAGTGGTCCATGGGCAGGGTCTAGCTTGTAGACAAGGACGTTTCCAAGATCGGCCGGGTAGCGAAGCCAGTAGTCGATGAGGTCGGCCGGCCACGCGTTAGCCTCCTTAGGGAGAGCCTTCACTGGCTGTCGGGCCTCTCGGTATCGCCAAGCCAACTTTTGGAGCGTCTCCACCGAAGTAGCGGGCTCTAGGCGCAGTCGAACGCCTACGGCGCCCCCGCTCCAGTTCAGGGAGGTGATGAAGGGTGCAACCAAGTTGTAGGACCCAGACTGCACATCGAACCATAGGTCCAGCGTGGGCATGCAAGCCAGGAGTGCAGAAAGCTGTCCTTCCCACTTGGTTACATCGCCCGCGGCTGACGCGGGATCTTCCGCCAGCTTCTCCCATTCTTCGCCAAGCGCTCGCAGCGCGGGCCACTGCTCGAGACTGATATCGAAGCCGCCGAATACCTGTCCCGTCGTCGCCAGAAAATTTCGGACAGCAATGAGAATTGAAGTCTTGCCGCTGTTGTTGGCACCAACCAGAACCGTCGTCTTCTTGTCGATTTGAACCCGGACTTGGGCTAGCCGCCGGAAACGGCTGAGCTCAATGCATGCTAGGCTGACGCTGGGTGCTTGTGGGTGCCTGAGGGACTGCTCGCTCATCTACACTCCTTCGAATTAATAAGACTTTTTCTGTCAACGAGTTGAACCCAGACTGAATCGCCCCAAATTTCTAGTAAACGCAGAAGGCATGGATGAGCCTCCTCGGTCTAAAAACAATCGTGTTAGCTGCATAACGGTCATTGGCTGCAAACCGCAGTCAGCCTTTACCAAGCCTTGGCGCGAATCAAATGAGCTTCATCTATTGACGGATACCCACCACCTTACTATTAATACATAACGCATAAAAGGCACCCTCCCCCTTTGTCATGGCTGCTATCCAGCTCCACCTAATATATCCCCCGCGGCTATGTGGTTGGTCTGTCCCGGTCCCCGTGGACTCTAACTTAAGGTGGATGGACTGCCCCGGCTCCTGTAGGCAATCATGTCCTATGAAAACGGCAATGCCCGGTCTGTACACAGAACCGGACATTTGTTTTTGAACCGTTCATCGACAGCTTCAGCCGACTGGTGGCCTTACCAGTAGGAGCAGTGGCAGGTTGCATCTTCCTCACACATGAAAATCTCAAACACGACCTGGCAGTAAGTACAGGCTTGGGAATTACATAAGGATTCACTGTTGTTATCGGCATAGGTCAAGAGATAGGATACAAGGTTTAAGTCTTCGTGCTACCTGCCCTCATCCGAGGGTATTTTTATGTGAGAGAGTTGATGGACCTGAGTACCCTCCTTGCCAGCTTCGCCTCCGCCTTCACCCAGGACCGCCGCCAGCTGACGCTGTCCCTCGGCAACGGCAGCATCGCCGCCGAACAGCTGCTGCCGCTGGCGCTGGACGGCGAGGAAGGGGTGTCCCGGTCCTACCGCTTCACCGTCACCTGTTTGTCGCCCGACGGCGCCATCGAACTGAAGACCCTGCTCGGCCAGCCGGCCCGCATCGGCATCGCGGACGCGTCTGGCGGCGAATCGATCCGCTGCGGCGTGGTCAGCCAGGCGGAGCTGACGGGCGCCGACGGCGGCTTCGCCAAGTACGCGCTGACCATCGAGCCGCCGCTGGCGCTGCTGCGCCACCGCCGCACTTCGCGCGTGTTCCAGGACCTGACCGTTCCGCAGATCATCGAGCAGATCCTGCAGGAGCATCAGGCCGCCAACCCCGCCTTCGCCCGCGGCCAGGCGCTGGCGATGCAAGTCGGCCAAGCCGATGCGCGCAGCTACTGCCTGCAATACCGCGAGAGCGACTACGACTTCATCGTGCGCCTGCTGCACGAAGAAGGTTATGCCTGGCGCTTCGAACATGTGGACGGTGATTCGCCCCAGGTCAAGCTGGTGGTGTTCGACGACGTCTACAGCCTGCCGCCGGCCGAGATCGAGCGCGTGCGCTTCCACCGCAGCGACGCCACCGAGGAAGAAGACGGTCTGACCGAGTGGCAGAGCCGCCGCCAGATCGTGCCCGGCCAGGTGGCGCTGGCGACGTTTGACTACCAGCCGGTGTCCACCCAGCAAGTGGGCGACCAGAGCCGCATCGAACAAGGCAAGGACGGCGCGGCGCTGCAATCGACCTTGCAGGACTACGACCCGCAAGGCCTGTACTACGCCGGCGACGCCGAACAGCTCGCCCGCTACGCCCAGCTGCGCCAGCAGGCCTACGACGCCCAGGCCAAACAATTTGAAGGCGGCGGCACCCTGCGCGGCCTGACCGCCGGCCAGTGGTTCCGCCTGGACGCGCACCCGGCGCACGAAGCCGACAGCGCGCAAGACCGTGAATTCGTCGTCACCGGCCAAACCCTTCAGGCCCGCAACAACCTGCCGCAAGACCTGGCCAAACAGCTGAGCCTGGCCGCGCCGGGCCTGCTGGCGGCAGGGCTCGCCACCGACGCCGTGCCGTTGGGCGAAGACAAGGCCGCCCCGTTCACCACCCGCATTCAAGCGCAGCGCCGCGGCATCCCGTTGACCCCGGCCTACGCCGGCACGGCCCAGGCCAAACCCACCTCGCGCGGCGTGCAAACCGCCACCGTGGTCGGCCCGGCCGAGCCGAGCGACCAGGTGGCCGACGAGATCTACACCGATGGCCAGGGCCGCATCAAGGTGCAATTCCACTGGCAAAGGCCGCAGGAACACGCCCAGTTCGGCGCCAATCTCGACGACAAATCCAGCTGCTGGCTGCGCGTGGCCATGCCCAGCGCCGGCGTCGGCTTCGGCCACCAGTTCATCCCGCGCATCGGCCAGGAAGTGCTGGTCGACTTCATCGAAGGCGACATCGACCGCCCAGTGATCACCGGCGTGCTCTATAACGGCAGCCACCCGACGCCGGACTTCAGCGGCGCCGGCAGCCTGCCCGCCAACAAGACGCTGTCCGGCATCAAGTCCAAGGAACATCAGGGCGGCGGCTACAACGAACTGCTGTTCGACGACACCCCGGGCGAAGTGCGCGCCAAGCTCAGTAGCGAATCAGGCAAGACCCAGCTGAACCAAGGCTTCCTGACCCACCCGCGCAGCAACGGCAAAGCCCAGCCACGCGGCGAAGGCTTCGAGCTGCGTACCGACCAGCACGGCGCCATCCGCGCCGCCCACGGCCTCTTGCTGTCCACCGAAGCGCAAAACGGCGCCGGCGGCAAACAGCTGGCGCGCGAGCATGCGCAAAGCCAGCTGCAGTCGGCCGTCGCGCTGAGCCAGGCGCTGGCAGAAACTGCCACCGCTCAACTCGCAGATACGATGGAAACGGGACCGGATGGCATTGGCGACGATAACGCCAAGAGCGGCAAGAAGGACAAGGGACATATCCAGCACCAACTGGATGCCCTGGCTGCTTGGGAGGCGGGATCGAACACGGACAAGGACGGCAAGACTGCCAAGGATCAGGCAGGCCAGCAACCACAACTGATTCTGTCAGGCCCTGCCGGTATCGCCAGCGTGACCGAGCAAAGCCAAACGTTAACTGCCGGCACGAACCTCAACCTCGTCGCTCAGCGCGACGCTAACCAAACCACCGGCCGGCGCTGGATTCACAATGTCGGCAAGAGCATCAGCCTGTTCGTCGCCGGGGTGAAAGACAAGGTGGCGATGAAGCTGATCGCCGCCAAGGGCAAGGTGCAAATCCAGGCACAAAGCGACGCGATGGAGATCACGGCAGACAAGGATGTGACCATCACATCCTGCAAGGAGAGGATCGTCGTCAATGCCAAAAAGGAAATTCTGGTAACGGCTGGCGGGGCTTACTTTCGCATTGCGGACGGCAATATCGAAGTGCATGCTCCCGGCACGGTAAGCGTCAAAGGGGCAAGCCACGACTTGAACGGGCCGGATAGCATGAACGTCCCGCTGCCGACGCTGCCCAAAGACAAATACACTCCACCCAATTCTCATCCGTTCTCGGAATAAGCGGATATCAGCATGATCATCAGTCCCCCGATTCTCAAAACGCCCCAAGGCACGGCCACCGATGAACAGTGGCTGGCTGGTTTGATGCCGTTTACCTCTCGCGGAGGCTTTCCTATCGCCAGCCGTATGGCCTGGCATGGGGGCCAACATATCGAGCATACCGATACCGGCGCGCATGGCGAGCCGGTTCGCGCGATTGCGGATGGAGTGGTGGTTTACAAGCGAGACCCATCTCCTGATGCGGACAAGAAGCCTTTGGCCTATCAAGGAGAGACTGACAATGGCTGTGTGGTGATCAAGCACAGCACAGAAATTGGCGAAGGACCAGACGGGCAAGTCGAGTACTACTCGATTTATATGCATCTCAAACAGGTTTTCGTCAAAAAAAAGCAGCCGGTCAATCGCAAGGATAGTTTAGGCAGCGTCGGAACCTGTAACGGGAACAATGCCATCCATCTCGAAATTATTTGCGACGATGCCAATCTGAAAAAAATCGTCGGCAGAAGTTCAGGCAAGCTGGATATCAGCAAGGATGGGCGGGACAAGATCGTCTACGGCGATATGCATTTCTATCTGCCGCCAGGCACACCGTTTTTTGCTTCTATTGCATCGCCACAAGCCCCCGCAGGAAGTGGCGCTGCCGTTCATACCTCCACTGTCCCTCTGTTTGTGACGATGCGTTTTGAAAATGGAAAATGCCTCTTGGCAACACGGCAAGAAGACCCACAACAAGAGGGTTTATACATAGAGATCGGCCAAGAGCTACCGGAAAAAGACAGCGAGTACGAATATAATCTCTATGCTAAGGCAAACAAGCTGGCAGATGCTTTTCATATTGCTCCTAGCGCAACCTATGAACTGCTACGTTTTGGCAGGGTGATCAATACAGAGCATGAGACCCCCATTGCTCCAGGTACAGTGCCTCATTGGCACAAGGTAAATTACCCAGGCGGACAAGGATGGGTCAATCTAAATGCGATTGGGGTAAAAAAATTTAGCGATGCTGATTTTCCTCACTGGATAGGTTGGGCACTAATTAATGATGACCCTACACCGGATAGCCAGTGCAACTCCCCAACGCTAGAGAACTGGATTGTAGGAAATACAGGGAAGAAACTAAATAAGGACGCTCTTGCTTCTGCTATTGCCGATGAAAAAATTCAATCCAAACTCTCTCGTACCATATGCAAGTTCCCAACAGAATGGGAAAAAGCGCAACTGGACACGCGTTATGGCTGGCTGAAGCAGAAAAGTGACATCCTTGATGAGCCCATGACGGACGAAAAGTATGCTGAGTTCAAAGCGTACGTTGAAGCCCTTTGCTTCTGGGATGAGGCGTCTATAGGTATAGATAGCAGCCATTGGCATCTTTGCCCAAGGATGTTTATCTTGCAATTCAGGAAAAATGGCTGGCTAAGCAAGGCTGAGCTCGCCAAAGTATATCCAGACAAGTTGATTCCAAAGATGTCTGGTCAAACTCCTGAGCAATTGCGCGAGCAATACAGACTTCACCTCAATAAGGTTGCCAGAAAATACCTATACAACACACCTGTTAAACTTAGCCATTTTTATGGGCAGGGTGCAGTAGAATCTGGACTATTGACCAAGATGGTTGAGCAAAGTCAAAAACAGGACTACGTTAACAAAAAGGGCCTAGGAATAGAACCTAAATCTCTAGTTTCAGAGAAAGTTCTTGGTCACTGGTATGGTACTACCCCTAGCGAACAAGATTTATACTATTCCAAAGAAAAATATAATAGCAAGGGGATTAGAATTACAGGATCCTACAGTTGGCTTAATGGAAACTGTGGCGATGTAGATGCACAAAAATTCAGAGGCAGAGGATTTAAACAGCTAACGGGTCGTTCTAACTATGCAGCCTACTGGGTGTATCGCGGATACCTGAAAAAAAGTCAATTTGATGATGGCTGGTGGAATGATCACGCTTACAAAAGCAAAGATGCCAAAGCCATGAAAAAGCGTCCTGCGCCAATAGATGACCCACAGAGAATATCTATAGATGATTACAACTGCATCGATGCAGGAGGTTTTTACCTTGCATTTGAGCGGCCAAAATCTTTAAAAATTATGGGGCAACGCGGCCCTGATGCAGTGCGACTGATCACTTTAGCAATTAATGGAGGCGAAATTGGACTTCCCGATAGAAAAGCACATACAGCACGTATTGAAAAAATACTCCTTGAATAGCCTTGCTTGCATAGCATTTATTGCTTCCGGAATAGCCTATGCAGACAACAGTTATCAGTTACCGATAAGTAGCGGGTATACTTTCACTGCGGCCTCGAGCAATACTGTTATGGTGACGGGAGCTGGCAAGAAATGTACCATCACAAACTTAACGGCCTCAATGGGATCCGACCCCAGACTCCCACCAAGATTAAGCAATGATGGCGAGTATGTAATACTATCCGAGCATGACTATATAGATAAAAATGAACTTACCTCCTGCACCAACAAAATCAAAGCCCAATCGATAAAGAGCTTTCTATTTGATATAAACAAAAGCAAAGGACTAGTGCTCAGCGCAGACATCTATTCAGCCCCCCCCGATGGGTACTTGGCAGAACTATATGATATAAAAACAAAAAAAGACGTGATACAGGCCAAAGGTTTTTTTGATAAAAAAACGCCTGCAAAAAAACAACTAGAGAATGTATTCAGCCTAACTGGCAATGGAATCATCTCAAAAGACGGACAATATGTTTCCGTCAATGGCGATCCCGACTGCACCGGCGACTCGTACCCTGGAGTGTATAACTTAAAGACAAGAAAATTAGTAAATAGAACTACACTGGGCGGACTTGATGGTGACGCTTTAGATGCCGCCTGCAAGAAGCTTTTTGAATAGATTAGCCCAAATCTAAGGCGGTCAAGCAAGGTACAGCCATCGTGCTGGAGATGGGTCAGGCTGACAAGAGCTTTTCGACATTCGGACGCGGCTTCTGCTTGGCCTGCCAAAGCTCCCAGGCAGTCTGCATGCCGAGTCACAATTCTGGACTCGTACCCAAGACCTCGGCAAGTCGCAACGCCATATCTGCGCTAATCCCAGCATGGCCGTGCAGAATCCGCGACAAGGCAGCTCTGGTCACTCCCAGCTTACGGGCAGCTTCCGTCACGCTGACGCCTTCGAACCATTCTTGCAACACCTCACCTGGGTGTGCAGGGTTGTACATGCTGCTCGTGCTGAAAACTCCTAGCAATAACCTTGACTGCTCCGAATCTAGTAAAGCATGCGAGCTCCCGCCTGGTTAGACCGTGCTTGAGGGTTTCGTGCTTGGAAAATATTTTGCTTTCTGGCGCACCAAATCGCTTCATATTGGCAGACGATAACCATTCATGACAAAATCCTAAAAAGACTATTATCTATCAAGACTCACCCCTAACAATTGCGAGACCAGCTAGAAGTTGCAGGAGACAAGCTCTCGTTACTAGCCTTATTAATTAATGCAGCAGGATAAATAAATTTCAAAATATAGCGATTTAGTGAATCCAGGCCATCAATTCGAAAACACTGTTGAAATTCTTGAAAGCACGCTACCATCATTGAGAAATCCAAGACTACTGCATAAAGCTCATCCAACCTTAATAATACATTCCAGTTCCTAAATTGCGACCCATGCCCTTTGATCCGAAATCACTTTTAGTCATGCTGACTAACCTTTGCCGCGATCAAATACATCAGGCAGGACAAAGGTATACACCCGGCATTGACCCTAGTGCGCCAAATCTTCGGATTGCGGACTTGTCCATTGCCATCGACAACGTCGCATGTGGTGATGAAGCACGAGCACGCTTCCTGTCGGTCCTCAACGAATTCACTGAAGCTTGGCAGAATGCCAAGCAACATAGCCAACGACCAGCGGAAATCGAGCAGCTGGTTGTCGCCGCAAGTGCATCATTGCCGGTAATGATGAACCGCCTACGTTTGCGCGATGCCGCTGCCGCCGATGAATGGATAGTTAGGCTGTCACAAGTCGATGCCTGCTTGATCGATGATGTCGCCTATTGGCAAGCAGAGGAAGCCAAGCTTGGCTCCAACGACGGGAGCTACTCTTCTGTACGTAGTTCCGTGCGTGGAAATATAAATGCGCTTAACCGTTGTGTACGCATTGTCCGCGATGAGGCTGAGTACGCGGCCAGCCCTTCATTCAAGTTGCTCTTCGATCCGATCCTTCTGATTAGTGGTGAGTGGGGAACAGGAAAGACGCATCTGCTATGCGATGTCACCAGTGAACGCCTTCGCCGTGAAGCCCCCACAGTCTTAGTCCTAGCAAAGAACTTCGAGGGCAACGTGCTTTCAGATATTTGTGCACGCCTCGGAACCGAGATTTCGGTCGAGAACATGTTCGCTGAACTGGAAGATGTCGGCCAAGGGGTACAGGGACGAACTGTTTTCATCGTCGATGGCGTAAATGAAGGACGTCGACGCGAGTGGCGACAGGCGATTGCTACCTTGCTCTCGCTCGTCGCAGAGTATCCCAACATAGGATTGGTCGTGACATGCCGGACTCCATTCGAGACCATAGCCATCGGCAAGTCAGACTTGGGGGAATTTCATCGCCTTCAACACTACGGTTTCGACGACCAAGAATTCGATGCACAGGCTGCATTCTTTGAATACTACAAGTTGCCACTGCCGGAAGTTCCGCTGTTGGATCGTGAGTTCTCGCGCCCTCTCACACTGAAACTCATATGCCAATCGTTGCAGAACCTGTCAGGCAAGAAACTGGCAAAGGGCTTCGCAGGTATCGCCTCTGGGCAGCGCGGCATGACGTTCGTCTTGGAGTCATTCGTCAATCGTGTTGGGCAGCCTATCGAAGACCAGTTCGGGCTACGGGGCAAGGGGTGCTGGATATTGCTGAAGGGTGACGACCAGTTCTCTGACAAGCGAATTTCTGGTTTTGCTCCTTGCATGGCAGCGAACCTCCGCAGCTATGTTTTCCCGTCAGAAGCAGACCGAATTGTTGCCGCGAGCTACCCGACACTGCGACCTGCTCAACGACACAAGCTTCTAGAAACGATGCGCACGAGTGGGCTCATTGAAGAGGATGTCATCTGGTACTCAACGCAATCTGGACAGCACAGATCCCGAGTGGTGTACCGCTTACCCTACCAGCGGTTCAGCGATCACTTGATAGCTAGGCACCTGCTGAGGGCATACCTAGATGTGTCGTCGTCAGCGGCAATCAAGAGAAGCTTTGCTGACTCTTCTCCGCTCGGAAGCATCTTCCAGCTAACCAATCGGGACTTCGGCCATTATGCGGAGCCCGGTTGGGCTCAAGCTTTGATTACCGAGTTTCCGGAGCGCGTAGGAAATAAGCTGCCTCCCGGACACCGAGAACTCTTCTTTGCGTTGCCACCGGGTGCCCAAGACCTGAATGCGTACTTCGAGCCATTCATTGAGGGCTTGTTCTGGAGAAATCCGACCTCGTTCACAGAAGGCACGCGGACAGTCATCAACAAGTACTTGGACGCAGGCTCCGAGTCTTGGGAGCGGGTCGTGGATGCGCTGGCGGCTGTCGCGACTAAACCCAGCCATCCCTACCATGCTCAACGGCTATACAAGTATTTGTCCAGTTACTCGATGGTCGACCGAGACCTGTACTGGTCCGAATATCTGCGAAGAAGATACGCATCGCCCACTATCCATCGGCTGCTGACATGGGCAGAAAAACTAGACGCCGTGAACATGACTCGCGATGCGGCAGCCGAACTTGTGGTGTTGTTCTCCCTGGTCCTGACCACCGTCGTTCGCAGTGATCGAGACCTCGCGACCAAAGCTCTCGTACTGATTGGAGAGCAACACCCTGACGTGCTGTTCTCTCACGTTGTGACATGCCTAGACTTCAACGACCCATATCTACCGGAGCGGGTTCTTGCAGCCACCTATGGCACAGCACTGTCGCTGGTCGATTCGGAAAATGCAGCTTCGTTCCAGCCGCTACTTGGAGATCTGGCTCAGAAGGTTTACCGGAAAATGTTCGCACCTCGTGCTCGCCACGCGACGCACCACACACTCATGCGAGACTACGCGCTGGGCATCATTGAGGTTGCCCAGCGAGCGGGGTGTGTAAAACTGCCGAAGACGGCAGTCGGCCACCTCAGTCGACCATTCTCGAATACCCCGTCGCCATTTACCAGCGACGGAACGCCTGATGACTCGGTCACAAATGCCATTGAGGGTTCCATCCAGATGGATTTCGGTAACTACACCATCGGTGGCCTAATACCAAACAGAGCGAACTACGATGGAAACAAACCAGACTATGTAAGGACTCGGGCGAAGATTGAGCGGCGTATTTTCGATCTGGGTTACAGGAGTGACCGGTTCAAGCACATCGAATCCGAGATTGGCCAGAGCTCCCGGAATGCTCGTGACGAACACAAGGTTGATCGTTATGGGAAAAAGTACTCCTGGATCGCGTACTTCGAGATGTGGGGAGAGCGCGATGCGAACCGGAGACTACCGGATTGGCGTCAGGGTAACCGGACGGCCGACTGCGGTGTAGATCCCACTTTTCCCAAATTGCCCCCTGATTGGACACCGCCCTTGCCTGATCTATTCGGCCCGCCTGCAGCGAGCACGAAAGATTGGGTCGCCGGCGGATTCACTCCGAACTGGCACTCGCTACTGGTGGTTCCCGAGATCAACGGGCACCAAGGTGAATGGGTACTTGTTGAAGGATTTGTCCAAGGGACAGACAGAGAACATGATCGCAAGCTTTTCGCCTTCCTACGAGGGATGTTTGTAGCCAAGAAGGATGTGGACACGCTCCGGTCGAAATTCCTGTCGATTGACTATCCGGGAAATAATAAGATCCCAGAGGGAGCCGATGAGCACTATCTGTTCGCAGGAGAACCGGGCCATCGCCATAACTTCGCCCGACATCTTCTCAAACACAATGGTAAATACCGCCGCCAGACGACGGAGGCATTCGATGAGTACGTGCGTGACTACAGTACAGGTGAAAAACAGTCTCTGGTAGTCGAGATTGCTTCAATGTTAGGCGAGGCAATAGGTAACCAAGAAGCATCTGCCCATGAATTCGTCATTCCAGCCACCCGCCATATTCCCGGTATTAGGGCCGAGCTGCCATCTATCCATTTTGGGTGGGAATCCTACCACTCGGAGCAAAACACCTTCTCAGGTTTTGACATTCCCGCTCCAAGCCTGATCCAACGCCTTGGTCTCTCCTGCTGCAAACGCGAAATCGACTTCTTCGATCCAAGCGGCCGTCCGGCAACGATCTATAGACAGGCGGGCGAAGGCTTGTCCGGAGATAAGCACAAGCTGCTCTACATCCGAGCCGACTTGCTTCGCCACTACCTCAAGGAAACCAGACAGGTTCTTGTCTGGTGCAACTGGGGCGAACGTGACTGGTTAACGAAGATGAGTGGGTACAACGTACTTCCGAACAAGGATAGACAACAAATTTTTCAGGCTTACGGGCACATTCATCGAGTCTTTTCCCAGTGGTCTGCCAAAGACTGCGTCGTACTGTATGAATCGCCCCCACCACCGTAGACACCCCGTCCGCCGCAGAAAATCCAGGAAGTGCGACTCGGTAAGCCCTTCCGGACTACCACCAAGCCCGCCGGAACAGGCTCAGCTGATTCACCCTGAACAAGCGAGCCGGCCGTTGGCTCCCGCCCAAGAAATCCTCCGTAGCCACCAGTATGTTTGCGTCATCGGCAGCTTCACCGGCCGGCACCTCGCCAACCTTGATCCCCAGCCGGGAACGGAAGGTGCCGCGTGATACGGTTTCGCCGAAGATCTGTTCATATACGCGCTGCAGTTGAGTCAACGTAAATGTCTCTGGCAGCAGCCAGCACGGCAGTGTCGAATAGCTGGCCTTGTTGCGCACCCTCTGCACCGCCTCAGCCACCTGCTGCGCGTGGTCGAATGCCAAGTCGGGGAGCTGGTCCACCTCATAGAAGTGGAACACCCCTTCTGCTGCCGATTGCAGCTCCTCTACCGGCATCAGCGCCACATAGGAAATGGCGACGGACCAGCCGCGAGGATCGCGGTCCCGCCCCGCAAAGGTGCGCAGCTGTTCCAGATAACGGGGACTGAGCCCGGTTTTCTGCCGCAGCGTGCGAATAGCCGCCTCTTCAAGAGTGAGGTCCTCATCCACATGGATATACCCTCCCGGCAGCGCCAGACGATCCTGAAATGGCGCGCTATTCCGACGGTGCAAGGCGACCTGCAGTTTGTTGTCGAACAGGGTAAGCAGCACGATATCCACGCTGACATCGGGTTTCTGATATGGAGCCATGGCGGCATATGTCCCTGTTTGTTGCGGCAATGCCAAAATTCTTTCACACATAGTTGCTAATTTCAACTAAGAAGGCGTACACTGCAATCAAGTTAGTCGATAAAAACAACTAAGTGGAGCGTGAAGTGAAAATATTCAAGATTGCAAACGGCAGTCACAGGCTGCCGGTATCGCTGCAAAGCCTGGTCTTTCCCGGAGGCGAAGTACACGTCACGGTCGAAACCGATGTCCCCGGCGAAGCCTTGCTGATTGATGCCCACCTTCCGGATTCGGCAACCATCATGACCTTGCTGCTGGTAACCGACGCGCTGCGCCACGCTTATCCCGGCACGCCGATCACCCTGCGTCTGCCCTATGTGCCCTATGCGCGCCAGGACCGGGTGGCCAATCCGGGCGAAGCGCTCAGCGCCAAAGTGTTTTGTCAGCTGATCAATAGCCAGCAATACCAGCGCGTAGTGATTCAAGACCCGCACAGCGATGTGGTGTCGGCGCTGCTGGACCGCGTCGAAATCGAAGATCCTCTGCCCGCGCTGCGTGAAGTCATCCGGCAAACCGGCCCTGTCGCCCTGGTGGCGCCTGATGCCGGCGCGCGCAAGCGCGTACTGAAGCTGGCCAAATCATTGGCGCTGGACGTGGTCTTCGCCGACAAAATCCGCGATACCCACACCGGAGCCATCACCGGCACCCAAATCGCCTCCCCGCTTCCTGATCTCCCCCTGCTGGTGGTCGACGATATTTGCGATGGCGGCCGCACCTTCACCGAGTTGGCCGCGGCCCTGGCCACGCAACAGCAAACGCAGAGCCAAGACCATCCGCTTTATCTCTTTGTGACGCACGGCATTTTCAGCAAGGGCCTGGAGCCTCTGCTGTCCTGCTACCACGGCGTCTTCACGCGCAACAACTGGACCCAAGACGACCGCTGCCAGCTGGTTTGAAACCTGATATTGGAAACTGAGATGAACACAAACACCCCTATCGCTGAAAAAAACGCCCTGGTTCCATTCAATCTTGCCGACTTCTACAAAACCGGCCACCCCGCCATGTACCCGCAAGAAACCACCAAGCTAGTGGCCAATTTCACGCCGCGCTCCGCCAAGTACGCGCAGGTGCTGCCGGAACTGTTCGACAACAAAGTGGTGTGGTTCGGCCTGCAGGGTTTTATCAAGGAATACCTGCAAGAGCTGTTTCAGAAGGAGTTTTTCGCCAAACCCAAAACTGCCGCCGTGCGAAAGTTTCAGCGCCGCATGGATACGGCCCTAGGCCCTGAGGCGGTGCCCGTCAACCGGCTGGAAGCCTTGCATGACTTGGGCTATCTGCCTCTAGAAATCCGCTCTCTGCCGGAGGGTGTTCGCGTAGACATCAAAGTGCCTCCGATTGTCTTCATCAACACTCACCCCGGCTTTCCCTGGGTAGCCACGTATTTCGAAACCTTATTCAGCTGCGAATCGTGGAAGCCCTCCACTGTCGCCACCATCGCTTTCGAATTTCGCAAACTATTGAGCTATTTCGCCAAACTGACCGGCGCGCCGCAGGAATTTGTCGGCTGGCAAGGGCACGACTTTTCCATGCGCGGCATGAGCGGCGTGCACGACGCCATGCGCAGCGGCGCCGGCCACCTGCTGTCCTTCACCGGAACAGACACCATTCCGGCCATCGACTATCTGGAAGACTTCTACGGCGCCAATGCCGATCAAGAGCTGGTTGGCGGCTCCATCCCCGCATCGGAACACAGCGTGATGGCACTGCGCATCCTGCTGACCCAGCAGCGGCTGGCTCGCGATCCGGCCCATGCCCACCTGGACGCCAAGGCCATTCGCCGCCTAGCGGAACGCGAGGTGATTCGCGAGTTCGTGACCCAGGACTATCCTGCCGGCATGGTCTCCTTAGTTAGCGACACCTTCGATTTCTGGAATGTCATCACCGTCATCGCGAAGGAACTGAAATCCGACATTCTGGCTCGCCAAGCCAACGCGCTAGGTATGTGCAAAGTGGTGTTCCGACCCGACTCCGGCGACCCGGTACGCATCTTGACCGGTTATGCCGACGATGAAGTCCGGGCAGATGCCGAAGCTGGCGGGTATGAGGTCATCGCCACCGGACAACACATTACCGATGCCGAACGAAAAGGCGCGGTGGAATGCTTGTGGGACATTTACGGCGGCACGGTCACCGAGAACGGCTACAAGGTGCTGGATTCGCATGTTGGACTGATCTACGGCGACTCCATTACCCTGCAGCGCGGCCGCGACATCATGCTGCGCCTGGCGGAAAAAGGCTTCGCCTCTTGCAACATCGTCTTCGGCATCGGCTCTTTCACCTACAACATGCTGTCCCGAGATACCTTCGGCTACGCGATGAAGGCCATCTATGCCGAAGTAGACGGCGAGTGCGTGGACATTTACAAAGACCCGGCCACCGACGATGGCACCAAGAAGTCGGCCAAGGGCCTGCTGCGGGTAGAGCAAGAAGGAAACCAGTATGTCCTCTATGAACAGCAAACCTTGGAGCAGTTTGATAGTGGCGCGCTGCAAACGGTATTCCGCGATGGGGAGTTGCTGATCACGCAGTCGCTGGCGGACATCCGAGCTAGACTACAAGCTTCGTGGACTTGCCCCGAACCGGGCGCCATCGCCTGGGGCTAACAACACATGGATTCGCTCGTGGCGAATGTATTACGTATTTTGCAGGATCTTCGTGGAAAAGTAGGATTTTTTCACTAACTCTGCACACGAACCTCTGCCACAAGTGTTCATGCAAGTGAAAAAAGCCTTACCAGACAAGGAAGGCTTTTTTCACTAACTTTGCTTCCCTACATGTTGTGTAGGGAGGCAAAGTTATTGACAACTCAAGGCAAATAAATTGCAACTCGCTTCGACTCGATAAAAAAAGCATCCCACCAAAACCCAAACGGCAAATTCAATGACATGCCGTATCAAAAATACAACACAGAATAGATTTCATCTGTTCTGTGTTTTTCATTTCAACTCAACAGCAGAATAAAAAGCAAAGCCTGCCAATCTACCCGATATCCAATCTCCAATTTACACCTCAGTAACTCATTGAAAATTCCCTGTTATCCCTTCGAAAATCCGGAATCACCTTCGGATAAGAATCCCAAAACTCAGAGAAGTACCCATGACAAAACCGGGCAAAGCTTGTGCTCGGGATCATTTCGGGTACTCATTTACTGAAACTCAAATTGCATAATTTTTCGTAGAGTATAGTTTCTACGAAAAAAATTTCCTTCTTCGGCTTTCAGATAAAAAAATGCTCCCAGCTGGCTCAATCGGCAGCTAGAATTTAGAGGACATGCAGAAAAAACATGAAAGGAGAACTTGCGTCTAGATAGCAAAAAGGACACCCCTCAAAAAGAAGTGCCCCTCTTAGCCAGTGTAGTGTGACCCACACGATACTTATATATAAACCGTCGCTGGTTTCAGTATCGTTGAACGTCCCTCACTGGTCAAGCTCCCCGCACGTCTTTTTTCCCTGTCTCGAGCCTCGAGATGGAAACGTGCGCCCTAAAAATCTTAGGAGATCGACATGACCAGTCAAAACTATGAAGTTTTAGTTGCCGTAGTTTGCACACTGCTTAATTCCACTCACCCTGTCCGTGATGCATTCCACAAACACGGACATGGTTCCTATCGCGGCATACGCCCGTCAAACAAAGGGATTGACGGTTGCATACCCTATGAATCCGGGCTAGCCCACGACGCAATCCGGCTTTACAACTTAGCGCCCGAGGTCATGCTCATCATCCCGGAGCCATTCATTCTGGACTACGAGCTCGATGGTGAGGCCCATAGCTATACACCAGATTTTTTGTTGCACCTACGCGACGGTCAACGCGCAGTTGTCGAGGTCAAGTATCAGGCGGAAGCCAACACCCCTGAGAACCAACGCCGTTTCCAAGCGATCGCGTCACTGATCGAATCCGCAGGAGGGCTTTTCGCGGTCGTGACCGAAAAAACGCTGCGGGACAGGGTCTTGCTGCACAACCTTGGTTTGGTTGAAGGCCAGCGTCATCGACATATCCCACTAACAGCCAAGACTGCAATGCTTCAAATCCTCAGTGAGGGCCCCGCTTCACTGGAAGTCCTCAGTAGCGCTGCAGGAGATGAGCTACGACAGCCAACTGGGCGAAGGCTGCGCGGACGACTTCATCGGCGACGCCGACCGCATCCGGCAAGTGCTGCTCAACCTGACCGGCAACGCGGTCAAGTTCACCGAGCACGGGTCTATCCGCGTGACGGCGGAGATACGCAGCGACAAGGACAAAACCTGGCTGGAGTGCCGGGTGGAAGATTCCGGCATCGGCATTCCCAAGTCGGCTAAAGCCAAGCTGTTCCACCGCTTCAGCCAAGCGGACGCCAGCATCACCCGCCGCTACGGCGGCACCGGCCTGGGACTCGCCATCAGCCGCAGCCTGGTGGAACTGATGCAGGGCCAGATCGGTTTCGATAGCGAGGAAGGCAAGGGCAGCGCCTTCTATTTCTCGCTGCCGCTGACGCGGCCGGAGCCAAATCGCTAAGCCAGTTTGGCCAGGCTATGCCTCAGGGCAGCCAGCTGCGAATCGGCGCCAAATCCAGATGCGCTTCCAGCATATCCGCCAGTTTGTCGATATTGGCTTCGCGCAGCGCCGCATAATCCAGCGCTTCCGGCGCCTTCAGCCCGGCCCAGCGCAATATGGCCTGGCAGGCGGCGGATTCGTCGAACACGCCGTGCAGATAGGTGGCAAAGATCTGATCGTCTTCCGAGCGCGCGCCGTCGCTTGAGCCATCCGCAAAGCTGACGGCGGGCCTCGCCAAGGCCGGCCCCTGGCTCACGCCCATATGGATTTCGTAGCCGGCGGCCTCGGCGTCATCCAGCGTCAGCCGGCCGCGCATCCGCGTCAGCCGCTTTTCCGGCGCCAGCGTGGTTTCCATGTCCAGCCAGCCCAGGCCGTCGCCGCTGCCCGGCGCACCTTCCAGCCCATCCGGATCGTGCAGCTTCTTGCCCAGCATCTGCAGGCCGCCGCAAATGCCCAGCACCTTGCCGCCGTAGCGCAGGTGGCGGCGTATTGCCTCCTCCCAGCCCTGGGCGCGCAGCCAGGCAAGGTCAGCCAGCACGCTCTTGCTGCCAGGCAGCACGATCAAATCCGCCGGCGGCATGGTTTGCCCGGCGCGCACCAGGGTGAACTCCACCTGCGGATGCAGGCGCAGCGGGTCGAAATCGGTATGGTTGCTGACATAAGGCGTGGCCGGCGCTATCACGCGCAGCTTGTCGCCGCCACACGTCGCGCCGCCCGGCTTGTCCAGGCCCATGCTGTCCTCGGCCTCCAGGTGCAGATCGTACAGATAGGGCAGCACGCCCAGCACCGGCGTGCCGGTATGCTGCTCCAGCCAGTCAACGCCGGTCTTGAGCAGGCTCGGATCGCCGCGGAAGCGATTGATCACCAGCCCCACCACCCGGGCGCGCTCCGATTCGGACAGCAGCGCCAGCGTGCCGGCCAAGTGGGCGAACACGCCGCCGCGCTCGATGTCGGCCACCAGGATCACCGGGCAGTCCACCGCCTCGGCGAAGCCCATATTGGCGATGTCGCCGTCGCGCAGATTGATCTCGGCCGGACTGCCGGCGCCTTCGGCGACGATGCATTGATACTGTTCCGCCAGCCTGGCGTGCGACTCCAGCACAGCCTTCATCGCGATGGGTTTGTAGCCGTGATAGCCGCGCGCCTCCATATTGCCGATGGCGCGGCCCTGGATGATCACCTGCGAGCCGGTGTGGCTATTGGGCTTGAGCAGCACCGGGTTCATGTCGGTATGCGGCTCCACGCCGCAGGCCAGCGCCTGCACCGCCTGCGAGCGGCCGATCTCGCCGCCGTCGGCCGTCACCGCGCTGTTCAGCGCCATGTTCTGCGGCTTGAACGGCGCCACCCGCACGCCGCGGCGGGCCAGCAGCCGGCACAGGCCGGTGGCCAGCGCGCTCTTGCCGGCGTCGGACGTGGCGCCCTGGATCATGATGGTTTTGGCGCTCATGGCGATCTCCCTGCGCATGGATGGCGAACAACGCTTAGAATGGCGGCTTGATTCATTCCGGCCGCCCAAAGCGCGACAGAATTGCGCATTGAATATTTCGGGCGGCGGCCGGCCATTATATAGGGCTGCTTGTTGAACTCCGCATTGTTTCTGCCGTTGGCGCTGTTATTGGACCGTTTCTTGGGCGAGGTGCCGCGCTGGCATCCGCTGGTCGGCTTCGGCCGGCTGGTCAAGGCCGTGGAAGGGCTGGCCTACCCGGCAGCGCCGCAGGCGGAGCCGGTCTGGCGGATGCGGCTGCGAGGCGCGGCCGCCATCTCGCTCTTGATCCTGCCCTTCAGCCTGCTGGCCTGGGCGCTGGCGAAACTGCCGCTGCTCGATGTCCTCGCCCCCATCATCCTGCTTTATCTCGCCATCGGCGCGCGCAGCCTGGCCCAGCACGCCGAAGTGGTACGCAAGGCGCTGGCCGACGGCGACCTGGCGCTCGCCCGCGAGCGCGTGGGCTGGATAGTCAGCCGCGACACCAGCGAGCTGGACGAAGCCGGCGTAGCGCGCGCCGCCATAGAATCGGTGCTGGAGAACGGCAGCGACGCCGTCTTCGCCGCGCTGTTCTGGTTCCTGATCCTGGGCGCGCCCGGCGCGGTGCTGTACCGGCTGTCCAATACGCTGGACGCGATGTGGGGCTACAAGAATGATCGCTACCTGCACTTCGGCTGGGCAGCCGCGCGCTTCGACGATGTCTTGAACTACCTGCCGGCGCGACTGACCGCCCTCACCTATCTGCTGCTGGGCCATGCCGCCAATGGCTGGCGCTGCTGGCGAAGCCAGGCCCCGACCTGGTACAGCCCCAACGCCGGCCCAGTGATGGCCGCCGGCGCCGGCGCGCTGAGCGTGTCGCTGGGCGGCGGCGCGCGTTACCATGGCCAATGGAAGGAACGTCCGCCGCTGGGCTGCGGTCCCACTCCCACGCATGAGGACATAGGCCGCGCGGTGCGGCTGGTCAACCGTGGCATGTGGCTGTGGGCGGCATTGTCGCTGGCGGCCGCCGTTTTGATTGGAGCGATCCATGCTTGAACACGGAGGCGGCCTGCTGCGCGCCGCGGCCGAATACGGCATCCCGGCCGGAGACTGGCTGGACCTGTCCACCGGCGTCAATCCCAACGGCTGGCCGGTGCCGCTGCTGTCGGCTGACAGCTGGCTGCGACTGCCGCAAAACCATGACGGGCTGGAGGCGGCGGCGGCGGAATATTATGGCAGCGATAAACTGCTGGCGGTGGCAGGCTCGCAGCCAGCGATCCAGTTGCTGCCCAGGCTGCGCGAGCCCTGCCGCGTCGGCATGCTGGCCCTGTGTTATGCCGAGCATCCCCACCACTGGCAAAAGCGCGGACATCAATTGCTCAGGCTATCGCCGCAACAACTGGCGGCAGGCATCGATCAACTGGATGTGGTGTTGCTATGCAACCCCAACAATCCCACTGGCGACCGCTTCGACCCGGCGCTGCTGGAGAACTGGCGGCAAAGGCTGGCGGCGCGCGGCGGCTGGCTGGTGGTGGACGAAGCGTTTCTGGATGCCGCGCCGGAGCTGAGCATGCTGCCGCATGTCGGCAAGCCGGGCTTGATCGTGCTGCGCTCGGTCGGCAAGTTCTTCGGCCTGGCCGGCGCGCGCGCCGGTTTCGTGTTCGCCTGGCCGGAGCTGCTGCAGGCGCTGGCCGAAGAACTGGGGCCATGGACCGTGGCCGGCCCGGCGCGCGAAGCGGTCAAACTCGCCTTGCGGGACGCCGAGTGGCAACAAAGCATGAAAAGCAAGCTGCAGCGCGACAGCGCGCGGCTGCAACGCTGCCTGGACCGGCATGGCCTGCAAACGGCCGGCGGCTGCGAGTTGTTCCAGTGGGTGCCCGATGAGCGCAGCCTTTCCATGCACCGCTACCTGGCCGGCCGCGGCATACTGACCCGATATTTCGAAACCATCCCCAGCCTGCGCTTCGGCCTGCCCAAAACCGATCAGGACTGGGTGCGGCTGGAGCAAGCCCTGAATGACTGGAAGCGGCACGCCGTCCTCGCTTGAACGGCGCGCCGCGCCTTGACGAGCTTAGGAGATGGCGTTGAACGCCTCATCGTAAGCCACCTCGCCAAGCGGCGTTGCCGCGCCGAAGGCTTGCGCCTGGAAATACTCGGCCGGAATGCCCGGCAGAACCAGGCCTGGCTGCTGCCGGAAGCCGAAGCGGCCGTAGTAGGCCGGATCGCCCAGCACCACGCAGCCCTGCGCGCCTTGTTCGCGCAACATCCGCAGCGCCTCGCGCATCAATTGGCCGCCTATGCCCTGCTTGTGCCGCGCCGGGGAAACCGAGATCGGCCCCAGCCCGTACCAGCCGGCCGCGCCGCCCGACACCGTTACCGGCGAAACGGTGACGTGGCCGACGATACCCCCGCCGTCATCGGCCACCAAAGAGATGGCCAGCTGCCCTCGCCGGCGCAGCGCGTCGACGATGAACTGCTCGGTATGGCTGGAATGGGGCTCGTCGCGGAAGGCCGCCTCGGTCAAAACGGAAATGGCGCCGATGTCGGTGCTTTGTTCATTGCGGATGGTGATGGTCATGCGATGGTTCCTTGCGCACGGCCGCGCCGCGGCAATCCGCCGGCGCGTGGGCCGATGGATTAACGGTTGTCGAGTTGGGCGCGCACCGCGCTCAGGCCCGCCTGGTTGATGCGGTAAGGCTGGCCCTCGCGGGACTGGATCAGCCGCTTGCTCTTCAGTTTGGAGAATACGGCGTAAGTGCAATCGGACAGCAAATACCCTTCGCGGGTGTAGCATTCGATGGAACGGGTGCGGCCGGCGTCATCGCGGATCTGCGCGATGCAACCGCCTTTGGCCAGGACGTGCAGCGTCCTTTGCTCGGGCTTGGATAGATTCATATTGTCGGAAATCTAACGAATCGAATACGTAAAGCCGCATGCGCCGCGAAAACGGGCACGCGAAACGATGGACGTATGGATAAGCAGCCAGCCTCTGGGGCCGGGTCAGCTTATCGAGCGATCGCAATCTCCAACATACAAAGCCTTTGCCTATGGACTGGTGGGATGAAACGCGCCTCCCGACAAGGAGACGGACCGCCATGATAGCCAAAAAGCCCAATCCAGACAAGGCCTTGCCCCTCCCCGCCCACTCATGCTCCGTAGTTACACGTGAAAGCAGTCGCTGAACAAAGGCATCCGCCACAGCGGTTTCGAAACGCATCGCGAACTACGGAACGGACGACCCGCGCAGGCCGCCACCAGGCTTTCGCTAGCGGATTTATCCTGCTTGTAATCAGAACCATTGCGGTTCACAGCCCACGGCTTGTCGCGTATCATCCGCTCAATCATGACGGTGCCCCTTGAGGGTGAAACGGGAACGCGGTGCGAAACCGCGGCTGCCCCCGCAACTGTAAGCGCAGAGTCCACGCCAGACGCCACTGATCCTTAGCGGTCGGGAAGGCGGCGCCCGGGCGATGACGCGCAAGCCAGGAGACCGGCCGTCATACGTGTCGACGCAAGCAGAAGCCGGACGGGGTGTGCCGGGGGATACGCACAAGCTCCGTTCATGGATAGCAAACGGAAGGATGTGCCCTCGCTTGCGCGACGTATATCGTCTACGAGGGCACCATGCATCCATCCACCATGCAGTCCGCGGGCCGCCGCCTGGCGCGCCACGCTCCCATACTCGCCGGGCTGATCCTGGCCAATCTCTTGGCCTGGGCCTGGGCCTTCGCCGCCTTTTCCGACCACCCGGCCCAGCTCGCCACCGCCCTGCTCGCCTATCTGTTCGGCCTGCGCCATGCGGTGGACGCCGACCACATCGCCGCCATCGACAACACCGTGCGCAAGCTGATGCAGGAAGGCCGCCATCCGTCGGCGGTGGGCCTGTTCTTCTCCATCGGCCACTCGGCGGTGGTGGTCATCGCCGTCGCGCTGATCGTGTTCGCCGCCAGCGCGCTGCAAAGCCGCGTCACCGGCTTCAAGGAGATAGGCGGCGTCATCGGCACCAGCGTGTCGGCCTTCTTCCTGCTGGCGCTGGCGCTGATCAATCTGTCTTCCTTGCGCGCAGTATGGGCGGCCTTCCGCCGCGCCCGCGCCGGCCAGCCCATCTGCGACGAGCAATTGAACCTGCTGTTGAACAACCGCGGCCTGATCGCGCGCATGCTGCGCCCGCTGTTCAAAATGGTGACCAAGAGCTGGCATATGCTGCCCATCGGCTTTTTGTTCGGCCTGGGCTTCGACACCGCCACCGAAATCGGCCTGTTCGCCATCGCCACTTCACAAAGCGCGGGCGGCGTGGCGCTGTGGCACATCATGGTGTTCCCGGTGCTGTTCGCCGCCGGCATGGCCCTGGTTGACACGCTGGACAGCATGATGATGGTGGAAGTGTATGGCTGGGCCTTCATCAATCCGGTGCGCAAGCTCTGGTACAACCTGACCATCACCTTCGTCTCCGTCGTCGTCGCCGTCGGCATCGGCGGGCTGGAAGGCCTGGGCCTGCTGGTGGACAAGCTGCAGCTCACCGGCGGCTTCTGGGACCTGATTGCCGCGCTGAATGACGATCTGGCTCACTTCGGCTATTTCGTGGTCGGCGTGTTCCTGTTCACCTGGCTCGCTTCCGCCGCCATCTATAAGTGGAAGCGCTTCGACCAAATGGCCCCGGAGACTCAATGAGAACGCACGACAAACACGTGCTGATGTGCACCGGCCCTCGCTGCACGCCTGGCGGCGAGGGCTCGGAAGCGATGTTCCTGCATCTGGGCCGCAGCATAGACGCCTGCGAGGGCCTGCGCGCCAAGCGCACCCGCAGCCACTGCTTCGCCGTATGCAAGGAAGGTCCGGTGATGGTGGTCTACCCGGACGGCGTCTGGTACCGCAAAGTGAATGAAGCCGACATCGAACGCATCGTCTGCCAGCATCTGAAGGGTGGCGTACCGGTCGAAGAGCTGGTATTCCATAAAACCGGCATCGGCGATGTCGATGCGGAGACGCAGGCATGAACGTTGAAATCGCCCTTTTGAGCCACGCTGGCACCGATCTGGCCGCGCTGTCGCGCGCGCGCTGGCCGGAAGACTTTCCCGCCGTCGCCGGCGTCGCGCTGCAAAGCGTAGTCGACGAAGCCGCGATGCAGGCGCTGCTGGACGGCCAACTGGCCGACGCCCGCGCCATCGTGCTGCGCGTGCTGGGCCGCGCCGACGCCATCCCCGGCCTGGAAAGGCTGCTGGCCCACGCCCGCCGCATGCAATGCGCCGTCATCGTGGTCAGCGGCACCGGCGAGCCGGACCCGGAATTGCAAGCGCTGTGCAGCGCGCCGGTATCGCTGCAGCAGGACGTCCACGCCTATCTGCAAGCCGGCGGCAGCGCCAACCTGGGCGAGATGATGCGCTGTCTGGCCGACAGGCTGTTGCTGACCGGCTTCGGCTACCAGGCGCCGCAGCCGCTGCCGGAGCACGGGATCTACCACCCGGAGCTGGCCGCGCCCTGCTCGCTGGACGACTGGCTTGCAATCCGCAACCCGGACTGGCCTAGCGTCGGCCTGTGTTTCTACCGCGCCCACTGGCTGTCCGGCAACACCCGCTTCATCGACCTGCTGGTGGACTGCCTGGCCGAGCGCGGCGTCAACGCGCTGCCGGTGTTCACCTCGTCCTTGCGAACCATAGACCAGGGAGGTTTGCCGGCGGCGCTGGCGCTGCTGGCCGACCCGCGCGCCCAGGTGTCCCTGCTGATCAACACCACCTCCTTCGCGATGGGCGACATCAACAACGACGGCCCCACCCAGCCCGGCTGGGCGGTGGAGGCGTCGGACCGGCTGGACCTGCCGGTGCTGCAGGCGATCACCAGCAGCATGACGCGCGAGCAGTGGGAAGCGTCCGACCGCGGCTTCAACCCGCTGGACACCGCGATGAACGTGGCGCTGCCGGAGTTCGACGGCCGCATCATCGGCGTGCCGCTGAGCTTCAAGCAGCCGGCGGAGGCCGGCCAGGCCGAGCAATACGCGCCGCTGCCGGACCGCGCCCGCCGCCTGGCCGGCATCGCCGCGCGCTTGGCGCGGCTGCGCCATGTGCCCAATGCCGATAAGCGCATCGCCTTCATCTTCACCAACTCCAACAGCAAGGCCTCTCAAATCGGCAACGCGGTGGGCCTGGACTCGCCAGCATCCCTATACGCGATGCTGCGCGGCATGCAGGCGCGCGGCTACCAGATGGCGGAGCTGCCGCCGGACAGCGACGCGCTGATGCACGAGCTGATAGACCGCGGCGCTTACGACCAGGACTACCTGACCGCCGAACAGATGAAAAACGCCGCCGCCCGCGTGCCGGCCCAGCGCTACCAAGCCTGGTTCGACGAGTTGCCGGACAGCTTGCGAGACAAGATGCTGCAGCGCTGGGGCCAGCCGCCGGGCGGCGCCTACGTCGACGGCGACGAACTGGTGTTCTCCGGCCTGGATTACGGCAATGTCTTCGTCGCGCTGCAGCCGCCGCGCGGCTACGGCATGGACCCGGACGCCATCTACCACACGCCGGACCTGCCGCCCACCCACCACTACTACGCGCTGTACCGCTGGCTGCGCGACGACTGGCGTGCCGACGCCATCGTCCACGTCGGCAAGCACGGCACGCTGGAGTGGCTGCCGGGCAAGGGCGTGGGCCTGTCGCAGCACTGCTTCCCGGACGCGCTGCTGGGCGATATGCCACTGCTCTACCCCTTCATCGTCAACGATCCGGGCGAAGGCTCGCAGGCCAAGCGCCGCGGCCACGCGGTGATCATCGACCACCTGACGCCGGCGATGACCACCGCCGACAGCTACGGCCCGCTGGCGCAGCTGACCCAGCTGGTGGACGAGTACTACCAGGTGGAGCTGTTGGACCCGAACAAGCTGCCGCTGCTGCAGCAGCAGATCTGGGACCTGATCAAGGAAGCCAAGCTCGACACCGACCTGGCGGCGATGCTGAAGCACGACCATGACCATGACCACGATCACGGGCATGAGCACGATCACGACCATGGCCACGATCATCCGCATGGCGGCCATCAGCGCGCGCCCGCCGCCGTCCACGGCAAGTACCGGCCGCAGGCGGCCAAGCCGGCGGCCGCGATGAAGCCGGCGACGGCCGCTGCGGCGAAATACCGCCCGGCCAAGGCCGCGCACGGCCACGACCATGGTCGCCATCATCACCATCATGGCGACCACGGCCATCACCATGACCACCATCACGATCATCACGGCCACGACCACCACGACCATGACCACGACTGGGACGACACGCTGAACGAAGACGGCGTGCCGCTGAGCCTGGCCAAGATGGACGGCGTCGACGTCGCCCACCTGATCGAAGACATAGACGGCTACCTGTGCGAGCTGGGCGCGGCGCAGATCCGCGACGGCCTGCACGTGCTGGGCAACGCGCCGCAGGGCGAGGCGCTGGTCGACATGCTGCTGGGGCTGACCCGGCTGCCCAATCTGGCCATACCCGGCCTGCCGGCCAGCGTCGCGGCGGCCTGCGGGGGCGATTGGGTCCTATGGCAGCAAGACCAGGGCAAGCGCCTTTCCGAGACGCCAGCCGTCTTGCAGGCATTGGCCGGCCAGCCGCTGGTCACCCGCGCCGACGCGCACGACGCGGTAATGAAACTATCGCGCGCGCTGATCGCCGAGCTGGCCGCGCGCGGCTACCACGCCGCAGCCATCCCGGCCGCTGTCGAAAACATCCTGCTCGGCGTCGAGCCGAACGCCGATCTGGAACGGGTGCTGAACTTCATCTGCGACCAGCTGTGCCTCAAGCTCGCCCGCACCGCCGAGGAGATAGACAACCTGCTGCGCGGCCTGGAAGGCGGCTACGTGCCGGCCGGCCCCAGCGGCGCGCCGACGCGCGGCATGGCCCACATCCTGCCCACCGGCCGCAATTTCTATTCGGTGGACCCGCGCAGCCTGCCGTCCCACGCCGCCTGGCGCATAGGCGACGGCCTGGCGCGCGAGATGCTGGCGCGCCACCTGAAAGAAACCGGCCAGTATCCGGAATCGGTGGCCATCAGCGTGTGGGGCACCAGCGCGATGCGCACCCATGGCGACGACATCGCCGAAATCCTGTCTCTGCTCGGCGTCAAGCCGCGCTGGCAGCAGGAAAGCCGCCGCGTGCAGGGCCTGGAAGTGATCCCGCTATCCGAGCTGGGCCGGCCGCGCATCGACGTCACCGTGCGCATCAGCGGTTTCTTCCGCGACGCCTTCCCGCACCTGATTTCGCTGGTGGACGAGGCGGTGCACACCGTGGCGCGGCTGGACGAGCCGGTGGAGCAGAACTTCCTGCGCAAGCACTACCTGGCTGACTTGAAGAACGAACTGCTGGGCAAGCTGCCCGACGCCGACGCGCAAGCGCTGTACCGCGTGTTCGGCGCCAAGCCGGGCAGCTACGGCGCCGGCATCCTGCCGCTGATCAACGAGCAGAACTGGCGGAACGACGCCGACTTCGCCACCGCCTACGTCAACTGGGGCGGCTACGCCTACGGCCGCGAGGCCAACGGCGCCGACGCCCGCGACGCCTTGCGCCACCGGCTGGCCGGCGTGGAAGTGGCGCTGCACAACCAGGACAACCGCGAGCACGACATCTTCGACAGCGACGACTACCTGCAGTACCACGGCGGGATGATCGCGACGATACGCAGCCTCAGCGGCCGCCAGCCGCGCGCCTTCTTCGGCGACAGCCACAATCCGGAAGCGCCTGCGGTGCGCGGGCTGAAGGAGGAAGTGCTGCGGGTGTTCCGCTCGCGGGTGGCTAATCCGAAGTGGATCGCCAGCATCCAGAAGCACGGCTACAAGGGCGCGCTGGAGCTGACCGCCACCGTCGACTACCTGTTCGGCTACGACGCCACCGCCCAGGTGGTGGACGACTGGGTGTACGAGCAGCTGGCGCAAAGCTACGCGCTGGACCCGGCGATGCAGCAGTTCTTCGCCGACAGCAACCCGTGGGCGCTGAACGCCATCACCGACCGCCTGCTGGAAGCCGCCCAGCGCCAGCTGTGGGCGGAGCCGGACCCCGACACCCTGGCCGCGCTCAAGCAGCTGCACCTGGATAGCGAAGCGCTGCTGGAAGCGCGCGGAGAAAACCAAGCATGACGCCGATCTACCCCTTCGCCGCCATCGTCGGCCAAGAACAACTGAAGCAGGCGCTGCTGATCTGCGCGGTGGACCCCACCGTCGGCGGCGTGCTGGTACGCGGCGACAAGGGCAGCGCCAAGAGCACCGCCGCGCGCGGCCTGGCTGCCGTGCTGCCGCCTATCCGCCGCGCCGCCGGCTGCGGCTACAACTGCGAGCCGGAGCATCCGCTGCCGCTGTGCCCGGTGTGTTCCGGCGGCGCGCGCGAGCTGCATGACGGCCCGGTGCCCTTCATCAACCTGCCGTTGGGCGCCACCGAGGACCGGGTGCTGGGCAGCCTGGACTTTGAAAAGGCGCTGCAGGGCGGCAAGCAGGCGTTCAAGCCCGGCCTGCTGGCCGGAGCCCACCGCGGCATGCTGTATATCGACGAAGTGAACCTGCTGGCCGACCACCTGGTGGACGTGCTGCTGGACGCCGCCGCGATGGGTGTCAACACCGTCGAGCGCGAAGGTCTGGCGGTCAGCCACCCGGCGCGGGTGACGCTGCTCGGCACCATGAACCAGGAAGAAGGCGATCTGCGGCCGCAATTGCTGGACCGCTTCGGCCTGATGGTGGACGTGGCCGCGCCGCGCGAGCCTCTTCTGCGCGCCGAGGTGGTGCGCCGCCGCCTGGCCTTCGAGGCTGACCCGGCCGGCTTCGCCGCGCAATGGCAAACCGACAGCGAGGCGCTGCGCGAAAACATCGCCGCCGCGCGCGCGCTGCTGCCGCAAACCCGGCTCAGCGATAGCCTGTTCCACTTCGTCAGCGAGCTGTGCTGCGAATTCGACGTCACCAGCCTGCGCGCCGACATCGTGCTGAACAAGGCCGCCCGCGCGCTGGCCGCGCTGGATGGCCGCGCCGACGCCAGCGCCGAGGACATCCGCGACGCCGCCCGGCTGGTGCTGCCGCACCGCCGCCGCCGCAAGCCCTTCGAACAGAGCGGGCTGGACCAGGACAAGCTGGAACAGATGACGCAGCAGGCGTCCAACCCGCCTCCTCCTCCAACGCAGGACCAGGGCGACGCCAACCAGCCGCCGCCGGACGGCGACAGCGAGCAGGAACAGAATCCCGCCGGCCACGGCGCCGAGCAGATTTTCGCCGCCGCGCCGGCCGGCGACATTGCCCGCATTCGCGTCCAGGCGTCGTCGGCTGGCGACGCGGCCGGCCGCCGCAGCGACGGCGCCAGCCGCCAGCGCGGCCATTATGTGCGCGCCGAGGCCAACCCGCAGCCGGCCCAGCTGGCGGTGGACGCCACGCTGCGCCACGCGATCTTGCGCGATCCGGACCATTTCGCCGTCACCCGCGCCGACCTGCACGACAAGGTCCGCGTCGCCAAGCAGGGCAACTTGATTCTGCTGGTGGTGGACGCGTCGGGCTCGATGGCCGCCCGCCAGCGGATGGAGCAGGTCAAGGGCACGGTGCTGAGCCTGCTGGAAGACGCCTACCGCCGCCGCGACCAGGTGGCGCTGATCGCCTTCCGCGGCCAGAAGGCCGAGCTGCTGCTGCCGCCGTGCAACCGCGTAGAACAAGCCGAGCTGGCGCTGCGCGAGCTGCCCACCGGCGGCCGCACCCCGCTGGCCCACGCCTTGGCGTTGGCGGCCGACACGCTGTCCCGCCAGCTAGGCGGCCCCGCGCCGCTGCTGGTTGTCCTCAGCGACGGCCGCGCCAATGTGGCGCTGGACGGGGATGGCGACCCGTGGCGGCAGGCGCTGGACCTGGCCGGCCAGCTGGCCGGCGCGCCGGCGCTGGTGCTGGACACCGAGCAGGACTTCGTCCGCCTGGGCCGCGCCCGCGAGCTGGCCGAAGCGCTGGGCGCGGAATACCTGGCTTGCGACGCCCTCACCGGCGAGCAGCTGACATTGACGATTCAACAAAGACTGGGCCGCTGAAATGACAGGCAAGGTTTACCTGATAGGCGCCGGCCCCGGCGACCTGGACATGCTGACGCTGAAGGCCGCTCGCTGCCTGCAGCTGGCCGACGTGGCGCTGGTGGATGACCTGGTGCATCCGGACATTCGCGCCATGCTGCGGCCGGACGCCGAAATCGTGCCGGTGGGCAAGCGCGGCGGTTGTCCGTCGACGCCGCAGGCCGCCATCGAGCAGCGGATGATAGACGAAGCCCGCGCCGGCAAAACCGTGGCGCGCCTCAAAGGCGGCGACCCCTTCGTCTTTGGCCGCGGCGGCGAGGAAATGCTGACGCTGCAAGCGGCCGACATCGAGGTGGAGATCGTCAACGGCCTCAGCGCCGGCCTGGCGGTGCCGGCCACGCTGGGCATCCCGCTGACCCACCGCCATTTCGTCCATGGCGTCACCTTTGTGTCCGGCCACCCGCACCAGGACGGCGACGAGCCCAACTGGCAGGCGCTGGCGCAAAGCGGCATGACGCTGGTGATCTATATGGGCGTCAAACGGCTGCCTCTGATCCGCTCCGAGCTGCTGCGCCACGGCCTGAAAGCCGACACCCCGGCGGCGGCGATAGAAAACGGCACCTTGCCGCAGCAGCGCCAGGTGCTGAGCACGCTGGACGCGCTGGAACAAGACATGAGCGCGGCCGGCATCCACAGCCCGGCGTTGATCGTCATCGGACCGACGGTGGCCCTGGCATCCTGTAACCCCTCAGCGCTCGAGCGCAGCGAGGCTCCCTTGCAGGGCAAGGGCGGGGGGATAGGGAGTGGATCAAGATGGCTGCCGACTGAACTCGCACAGTGAAGAGGCCCGGCTTTGCCGGGTCCTGTAGAACAGAATCGAATTACCACATTGCAGCCAAAGGAATACGCATGATCATCTGCATAGGCGCCGGCCCCGGCGACATCGGCTACCTGCCGCAGCGCTCGGCCCAACTGATACGCGAGGCCGACGTGGTGGCCGGCTTCAACGCGGTGGTGGACGTGGTGCGCCCGCTGATCCCGGACAGCGCCGAAGTGATCCAGATGGGCTACCGCGACCAGGTGGCCCAGCTGGACATCGTCGCCGAGCGCCACCATGCCGGCAAGAAGTGCGTGGTGGTGTTCATGGGCGACATCCACTTCAGCGGCTTCCAGTACCTGGAACGGGTGGAGCGCGCCTGCGGCCACCCGGTGGAAACAATACCGGGCATCTCCTCGGCGCAGATCCTGGCCTCGCGCGGCAAGGTGTGCTTCGACGAGACCAGCTTCATCACCTTCCACCGCCGCGGCGACCTGACCCCGTTCAAGCGCCACCTGGTGCACGTGCTGCAGGATGGCCGCAACGCCATCGTGATCCCCTGCCCCTGGGACGAAGCGCGCTCCTTCATGCCCTGGCATATCGCCGCCTATCTGCTGGAAAACGGCATCCCGGCCGGCCAGCCGGTGGAAGTGTGGGAAAACCTGACCCGCAACGAGGCGGAATGGCGCGGCACGCTGGCCGAGTGCGCCGAGCAGCGCTTCTCCGACATGAGCATCATGCTGATCCGCACGCTCGCGCCGATGGACAGCCAGATCGAGCCGACCCACAAATGAGCCAATCAGACTACGCCATCGTGCTGGCCGGCCACGGCAGCCGCGACCCGGACGGGGTCAACGAATTCATGCAGCTGGTGGACACGCTGAAAGCGCGCGGCGGCGAGCGCCCCGTCGCCCACGGCTTTCTGGAATTCGCCACCCCGACCATAGACGAGGCGGTGGATCAGGTGATCGCCGCCGGCGCCAAAACCGTGGTGATGGTGCCAGGCGTGCTGTTGGCCGCCACCCACGCCAAGAACGACATGCCCAGCGAGCTGTTGGCGCTGCAGCAGGCGCATCCGGGCGTAACTTTCCACTTCGGCGCGGCGCTGGACCTGCATCCGCGGCTGTTGGCGCTGTGCCGCCAGCGCATCGTCGAGGCCGAAGCCGCGTCGCCGCACACCGTGTCGCGCAACGACACCTGTCTGGTGGTGGTGGGCCGCGGCACCTCTGACCCGGACGCCAATTCCGAAATCTCCAAACTCGCGCGCATGCTGGAGGAAGGCCTGGGTTTCGGCGCGTCCTTCGTCTGCTATTCCGGCACCGCCAAGCCGCTGGTGGCCGACGGCCTGCGCGCCGCCGCGCTGCTGGGCTACCGCCGCATCGTGGTGCTGCCCTACTTCCTGTTCGACGGCGTGCTGATCAAGCGCATCTACGGCGCGGCGGCGGACCTGGCGGCGCGCCATCCGGAAATCGAGGTGCTCAGCGCCGGCTATCTGGGCCCGGATGCGCAAGTGGCCGAGGTATTCCTGGAGCGGGCGCAGGAAGGCGTGGAAGGCCGCGCCGCGATGAACTGCGCGCTGTGCAAGTACCGGGTGCAGATCGTCGGCTTCGAACAGCAGGTGGGCGAGCCGCAACGCGGCCACCACGGCAAGGTGCGCGGCCTGCTGGAGCGCGAGCCTGCCGCCAATCAGCCGCCGGCCTGGAAGCGCTACACCCCGCATCCGATCGAAGCGGAAAGCATGCGCATCATAGACGAAGGCCGCGACTGGTCGGCCTTCCCGGCCGAGCAGCGCACCGCGCTGATGCGGCTGGTGCACACCACCGGTGACTTCAACAGCGTCGACGACCTGTTCTTCTCCGCCGGCGCCTGCGAAACCGGCATGCGCGCGCTGCTGCGCTGCCGCCGCGTGGTCACCGACGTCACCATGGTGGAAACCGGCCTCAAGCGCGAAGTGCTGCGCCAGCTGGAAGTGGAAACCTGGTGCGGCGTGCACGACGAGGAAACCCGGCTGCTGGCCGAGGCCAACGGCATCACCCGCTCCGCCGCCGGCATCCGCCGCGCCTGGCAGAAGTTCGGCAACGACTGCGTGGTGGCGATAGGCGACGCGCCGACCGCCATTCGCGAAGTGGTGCGGCTGGTGCGCGATCACGGCTGGCGGCCGCAGCTGGTGGTGGGCCTGCCGGTGGGTTTCGTCGGCACCCGAGAATGCAAGGAAGAGCTGCGCGCGCTGCTGCAAGTGCCGCGCATCACCAACCGCGGCACCCGCGGCGGCTCGCCGTGGGCTGCCACCGTGGTCAACGCGCTGATGATAGACGCGATCGAACACGTCCATCAGCAGCAACAGCAGGAAGTCTGAACCCGGTGCGCCAGCCTTACGACCTTGCCGCCCCGGCCCCCAACGGCATGCGCCGCGGCCGCACCACAGGCAGCTGCGCCACCGCCGCCGCCAAGGCGGCGCTGCTGATGCTGCTGGACGGCGTCGATGCCGACGAGGTCTTCATCAGCCTGCCGGACCCGGACTTTTACCTGGCGGTGCCGGTAGAAAGCGTGAGCTGGCTGGACGAAAACACCGTGCGCGCCGAAGTGCTGAAGTACGCCGGCGACGACCCGGACAACACCGACGGCGCGACGATCTTCGCCGAGGTAAAGCTGAACGGCAGCGGCGCGCTGCGCTTCCTGGCCGCGCCCGGCGTCGGCATCGTCACCCAGCCCGGCCTGCGCATCCCGCCCGGCGAGCCGGCGATCAATCCGGTGCCCAGGCAGATGATGCGGATGGCGGTGGAGGAAGCGCTGGCCGGCCGGCCCGACCCCGGCTTCGATCTGGCGATAGGCTGCGTCGACGGCGACAAGATCGCCAAGCGCACCTTCAACCCGATGCTGGGCATCGTCGGCGGCATCTCGATACTGGGCACCAGCGGCATCGTCGAGCCGATGTCGCAGGCGGCGTGGATCGCGTCGATTGAGGTCTATGTGCGGGTGGCGCTGGGCGAGCTGCCGCCGGCCATCGCCTTCACCCCCGGCAAGATAGGCCGCGGCTACGCCGCCGACACGCTGGGGCTGCAGAAGAAACAGGTGGTGCAGATCGCCAACTTCGTCGGCGACTCGCTGGACTTCGCCGAATCGGTGCTGATCGAACAAGGCCGCATCCTAGACACGCTGTGGGTGCTGGGCCACCCGGGCAAGATCGCCAAGCTGCTGGACGGGGTCTGGGACACCCACTCCGGCAAGAGCGGCATGGCGATGGACGCCGTCGCCGGCGTCGCCGCCGACCTGGGCTATCCGCCCGAATTGGTGGCGCAAATCAAACAAGCGAATACCGTGGAGAACGTAGTGCAGATCATGAGCAGCCAGCCGGACCCGCGCGGCTACTGGATGGAGATAGAACGCCGCACCGCGGCGCTGATGGCGAGCAAGGTGCCCAGCGTGCGGCAGGTGGCAGTGCGGCTGTTCAGCATGGACGGCACCCCGCTGGGAGCGGCCGCATGAAGCTGGGACGATTGATAGGCATAGGCGTCGGCCCCGGCCCGGCCGGCTTGATCCCGGTGGCGGCCCTGGCCGCGCTGCGCGAAGCCGACATCGTCTACCTGCCGCGCGCCACCTCCAGCGAGGTGTCGGTCGCCCGACTATGCCTGGCCGGGCTGGAGCTGGACGAAAGCCGCTTCCGCGAGATCGAGTTCGAGATGAATCCGGACCGCGGAGCGCTGTCGCGCCATTACGGCGCGCTGGCCGAGCAACTGGCCGCCGAATTGCAAACCGGCCGCAACGTCGCCTACCTGACCATAGGCGACTCGATGACCTACTCCACTTACGGCTACCTGCTGGCGGCGCTGCGCGAAATGCTGCCGGAACTGCAGACGCAGACCTTCCCCGGCGTCACCAGCTTCGCCGCCACCGCGTCGGCGCTGTCCTGGCCGCTGGGCGAAGGCAAGGAACGCATCCTGATCCTGCCCTGCCCCGACGATATGGAAGCGCTGCGAGCCGACATCGACAGCCACGACCTCATCGTGCTGATGAAGATAGGCAAGCGGCTGCCGGACGTGCTGGCGCTATTGAACCAGATGGGCATCGCCCAGCTGTGCGCCTTCGCCCGCCGCATCGGCCTGCCCGGCGAAGTGCTGTGCGCCGACGTCTCGCAATTGGACGCCGACGCCAGCGGCTACCTCGCCACCATGCTGATCCGCAAGACAGCCAGAGAAAGACGCCACTCATGAAAGTGTATTTCATCGGCGCCGGCCCCGGCGCCGCCGACCTGATCACGCTGCGCGGCAGCCGCCTGTTGGGCGCCGCTCCGATGGTGCTGTACGCCGGTTCGCTGGTGCCGGCCGAGATGCTAAGCCACTGCCGCCCGGACGCGGAAATCCACGACACCGCCGAGCTGAACCTGGACCAGCAGGAAGCGCTGTACCGCCGCGCCCAGGCCGAAGACAAGGACGTGGCGCGGCTGCACTCCGGCGACCCGGCGATCTACGGCGCCACCAACGAGCAGATGCGCCGGCTGGAAGCGCTGGGCATCGCCTACGAAGTGGTGCCTGGCGTGTCCTCGTTCACCGCCGCCGCCGCCGCATTGGGCAGCGAGCTGACCCGGCCCGAGGTGTCGCAATCCATCATCCTGACCCGCACCAGCGGCCGCGCCAGCGCGGTGCCGGAGACGGAATCGATCGCCAGCTTCGCCGCCCACCGCGCGACGATGTGCATCTTCCTGTCCGGCCAGCGGCTGAAACAAACCGTCGCCGACCTGGCGCTGCACTACCCGCCCACCACCCCGGTGGCGCTGGTGCGCCGCGCCAGCTGGCCGGACCAATCCGTCCACCGCTCCACGCTGGGCAAGATGCTGGACGAGGTCAAACAGAAAGACTGGCTACTAACCACGCTGCTGCTAGTCGGCGAGGCGCTGTCGCGCGAAGGCGGCGTCGAATCCAGCCTGTACGCGGCCGGCTTCACCCACATCTTCCGCGACGGCGACGACCGCAAGACCAAGCGGACCAGCCTGCAGAAAGAAAACCAGGCATGAGCCGCGCCGTGTGGCTGGTGCGCGCCGAGGCGCTGCCCTTGGGCCGGAGGCTGGCATCGGCGCTGGACGCCACGCTATACCAGCCGTGGCTGCAGCCGGACGCCAGCGGCCGCGAGCAATTCCGCTCCGCCTTCCATGCGCACAGCCACTGGGTGCTGGTGATGGCCAGCGGCATCGCCGTCCGCTATCTGGACGGCCTGCCGCAAAGCAAATACAGCGACCCGGCGGTGGTGGTGATGGACGAAGCCGCCCGTTTCGCCATCCCGCTGCTGTCCGGCCACGAAGGCGGCGCCAATGCCTTGGCCTACGAAGCGGCGCGGCTGACCGGCGCGGTGCCCGCCATCACCACAGCGACGGAGGCGATCAAGCCGCTGACGCTGGGCATCGGCTGCCGCCGCGGCAAAAGCGCCGAGGCCATCGAACAAGCGGTGCTGCAAGCGCTGGCCGGCCGGCCGCTGGCCGACGTGCGCGAAGTGGCGACGATAGACCTGAAGGCCGACGAAGCCGGCCTGCTGGCATTCTGCGCCCGCCACGCGCTGCCGCTGCGCGTCATCGCCCGCGAAGACGTCGCCGCCCGCGGCTGGACCGGCGCGCCGTCGGACTGGGTGCGGCAGAACGTAGGCGTCGACGGCGTGTGCGAACCGTGCGCGCTGATCGCCAGCCCCAGGGGACGGCTGATCGTGCCCAAGACCGCGCGGGATGGGGTGACGGTGGCCGCAGTGGAGGACACCCCATGGTAGGGCGGAAGCCCCAAAGGGGCGTTCCGCCATATGTGCCGCAATCGGCAGAGGTGAAAAGCAAGGGGAGAACTCGCCCCTCAAGACTTGCAACCGAATCGACGAGCCCCATTCCCCATCAGCGCCAGCCGGCTTCGAAGTCATTTCCAATGGTTTTAAGACGCCGGTTGTTCGACGCGGCGCGACTTTTGCGCGCCGCTAGTTCCGGCGGCTCCTTGGAAATGGCTTTGAAGTCGGGGTTTCGCAGCGCTGCGGGGCGGCCTGGGGTTGCAAGGGGGCTGGCCGCCCAGCCCCCTTGCCCGCCCGCCGGGCGGAACCGACACATAAATATTACCCAACGCCCCCTCTCCCCGACCCTTCTCACTCAAGGGGAGAGGGACTCCTGCATGGACTCACCGATAGGGCGGACGCCCTTGTGGGGCGTTCCGCCGAATACGCCGCCAAACGTAGGGTGGCCCCCAGCCCGCGTCTATCCCATGTATGCGCCAACGGGGATTTGCCCACGCGCAAGAATGCGCGCCGCTCAAGCACGACAAACCGAACCGGCGGAACGCCCTGGCCAAGCCGGGCTTCCGCCTTACGCGAAAATGGATAATGACAAAATGACCGGCAAACTCTATCTCGTCTCGGTCGGCCCCGGCCGCGCCGAATTGATCCCCGACCTCGCCCGCCAGGCGCTGGCCGCGAGCGACGTGATCGTCTCCTACGACCTCTACCTGACCTGGGTGCAACCGTGGATCGCCGGCAAGGACATCTGCACCCTGCCGCTGACTCAGGAGCGCGAGCGGGCGCAGCTGGCGCTGGAAGAGGCCCGCGCCGGCAAGACCGTCGCCCTGCTATCCAGCGGCGACATCGGCGTCTATGCGATGGCCACGCTGGCCTACGAAGACATGCGCGAGGACGATGTGTTCGACGTGCAGCTGATCCCCGGCATCACATCGGCCAACTCCTGCGCGTCCTTGCTCGGCGCGCCGCTGTCGCACGACTTCGCCACGCTGAGCCTGTCCGACCTGCTGTGTCCGTGGGAGTGGATCGAAACCCGCGCCCGCCACATCGCCCAGGCCGACCTGGCGGTGGTGTTCTACAACGTGCAGAGCCGCCAGCGCCAGGAAGGCGTCTACCGCATCCTGGACATCATGCTGGAGCACAAGAAGCCGGAAACGCTGTGCGGCATCGTCCGCAACGCCTACCGCGAAGACCAGGCGGTGGAGATCGTCACGCTGGCCGAGCTGCGGACCCGCCGCTTCGACATGCTGACCAGCATCGTCATCGGCAACCGCTTCACCCGCCGCAAACGCAACTGGATGTTCACCCCGCGCGGCTACTTCAACTGGGACAACACCAGCGACACGGTCAAGGCCGACGCGCTGCCCGCCGGCGCGGCCTGGGTGTTTTCCGGCACCAGCGACGGCAACGCGCTGTCCCGCGCCATCGCCGAAACCGGCCGCGCGGTGGTGGTCAGCAGCGCCAGCGATTATGGCAACGAGCAGGCTCAGCAGGCGGCGCCCGGCGTGGCCACCGTCAGCGGCCGGCTGGGCGTGGAGCGCCGCCGCGAGCTGCTGTCGGGCAGCCAGGCCAGCGCCATCGTCGACGCCACCCACCCCTACGCCAGCGAGATGTCGCAGCAGCTGATGGCGCTGGCCGAGGAGCTGGCCCTGCCCTATCTGCGCTACGAGCGCCCGGCCAGCGGCAGCGCGCATCCGGTCATCCGCTGCGCCGACAGCGACGCGGCCGCCAAGCTGGCGATGGCTAAAGGAAAACGCGTCTTCCTCGCCACCGGCAGCAAGGAGCTGCACCGCTTCCTCGCCGCCGACGCCGAGAAACAACAGCAATGGTTCGTCCGCCTGGCCCCGGACCCGCAGCATTTGCAGCGGGCGCTGGACCTGGGCATCCCGCGCTCGCGCATCTGCGCGATGCAGGGCCCGTTCTCGCAGGCCGCCAACGAGGCGCTGTGGCGTGATTGGGAAATCGACTGCGTGATCAGCAAGGATGGCGGCGAGGCCGGCGGTTTCGACGCCAAGGCCGCGGCCGCGGCCGCGCTGGGCATTCCGTTCATCGTCATCGATAGGCCTCAGCTGGACTATCCGCAAACCTTCAGCGACTTTGACGCCGTGCTGGCGGCTCTGCCGCAGGGAGGCCAGGCATGAGCGCGCCGCGCCTTCCCGTCACCGTATTGACCGGCTTCCTCGGCGCCGGCAAGACCACGCTGCTGTCCAAGCTGCTGGAAAACAATAAGCAGCGCCGGCTGGCCATTCTGGTAAACGAGTTCGGCGAGGTGTCGATAGACGGCGGCCTGCTGCGCGACGCCGACGCCGGCGGCGTGGAAATCCACGACCTCGCCAACGGCCTGGTCGCCTACGACGACGACGCCGACTTCCTGCCCACCATGCTGGCGTTGTGGCAGCGCCGCCAGCAGATAGACCACGTGCTGATCGAAACCTCGGGCCTGGCGCTGCCCAGCGCGGTGATGGCGCAGCTGCAAAGCGAGGCGCTGGCGCCCTATTTCGTGCTGGACGCCACGCTGGCGGTGGTCGACACCCCGTTGCTGCTGGCCGGCCATTTCGCGCCGGCGGGAGATGGCGGCAAGGCCGACGCGGTAGCGGAGCTATTCGACCAGCAGTTGGGCCACGCCGACATCGTGGTGCTGAACAAGATAGACGCGCTGTCCGCCGATCAACTGCTGGCGGCGGAGGAAGCCGTGCGCCGCCAGGCGCCGTCGATCCGCTTCATCGAGCTGGCTTATCAAGCCAAGCTGGACACCCGGCTGACGCTGGGCCTGCATCTGCACGAGGCCTCGCCTGCGGCGCACCGCCACTACGGCCCGGTGGCCAGCATGCCGGGGCTGGCGATGCGGCCGCTGGCCAACCAGGGGCTGCTGGACGGCCACAGCCACGGTGGCCAGGCCGCGCACAGCCACGGGCTGTCCACCCACAAGCATTTCCACGAGCAGGACCCGGGCTGGCAATCGTTCATGATCCGCAGCAAGGAGGCGCAGCGCGCCGACAAGCTGGCCGCCGCGCTGGAGGCCATCGCCCGCGAGGAACCGCTGCTGCGCATCAAGGGCTTCGCCGCTTGCGCCGACGGCCCAGGCCGGCTGCTGGCCCAGGGCGTGCGCAAGCGCATCGAATTGAGCCATGACGAAGCGTTGGCCGCGCCGCGCCAGGCGCAGCTGGTGTTCATCGGCTACCACCCCAGCCGCCCACGCGTGGTGGCGCTGCTGCGCGACATCACCGGCGCCCATTGGAGCTAGGCAGTGGGCGCATTGGAGCTATGCGGCCTGGACTGGTCGCCTGACCCGACCGCCGCGCCGGAAGCGCGGCTGCTGCGCGGCATCGCACTGACAGTGCGGCCCGGCGAGCTGGTCGGCGTCATCGGCCCCAACGGCAGCGGCAAGACCAGCGCGCTGCGTTGCGCCTTCCGCTTCAACCAGCCGCTGGCCGGCGAGGCCAGGCTGGACGGCGCGGATATCTGGTCCCAGTCCGCCGCCTCCTTCGCCCGCCGCGTGGCGGTGGTGCTACAGGAATTTCCCGACGATTTCGGCCTGACCGTGCGCGAGGCGGCGGCGATGGGCCGCATCCCGCACCAATCCCTGCTCGGCGGAGAGTCGGCGCAAGACGCGGCCATCGTCGAGCAAGCGCTGCGCGAAGTGGAGCTATGGGATAAGCAAGGCCAGCCCTTCGCCACGCTGTCCGGCGGCGAGAAGCAACGCGCGCTGCTGGCGCGGGCGCTGGCGCAGCAGCCGGAGCTGCTGATCCTGGACGAACCCACCAATCATCTGGACCTGCGCCACCAGCTGGCCTTGCTGCGCCTGGTGCGCCGGCTGGGCATCGCCGCGCTGGCCACGCTGCATGATCTGAACCTGGCCGCCGCCTTCTGCCACCGGCTCTACGCCTTGCAAGCCGGCCGCATCGTCGCCAGCGGCCTGCCAGACACGGTGCTGACGCCAGCCTTGCTGTCCGAGGTTTTCGGCGTGCGCGCCCTGGTGGACCGCCACCCGCAGGCCGGCCACCCCCGCATTACCCTGTTAGAAGAAGAAAACCAATGAAACACCAAGCGCCTTTGCTCATCGCCTGCGGCCTCGCCGCCTTCCTGTCCGTTCAGGCCCATGCCGCCCGCTATCCGCTCACCATCCAGAGCTGCAATCGCCAGGTGGTTTTCCAGCGCGCGCCCGAGCGCGCGGTCAGCCACGACATCAATATGACCGAGATGATGGTGGCTCTGGGCCTGCAAAACCGCATGGCCGGCTATACCGGCATCAGCGCCTGGAACAAGCTGAACGCGCCGCTGAAACAGGCGCTGGGCAAGCTGCCGGAGCTGGCCGGCGATTATCCCTCGGCCGAGACGCTGCTGGCCCGCCGCGCCGACTTTTTCTTCGCCGGCTGGAACTACGGCCTGCGCGTCGGCGGCGCAGTGACGCCGGCCACCCTCGCGCCCTTGGGCGTCAAGGTCTATGAGCTCAGCGAATCCTGCGCCCACGTGATGAAGCGGCCGGCCGCCAGCCTGGACGACGTCTACCGCGACCTCGGCAACCTGGGCCGCATCTTCGACGTGGAGCCGCGCGCGCAAAAAGTGATCGCCGACATGCGCGCCAAGATAGACGGCGCGGCCGCCCGCGTCGCCAAACGCAAGGCCACGCCCACTGTCTTTGTCTACGACAGCGGCGAGGACCGCCCTTTCAGCGCCGGCAAGCTGGCGATGCCGACCGCGCTGATCCAGGCCGCCGGCGGCCGCAACATCCTCGACGACGTCGACGCCAGCTGGACCCGCGTCGGCTGGGAAACCGTGCTGGCGCGCAATCCGCAAGCCATCGTGATCGTCGATTACGGCAAGGTAACGGCGCAGCAGAAAATCGCCTTTCTGCAAAACCATCCGGCGCTGAGCAAGCTGGATGCCGCCAAAAACAAGCGCTTCATCGTATTGCCCTATGACAGCGCCACGCCGGGCATCGCCAATGCCGACGCGGTGGTGACGCTGGCGCGCGGCCTGCACCCGGAGGCCTACGCCAAGTGAGCGCGAACCGCCTGCCGCTATGGCCCTTGGTCCTGGCCTTGCTGCTGCTCCTGGCGCTGTCCTTGCCGCTGGCCTCAGGCTTCGGCCCCGCGCCGGTGGCGTTTTCCGCCGCCGGCAAAGTGCTTTTGCATCAGCTGGGCCTGCCGGTGCAGCCTGACTGGGAAGCCGGGCAGGATTTGATCGTCTGGCAACTGCGGCTGCCGCGCGTGCTGCTGGGCGGCCTGGTCGGCGCCGGCCTGGCGCTGGTGGGCGCGGCGCTGCAAGCCGCCACCCGCAATCAGCTGGCCGATCCGCACCTCTTGGGCGTCAGCTCCGGCGCCACGCTGGGCGCGGTGACGGTGATGCTGTTCAGCGGCAATCTGCTCGGCGCCTTGACGCTGCCGCTGGCGGCCTTTGCCGGCGCCTTGCTGGCCACCTTGCTGGTGGTGGCCATCGCCATGCGCCAGCGCCGGCTGCAAGCGGAGCGGCTGCTGCTCTCCGGCGTGGCCGTGTCGTTTCTTTTGATGGCGCTGGCCAATCTCTTGCTGTACCTGGGCGACCAGCGCTCGGCGGCCGGCGTGCTGTTCTGGATGCTGGGCGGCCTGGGCCAGGCGCGCTGGGAGCTGTTGCCGGCGCCGCTGGCGGCCCTGGTCCTGGGCTTGGCCTCGCTGCTGGCGGCGTCGCGGCCGCTGAACGCGCTGATGGCCGGCGAGCAGACCGCCGTCACGCTGGGCGTCAATGTCGGCCGGCTGCGCTTGCTGGTGTTCGCGGTGTCGTCCCTGCTGACCGGCGCCATGGTGGCGGTCAGCGGCGCGATAGGCTTCGTCGGCCTGATGATTCCGCATATCGCCCGCCGCTGCGTCGGCGCCGACCACCGCCGGCTGCTGCCGGTATGCGCGCTATTGGGCGCGCTGTTTTTGATCTGGGTGGACGCCGCCGCCCGCACGCTGATCGCCCCGGAAGACATTCCGGCCGGCGTCGGCACCGCCGCCGTCGGCGGCGTCTTTTTCATCTGGCTGCTGCGACGCCGCTGACGGCGCGGCCCCACACGGAGATATCGCATGAAGACCGATCCGGCCTCCCACCAGCGCATGACCGAAAAGCGCAAGGCGGGCTTCGAGAAGAAAAAAGCCGCCGCCACCGGCGAGAAGGGCCTGCTCATCGTCCACACCGGCACCGGCAAGGGCAAGAGCAGCGCCGCCTTCGGTATGGGCTTGCGCGCCGTCGGCCATGGCATGCGCCTGGGCGTGGTGCAATTCATCAAGGGCGCCTTGCACACCGCCGAGCGCGATCTGCTGGGCGCGTTCGACAACTGCGACTTCCACACCATGGGCGAAGGCTATACCTGGAATACCCAAGACCGCGAAGCCGACATTACCACCGCGCGCAAGGGCTGGGACCAGGCGCTGGCCATGCTGGCGGACGAGGACTACGACATGGTGATCCTGGACGAGCTGAACGTGGTGCTGAAATACGAATACCTACCGCTGGACGAGGTGCTCAGCGCCTTCGCCGCCCGGCCGGCGATGCAGCATGTGGTCGTCACCGGCCGCCACGCGCCGGAAGCCTTGCTGGAGGCCGCCGACCTGGTCACCGAGATGCGGCTGGTCAAGCACCCTTACCGAGAGCAAGGCATCAAGGCGCAGCGCGGGGTGGAGTTCTGATGACGCCGCGGTCCTGCCCGGCACTGTTCCTGACCGCGCCCGCCTCTCACCAAGGCAAGACCACGGTGACGGCGGCGCTTGCGCGGCATCACCGCAATCAGGGCCGCAAGGTGCGGGTGTTCAAGACCGGGCCGGACTTCCTCGATCCCTACATCCTGGAGCGGGCCAGCGGCCACACCGTCTACGGCCTGGACTTGTGGATGAACGGCGAGGACGACTGCCGCGCCCGCCTGCATCAGGCGGCCGCCGACGCCGATTTGATCCTGGTGGAAGGCAGCATGGGCCTGCTCGACGGCACGCCCAGCAGCGCCGACTTGGCCGCCCTGCTCGGCATCCCGCTGGCGGCGGTGATAGACGCCGCCGGCATGGCGCAGACCTTCGCCGCCGTCGCCCACGGCCTGGCCAGTTTCCGCCCCGGCCTGAGCTTCCATGGCTTTATCGCCAACCATGTCGCCAGCGAACGCCACGCCGACATGCTGGCCGAGCAGCTGCCCTCCCACCTGCCGCTGCTGGCCGCGCTGCGCCGCGACGAGGCGGTGCGGCTGCCGGAGCGCCATCTGGGCCTGGTGCAGGCGCAGGAAATCGCCGACCTGGACGCCCGGCTCGACCGCGCCGCGGCGCAAATAGCCGCCACCGCGCTGGCCGAGTTGCCGCCGGCGGTGGCGTTTCCCGCTGTACCCCAAGCTGACGTGCCGAAACGGCTGGCCGGCCAGCGCATCGCCATCGCCCGCGACGCCGCCTTCGCCTTCGTCTACCCGGCTAATCTTGAGCTGCTGGCCCAGCTGGGTGCTGAGCTGGCTTTTTTCTCGCCGCTGGCCGATGCTGCGTTGCCGGACTGCGACTCCGTCTACCTGCCGGGCGGCTACCCGGAGCTGCATCTGGAGACGCTGTCCGCCAATACGGCGCTGAAAGCGGATCTGCATGGGCACATCCAAGCCGGCAAACCGCTGTACGCCGAATGCGGCGGCATGCTTTATCTGTTGGACAGGCTGACCAACCGCCAGGGCGACAGCGCGGCCATGCTGGCGCTGCTGCCAGGAGAAGCCGTGTTGCAGAACAGGCTGTGCGGCCTGGGCCTGCAAGAGATGGCCTTCCCCGCCGGCAGCCTGCGCGGCCACACCTTCCACTACACCCGGCTGGAAACCAGCCTGTCGCCGACTACGCATGCCCGTAAGGCCAGCGGCGCAGGCCTGGGCGAAGCGCTATATCGGCATAAAGGGATGCTGGCCAGCTACTTCCACGCCTACTTTCCTTCCAACCCCCTAGCCACTGCGAGCCTGTTCCTGCCATGAACCGCTATCCGCAATCCGACATCGACGCCGTCTACCGCGCCATCCGCGAACGCCGCGACATGCGCCATTTCAAAGCCGATCCAGTCGATCCCGACATGCTGCAGCGGCTGCTGGCCGCCGCCCACTTCGCGCCCAGCGTGGGTTTCATGCAGCCTTGGCGCTTCATCCGCATCCGCAGCGCGGAACTGCGCCAACAGCTGCACGCGCTGGTGGAGGAAGAACGCGTCCAGACCGCCCGCGCGCTGGGCGAGCGCGAAGACGAATTCATGAAGCTGAAGGTGGAAGGCGTGCTCGACTGCGGCGAGGTGCTGGTGGCCGCGCTGATGGATAAGCGGGAATGCCATGTGTTCGGCCGCCGCACGCTGCCGGAAATGGACTTGGCCTCAGTGGCCTGCGCCATCCAGAACATGTGGCTGGCCGCCCGCGCCGAAGGGCTGGGCCTGGGCTGGGTGTCCATCTTCGACCCGGCCAAGCTGGCCGCCCTGCTGGCCATGCCGGAAGGCGCGCGGCCGATTGCGATACTGTGCATCGGCCATGTCGAGGCCTTTTACGAAAAGCCCATGCTGGAACAGGAAAACTGGGCCCACCGGCAAAATCTGGCGGAGCTGGTCTGGGAAGATCGCTGGCCGGACCCCGCCGATCGCAAATCGCCAGGCTAACGCTTGAAAGCCAACACCAGCACGCCGCAGGCCACCAAGCCTATGCCCAGCCATTCCCGCGGCGCCGGCCGCTCCCCAAGAAAGGCCACGGCGAACAAGGCCACCAACACCAGGCTGAACTTGTCCACCGGCGCCACCTTGGAAGCCTCGCCGATCTGCAAAGCGCGGAAATAGCAGGCCCAGGACACGCCGGTGGCGATGCCCGACAGGCCGAGAAACAGCCAGGTCTTGCCGGGCAGCGCCAGCGGATTGCTCCATTTTCCGGTCAGCCAGACGAAGAGCGACAACACCACGGCGATGATGCCGGTGCGGATCAGCGTGGCCAGATCCGAATCCACGCCCTGGATGCCGATTTTGGCGAAAATGGCGGTCAAGGCCGCAAATACGGCGGACAGCAAAGCCCAGACGAACCAGCTGGATGCGGCGAACATGTAGGCCCCTGAAATGATATGGCCGGCGGGACACCAGAATCGGCCGGCCGTGCGCAAGATAAAACATCCGGAGCGTACCCCGAAATAGCCGCCAGATTAGCATGACATAGCGGTCTCGCGCTGGCTCAGCGCCGCCAAATGACATCGCCTCAAATTACCCAACGCGCGATCTTTTTCCCGCCGAGCAGCCCTTTTCTCGCGGCGGCGTCTGCTGCTTTGAGCTGGCGTCTTTGCGTGATGCGCATGAAAATACAGCGCCCTTTATGCTGGCCGCCCGATCTTAGGCGCAGAAGCCCGCCAAATAACTCCATTCGCCGCAAAACGCGCAAACGCGGCCAACGCCAAGCCCTGCAGGAAATCCGAGCCCGAATCGCGGCATGAGAATGATAGGTATTTTTACTAGGTTGAATTTTCCAGCACGGATTGTAAATGTAATTACATACAGACTGATAAAGCCGAGCGTCATCATCCGGCCAGCGGCAAAGCGCGAGCCCTCACCACATGGCTTCGACAGTGCGATTCATGGGATAACCGAACCGCCCAACATCTTGCAAGGGGTGCGCCCTCAGGCGCTTTTCCGCCTCGTCCGGCCCGCGCCGCGATCGAGGCGCGCAGACAATGAGCCGCCTTTTTGGAGATGTCGCCATGGATCGCCAACAAATCCCCTTCCTGCTCAATTACGCCAAGGACCCCAACTGCCTGGGCTTTGCCCGGCTGGCCGCCAATGGCATCGTCAGCCATGACAGAATGGCGCAGGAGAGCCTGTGCGCCGCCACCTTGAGCCTGCTGCTGGACATGGCGCGCATCAATGTGGGCGTGATCAATGACGTGGTCAGCCTGTCCACCGAGCTGCGCCGGCGCGGCTGGGACGTGATCCGCACGCCCGACACCGCCGAATGCGGCAGCGACGCGATCAGCGAAGGCGATGTCGGCGTCCAGATCAGCTCCTTGCGCCACCACATTTATGTCGTGGTGGACGCGCACGACCAGACCCTACCGGAAGTCGCCGACAACGAGGCCATCAAGGCGCATCCGCACCAGGTGACAGGCGGAGAAACCGTGCCGCAAACCACGTATTTTCTGCGGGCGACCTAGGCAAACCCTCCATGCATCGCGGCAAGACCCGGCCTAGCCGGGTCTCAAGCGCATTCACGGCATCAGTTGATGTAAATCTTCGTATACAAGGTATTCCACGGCGCATTGGACGAAGTGTCCTGGAAGGAGAATGTGCCCGGCGCCGTAAAACCATCCAAATTGTAATATCGGTAAAAACCGACCACGGTATAGCCCGCCGGGCAGGGGCTGGTGTACTGGTTATTGACGACGCAGATCGGATCAGTCTGGTAATTTTTAGCCGTCGGCAAAGTACCTCCCGCATAGGAACCGACGGGATTGTTGCCATAGCCTATCTCCTGCACCAGCACTCTGAGCTGCGCCCCGCCATGCTGGCCGACTGTAGCGGCCTGCCCTATCGAGCTCATATTCTCCCAGCCGCCGTATTTTGTAGAATAAACCGCGGCCACCGCCAGCCTGGACAAAGCCGGCGCGGAGCCGAACGTCTGCGCCCCCTGGGGCTTGGCAGCCCGCGCCGGGACCGGCATGGACAGATTGGGGGCCTCGATGGACTGCAGGCTGCCGCTTGCGCCGCCTGGCTGCGCCATGGCCACAACCGCGCTTAGCGCCGCGATCGCCGCCGCGGAAAAACAGATCATTTTCATGTTCACGCTCCCGAATGAACGCCCAGCCTCTTTGCCGATGCCATCTGGCGGCATCTTAAACGGCCAAACATTATGACAAAAACATAGCAGGCGCGAACAAGAATAACGCAAGCGCGAATATTTTCGGGGCATCTTCCCGCCATACTGGCCGGATAGGCAGTCCGGCGACAGATCGCGCATGAGGACTGAGGCAGGTCAAGGCAGCAGCGCGCAAAGGGAAAAGGCGGATTTGATGGGCCGATCAAGCGCAAACGCAAAAAAGCCCCGACTTGTCGGGGCTTTCTGCAATCTGGCGGAGAGGGGGGGATTCGAACCCCCGTCAGGGTATTACCCTGAACACGCTTTCCAGGCGTGCGACTTAAACCACTCATCCACCTCTCCGGAGGTGTCTAGATTGTCAAACCGGCTTGCGCCGGCTTGTTGAATTCTGGCGGAGAGGGGGGGATTCGAACCCCCGTCAGGGTATTACCCTGAACACGCTTTCCAGGCGTGCGACTTAAACCACTCATCCACCTCTCCAGAATTCTGAAACGTTTTCGCCGTGGCGTTTCCGTCTCAGAGGCTGCGCAGTATATAAGTCCTATTCATCTTGCGCAAGCGTTTTGTAAGCGGAATGCGAAAATAATTTATCGACATAATCAGTCACGCCTTCGCGCTCCCGCTTGAGCCAAGCGGCGATCGCCTCGCGGAAACGGGCATCGGCGATATAGTGGGCCGACACGGTGCGCACAGGCTCAAAACCGCGCGCCAATTTGTGCTCGCCCTGCGCGCCGCCTTCGAAGCATTTCAATCCGGTTTGGATCGCATACTCCAGCCCTTGGTAATAGCACAATTCAAAATGCAGGCAGGCCACCGGCTCCAGGGCGCCCCAATAGCGGCCGTACAATACATCGCCCTGGATAATGCACAGGCTGGCTGCGATATCGACGCCATCGCGGCTGGCGACGAACATCACGCAATGCTTGGCCAAGCGCTCTCCGATCAAACGGAAAAACGCCAGATTGAGATAGGGCGCCGAACGGTGCTCCAGATAAGTCTGGCGATAGCATTGAAAGAACAGCCGCCAATCGGCTGCGCCGATATTCTCTCCCGCCAGCGTTCTCACCGTGACGCCGGCCTCCGCCACCTTGCGCCTTTCCTGCCGGATCTTCTTGCGCTTGTCGCGGCTCAGCGTATCCAGGAAAGCGTCAAAGTCTCCATAAGCCTGATTGCGCCAATGGAACTGCACGCCCTCGCGCAACAGCCAGCCGGCTGCGGCCAAGGCTTCGGCTTCGTCAGCCTGCGGAAACAGCACGTGCGCCGACGACAAGCCATTGTCGTCCGCCAGTTGCCGCAAACCGGCGATCAAAGCCGCGCGATCCTCCGGCGCAGCCAGCAGCCGGCGGCCCGCCACCGGGGTGAAAGGCGACGCCACCACCAGCTTGGGGTAGTAATCCATCCCGGCGCGGGCATACGCTTCCGCCCAAGCCCAATCGAACACATACTCGCCGCGATGGTGCCGCTTCAGATAAGCTGGCGCCAGCCCCACCGCCTGCCCGTCGCGCTCCAGCGCCAAAGGCAAGGGCTGCCAGCCGGTGTCGCCGCCCACGCAGCCGGTCTCCTCCAGCGCCGCAAGCCAGGCCCGGCTCACAAACAACCCGCCGCCCTCCTCCTTCGGCCAGGCGGACTGAGCCACCGCCGCCACGCCGTCGTATAGTCGCAATTGCAATGCTTTTCCTTTCTGGGCCGCCGTCTTCGGGTAAAATGGATCGATCAAGAAATCTTCGGTGCCTTCTCAAGATGCGTATCGCACTCGCCCAGTTCAACCCCGTGGTCGGCGACATCGCCGGCAATGCCCAAAAAATCGTCGATCTCGCCAAGCAAGCCCAGGCTCAAGGCGCAGACATTCTGCTGACGCCGGAGCTGGCGCTGACCGGCTACAGCCCGGAAGACCTGCTGCTGCGCGACAGCTTTTACCGCGAGGTGGCCAAGGGGCTGGACATCATCGAGCAGCTGGACGACATCACCGTCATCGTCGGCCATCCGGCCAAGATCGGCAACGAGCGCTTCAACGCCGCCACCGTGCTGCGCGACGGCCACCGCCTGGGCCAGTATCACAAGATGCAGCTGCCCAATAACGAAGTGTTCGACGAGTGCCGCTACTTCACCCCCGGCGCCGCGCCGCTGGTGTTCGAGCAAAACGGCGTCAAGGTGGGCGTGCTGATCTGCGAAGACATCTGGCACCTGGAGCCGGCGGCGGAAACCGCCGATGCCGGCGCCGAGCTGATGCTGGCGCTCAACGCCTCGCCCTTCCACCGCGACAAGATCGAAACCCGCCAGCAGATGGCGCGCTTCCGCGTCGAGGAAACCGGCCTGCCCTTGGCCTATGCGCAGATGGTGGGCGGCCAGGACGAGCTGATTTTCGACGGCGCGTCCTTCGCCATCAACAAGGCCGGCGATGTCGTCGCCCAGGCCGCCGCCTATGACGCGGAATTGCTGCTGGTGGATTACGCCAACGGCGATCTGCAGCCCGGCGCGCAAGCCAAGCTGCCGGATGCGCTGGAAAGCATCTACCGCGCGCTGGTGGTCGGCGTGCGCGACTACATAGGCAAGAACGGCTTCCCCGGTGCGCTGCTGGGCCTGTCCGGAGGCATCGATTCCGCGCTGACGCTGGCCGTGGCCGTGGACGCGCTGGGCGCGGACAAAGTCCACGCGGTGATGATGCCCTCGCGCTACACCGCCGACATCTCGGTGACCGACAGCCGCGACATGATCGCCCGCCTGGGCGTGAAGTACGACGAAATCGAAATCTGGCCGATGTACGAAAGCTTCATGGCCGCGCTGGCGCCCTCCTTCGAAGGCCTGGCCATGGACACTACCGAGGAAAACCTGCAGGCGCGCATCCGCGGCACGCTATTGATGGCGCTGTCCAACAAGAGCGGCAAGCTGGTGCTGACCACCGGCAACAAGTCCGAAATGACCACCGGCTACTGCACGCTGTACGGCGATATGGCCGGCGGTTTCGCCGTACTGAAAGACGTGGCCAAGACCCTGGTGTTCGAGCTGTGCCGCTGGCGCAATACCGTGTCCGACATCATCCCGGAGCGCATCATCACCCGCCCGCCGTCGGCGGAACTTAGGCCGGACCAGAAAGACCAAGACAGTCTGCCGCCCTACGAGGTGCTGGACGCCATCATGGCCCGCTATGTCGAAGACAACCAGTCCGCCGCCGACATCATCGCCGCCGGCTATGCCGAAGCGGACGTCAAGCGCGTGGTGCGGCTGTTGAAAATCAATGAATACAAGCGCCGCCAGGCGCCGGTTGGCCCGCGCGTCACCCCGCGCGGCTTCGGCAAGGACTGGCGCTACCCGATCACCAACAAGTTCAGCTAATGAAAAAACTACTGTTCGCCGCCCTCGCGGCCTGCCTGACCGTTCCGGCCCACGCGTCGGCCATCGCCCAATTGAAGGCCTTCGTCGCCGGCAGCCGCACGCTGTCGGCCGATTTCAGCCAAATCGTCACCAACAAGAGCAAGCGCGAAGAAGCCACCGGCCGGCTGGAGGTCTCCCGCCCCGGCAAGTTCCGTTGGGAATACAGCAAGCCCTACGCCCAGCTGATCGTCGGCGACGGCAAAACGCTGTGGATTTATGACCAAGACCTGGCCCAGGTAACGCGCAAGGCGCAAGGCGCGGCCCTGGGTTCCAGCCCGGCCGCGTTATTGGCCGGCAGCAACGAGATAGAGCGCAGCTACAAGCTCAACGAAGCCGGCAAGCAGGGCGATCTGGAGTGGCTGGCCGCCAGCCCCAAGAAGCAGGACAACACCTTCAGCGCCATCCGCATGGGCTTCAAGAACAATATGCTGGTGGAGATGGAGCTGACCGACAGCTTCGGCAACGACACCCGCATCCGCTTCCTCTCCCCGCAGCAAAACGTGGTGCTGCCGGCCGGCCGCTTCAACTTCGTCCCGCCCAAGGGCGTGGACGTGGTCAACGGCGACTAACCCATACCCGCGGCTGGGCCGCCCCAGGCGCGCCCAGGCGTCTTAACCGCCCTCGCCTCTCCGGTTGCCGCGAGCGCCCGATCAAACCGCGCGGCACGCGCCATCATTCTCTTGATCATCGCGCATCACCCTGCCGACAGCAATCTGGCCGGCTATCAAGTCAGCCACGTTATTGCCCGCCACGCTTGTCTCCTATCCTCTTTGACATCCACCAGGCAAAGCGATGTCCCATCGCGCAGCCTGAGCTCACGATGACGAGACGCAGGCTTGCCACTACACGTTCAGGCTTCACCCAATCCGGCATCAAATTCGCGTGAATGAACCATTTCACGCCGCAGTCCGTTCTTGTTCCCTTTTCAAGCCGCGCCTCCTTGCCGCGCCGAGCTCGCGCCCTCCCTGTCAGACCGGTCCATCTCTGTTCTGACAAAGTTTGTTAGCGATGAAGCGGAACATCAACCGCCTCGCTCCATGCGCTTGATCGGTTTTTGGGAAGAGTTCGGGAGATAAATATCAGGACTCAGGGGAAATCCTCCAACACCGGTCTTGCGCTGACCGGCGGACTCCAACCCCGTCGTTTGCGTAAAAAATGCCGGCGGCGCATTTGAAATCAAGGATTTGCCACGCCTTGCCAGCAGTAAAAACCTGCTCAAACAAGAGAACGCCAGCCTTGGCAAGTAACTGAAAAATCGGGGAAATTTTTCTCCATGTTGGGGATTTTATTTCCTCGTCATGTCACAGGCCATCTTCATAATGGCTTCCGTCGCCCACAAAGGCAAGGACCGGTTCTTAAAGGGAACAGGCCTTGCTCGGTAGGACGGAAGCGGCATTTTCAATGAGTTGTCATTTTCCTGTTTGGCGTTTCAACCCTCTTGAATTGCAAATGGAGCAATGGGATGAATTCCGTGAACTTTAAAGCAAAAGCGTTGGCTATCGCTCTCTCTGCCTGCATGCTGGCTGGCGCCGCCTCGGCGCAAACCGTCCTGGGCGGCGGCTCCACACTGGCGCAACCGCTGTACAATCAACTGTTTGGCATAACCAGTGGCTACCCCTCGCTCGTCCTGGGCAACTGGAACTATGCAGGCGTTGGCAGCGGCGCCGGCAAGGCAGCCTTTCTGACCAACAATGCCGCTTTGTTCAACAGCACCGGCAACGTAAGCTTCGCCGGCAGCGATTCGGTGCTGACTGCGGCGGATCTGACTTCCTACTCCCAAGCCAGCAACAATGCCTGGGGCCCGGTCATCCAGATTCCGGCCGTGCTGACCTCGGTCACCCTGCCGTACAAACGCAGCGGCGTGACGCAGCTCAACCTGACCAGTGACCAAGTCTGCCAAGTGTTCTCCAACAAGGCTCAAACCTGGGGCAAGCTGCTCGGCACTAACGACGCCACCCCGATCAACGTCGTGTATCGCAGCGACGCCAGCGGCACCACTGAGTTGCTGTCCAACTTCCTGTCGACCGCATGCAAAGGCTATGGCTTCGTCAAATCCAACGTCTTTGCCACGGTGGTCGGCCAAGCAGTGGGCGGCACTATTCCGTCCAACTGGGTGCCCGCCAATGGCAGCGGCGGGATCAAGACTGCTCTCGCTTCCGATGGCACCTTCACCTATCTGAGCCCGGATTATTCCATCTCGCCGAGCGATCCGACTGTGGTCGCTTCGATCAACGGCCAGCTGCCTAGCAATATCAGCATCCCCAGCTTCGTTATTCCGCCTTCCACTCCTGCCAATCTCGCGAATCCGCTGAAGTGGGTGCCTACCTATGTTCCCCCGCTTGGCGGCAGCAGCTACCCCATCTATGGCACGACCAATCTGCTGGTCAATCAGTGCTATGCCGACGGAATTGGCGCGGGCAGCGTGGGCGGCGCGGTCAAGGACTTCCTGACCAAGCTCAACAACGGCGCCTTCGATAGCCAGATCAGCAGCAACTACTTCGTCAAGCTGCCGGCTACTTGGCTTAACCAGATCAATGCCACCTTCCTCGCTGGCGACGGCAATGGCCTGGACATCGGCAACGCTTCGGTGTGCAACGGCATTGGCCGCCCGGTAAATCAGGCATCCATGATGCTCCGCAAAGCAAAACGTCATTAAGTCGATGGTTTGAACCGGCTGCGAGTAAGAAATAAAGCGGCCGGCGCAAGCAGAATCACGTTTTGTCGCCCCCCGCGCGGCGCAGGCTTGGCCGCGCGGGTTTTGGATCCGGCCGCCGGATACCCAGGTATCCGGTCGGCCTTTTGGCTTTCGTTTTCGCGCCGGCCGGCCGCGTGCGCCGCCCGGACTGGATTTCACAGACGGTGACAGTAATCATGGCCCATTTCCGTTCCTCCAGCCGCAGACTGCGGCTTTCCCCACTTGTCGAAGCCGTTGCGATCGCCTGCATGGGATTCGCCGCCGCCGCCCAGGCGCAAACGCCCGCCCCGGTCAGCGGCGCCTGGTTCGCGTCGCCGCAAAGCGTGAGCGCGTCGCGCGCGAGCCGGCCTGCGCAGGCTGGCGCGGATGCCGCCGTTGATGCCGCGCAGCTGCGGCAGCGGCAGGCCGCTCGCCAGACCCTGCAACGCTCGGTGGACAATCTGGAACGGACCGCCGCCGCCATCGCCGCCCAACAGGCCGCCCAACAGGCCGCCCAGCAAGCCGCGCGCGACGCCGCCGCCCTGGATGCGTCCAGTGTGCCGGACGGCCTGGCGCGAGGCGGCCTGTGGGACCGGGATGCAAATGGCGCGCAGCTGCCCTGGAGCGGCGCTGAGCGCGCCACGCAAACCACGCAGGATGGCAAAACCCGCGTTGCGATAAAGCAGACCCAGGACAAGGCCATTCTCAACTGGGACACTTTCAATGTTGGCCGCAACACCACGGTAGACTTTCAGCAAAACGGCACCGACGCCGTGCTCAACCGCGTAAGCGGCGCCGACGCGCGCCCAAGCCAGATTCTAGGAGCGATCAAGGGCAACGGCACCGTCATGGTGGTCAACCAGAACGGCATCATCTTTACCGGCACCAGCCAGGTCAATGTGCGCAATCTGGTGACGGCGGCGGCCAAGATCGACGATGCGCAGTTCCGCGAGCGCGGCCTTTACGGCGCAAATGGCGCGACGCCCACTTTCACCGACGCGCGGGGCGCGGTAGAAGTGCGCCCCGGCGCGCAGATCGCCACGCCCAAGCCGGCCAATTCCACCAGCGGCGGCGGCTATGTGCTGCTGCTGGGCGCCAAAGTCTCTCAAGGCGGGCAGATCGCCACCCCGGCCGGACAAGCCCTGCTGGCCGCCGGCGACAGTTTCTACATCCGCAAGGGAGTCGGCACCGACGCCAATACCACCTCCACCACAGCCGGCCACGAAGTGTCAGCCGCGCGCGCGCCGGGCAGCGCCGCCGGCCGGGTCGCCAATAACGGGCTGATCCTCGCGGAAACCGGCGACGTGACGCTGACCGGCCACGAGGTGGTTCAGGCCGGCGTGATCGTTGCCACCACCTCCACCGCCAAGCGCGGCACCATTCATCTGTCCAGCCGCGCCGGCGACGCCGCCGGCACGGTCACATTGGCCGGCGGCGTCAGCGCCGTGCTGCTGGACGACAGCGCAGCGACTGCGCTGGACAGCCAGCGCGAGGCCGGCAGCGCGCGACTGATCGGCGGCGTATCAAGCAACGACCCCAGCGGCGTCTTCGACAACCTCGGAACAATAGCGGACCGCACCGATTTGTCGCGCATTGAAATCGTCAGCGGCAATACCGTGGACTTCCAGCCCGGCTCGCTGACGCTGGCTACCGGCGGCGCCATCGCGGTGTCGGCGGCCCGGCGCGCGCTGGTCGAAAACGGCGCGGAACTGGACGTCTCCGGCGCCGTCGGCGTGCGTGTGGCGATGGAATCCAATGCAGTCAAAATCAATGTTCAGGGCAATGAGCAGCGCGACAGCCCCGGCAACCGCGACAGCAAGGCGCTGGCCAGCAGCGATGTCTGGGTGGACCGCCGCTATCTGAAATTAGTGAAGGCCGGCGCCAATGGCTACGCGACCGACCGCTGGTACACTCAAGGCGGCCTGCTGGAAGTGGGCGGCTATCTGGCGAACAGCGGCCGCACCGTCGGCGAGTGGATGGCCCAGGGCGGCACCGTCACCGTAAGCGGCGGCGACCTGGTGACGCGCGCCGGCTCCAGCATCAATCTGTCCGGCGGCACGCTAGACATGCAAAGCGGCCGCATCCAGCAAACCTGGCTCAAAGGCAGCGACGGCCGCCTGTACGAACTGTCGCGCGCGCCGGGCGATCTGCTGTATTCCGGCGTTTACCGCGGCTATGCGCTCAGCAGCAAGCGTTGGGGCCATACCGACTTCCACTTCAGCCCCTTGATAGGCTCGACCTTCCGCTACGAGCCGGGCTACACCGTAGGCCGCGACGCCGGCAAGCTGGTGGTGGCGACCAGCAATGCCGTGCTCGAAGGCAAGCTGGTCAACGCAGTCTACCAGGGAGACAGGCAAAGCCTCGCGCCGCAGCCTGGCGATGGCTTCAAACAGTCGCAGTTGGCGGCGGCGCGCGGCGCGGCGCTGGTCATCGGCACAGAAACTCCACTCTACGATGCCGGCGCCGGCATGCTGCGCTACAGGCTGGACCCCACGCTTAACAGCGTCACGCTGGCAGCGCGCGGCCAGGCCCTGGCCGACGCGGTAACGCTGGATCAACCGGTGGACAGTGCGCACCAGGGCAAGCTGGCGCTCGATGCCGGCATTCTGAGCGCGATGAACCTTGGCGCGGTGCGCATCGCCGCCAAGCAGGACATTGCCGTGGCGGACACGCTGCAGGCCGCGCCGGGCGGCGAAATCACGCTTTACGCGCCGGCCGTGGATGTGCGCGCCAGCCTGACGGCGCGCGGCGGCGCGCTGCAATTGGGCAATGTGCTGGCTCAACCAGTTTGGCAAGGCAACGTCGCCATCGTCGATTTAACCCTCGCGGCGCCGAAAGACGGCCAGCCCGGCGTCCGGGTACGCGATGGCGCCACACTTGATGCGCGCGGGCTGATAGTCGACTTGCGCGCCGCCGGCGCGCGCCGCGCCGACGCAGCTTATGCCGATGGCGGCCAAGTCAGCCTGCGCTCCACCACCAGCATCACGCTGGAGCGCGGTGCTAAAATCGACGTCTCCTCGGGCGGCGTGATCGGCGCGGATGCCAGCCTGTCCGGCGGGCGCGGCGGCTCGGTGCGACTGGCGTCGAGTGTGAATGGCGCCGCCGCTTACGATCCTCAGGCGGTGTTGACGCTGGATGGCGAGATCCGCGGTTATGGCGGCAAGGGTGGCGGCACGCTGGACATCGCATCGGCCAGCGCGATCTCGATAGGCGGAAAACTGCTGAGCCAGGCCGGCCTGCTGGGCAAGGGCCAGTCGGCGCTCGCCGACCTGATCACCACTGAAGATGTCCGGATCTTAGCCGGAGAACCGTTGTTGCTGGATACGCCATATACAGTGAACTGGGCAAAACCCGGTGAGCAGGTGGGCAGCGTCCCACTTATCCGCAACGTGGTTCTGGCGGCTGACTGGACCTTGCCTTATGCGCCGCCAGTTAAGCCAGGAGGCAATCGACACGCCTATCGGGTCACTTACTTATTGCCAGGTGAAAAACAGCCCCGATTCCTAGAAATCTATTCCGCGACGGGAACAACGGGGCCCGTATACAAACTACCGAAGGGCACCACCATACAAGAGTTCGCTGGTGGCTACATGGATGATTACCCATTCCCATTTGACTACGTGGTTCCCGCCGATGTATTTCCCAAAGGGGTACCCGTTACGCCACGTGCGGGAGTCGCGCAGGCGGGAACAAACTTGCCCTACGATGTGGTGGTGCCCAAGGGAACGGTGATCCCGGCAGGTACGATGGCGACGAAACCCGTCCCCGTCGGAGCCACCAGCCAACTGGAAACCAGCCTGTTCCAAAGCGGCTTCGCCGATTACCAGGTGCGGACCCAGCGCGGCGTCGTGCTGCCAGACGGCGTGACGCTGAATGTGGCTCAGCCTGTTTTAGCGCCGCAAGCCTTGCTGCAGGCCGCTGCCGACCCATCCGGCGCCATGCCGGCTCCATGGCTGCCGCCGCAGTATATGGCGGATGCCGCGGCGCGCACGATTACACAGCGCCAGGGCGCCAGCATCACGCTGGCGGCGGGCGGCCTAATGTCCTCCCAAAATATACCCTTGCCCGGCGGCAATGTTTATGTGGGCCGCGATGCCGCCATCACGGTCGATCCCGGCCAGGCCATTGCGCTGTCCGCCGGCGGCAATCTGCTGGTGGACGGCACGCTCCGCGCGCAGGGCGGCCGCCTCAGCCTGACAGGGCCTCGCGCTGTCCGCTCCTCCAATGACACTAAGGGATGGGGCTTGCTTGGCGATGGCAGCGGCGCTGAGTGCCGCATCGAGCTGGGACCGCACGCCCTGCTCGACGCCTCGGCAACCGCATTTACCGCCAGCGATGCGCAGGGCCTGCCCTTTGGCAAGCTAAGCCCGAAGGGCAGCATCGTCATCGGCGGCACGGTGCAGGAATCGGACAACCGCGCGCGGGCGTCGGAGGCCTTTGTGGTGATACGCCAGGGCGCGGTGCTGGATGCATCCGGCGCCACGGCGCGTTTCGATGCCGATGGCAGCGGCGTGCGCGACCAGGTTAGCGATGGCGGCGACATCAGCCTCGCCTCAACCAGCGGCCTCTACCTGGATGGCCGCCTGCTGGCCCGCGCCGGCGGCGCAGGCGCCGCCGGCGGCCATCTGACGGTAGCGCTCGACACGCCGCAATATTCAGACGACGATGTAAAAGACTCGCGCGTGCTCGCCTTGCGCGAGCTGCAGTTGACGCAGCGCCGCGAAGCGGCTGCCGCGCCGGCCACGCTGGACTACGGCCACGCCCAACTCGGCGTGAACCAGGTAGCAGCAGGCGGCTTTGCCGCGTTGACGCTGTTCAGCAACGGCTCGCTTAGCTTCGCCGGCGATGTCGACCTGGCGCTGAGCCGCGAGCTGCGCCTTTACTCCGGCGCGCTTTCCGTTGCCGGCGGCGCGGCGGCATCCGCCAAAGTGGCCCTGTCTGCCCCTTATGTGCTGCTAGGCGGCATCAGCGACACGTATTCCCCTCCCGACGGCCATACCAGTCCTTTCCGGTCGAGCGATGGGACCGCGGGCCTCAGCCCACGAGCGCAGCAGGCCAGCCTGAGCGCCAACGCCCGGTTGATAGACATCCAGGGCCGCGTGGCGCTGGGCATGGACGACTCGGTATACCTCGGTTCTTTCGTTGTGCAAGCCCAACGCGCGGGCTTTGGCCAGTTCAGCGCGAACAGTGCCGGCGATATCCGTTTTGTGGCCAGCCCGAACGCCCAGACTTGGGATGCGCAGCTGCTGTCGCCCGGCGACATCCTGCTACGCGCCGACCAGGTCTATCCCGCCACCGGAGTCCGCGCGCGCGTATTGGCCGGTCGCAGCTTGACCAGCGACACGCAAGTGCCTACCCATGATCCGAACAGCCGTTTGACGATCAGCCGCTACGACCCGCAAGCCGCCCTCCCGGCCGTGCCTTATTCGGTGTTCGGCAGCCTGATGTTGGGGGCCGCCACGATAACGCAGCAAGGCATTGTGCGCGCGCCGCTAGGCAACATCAGCCTGGGATCGGACTCCGTTCCAGGCCCCGCCGCAAGCAATTATCAGCCGCAAGCCACAACCAGAACTACTGTGCTCGCCCCCGGCAGCCTCACTTCGGTCAGCGCGGACGGGCTGTTGATGCCCTATGGCGGCACGGCGGACGGCGTGAGTTATCTATACCGCGGCCAGCCGGTAACGCTGGCGGGCGTGGGCCAAAAGGGTTCAGGGCAGTCCGATGCGGGCGGTCAACCCAAGATCACGCTGTCTGGTCTGAGCGTCGCGGTTGAGTCCGGCGCGAAGCTAGACCTCTCCGGCGGCGGCACGCTGACCGGCGCGGGCTTCGTGCCGGGCCGCGGCGGCTCCACCGACGCGCGCTATTCCCCACTGATGCAGATCAGCGGCGGCAGCTTCTCTCTGCCCGGCTTGGCCACCAATCCGGTCTACGCCATATTGCCGGGCTATGCCGGCGCTTATGCGCCGGCCGACGCCACCGGCGCCGTCGATCCGCGCATCGGCCAGCAGATCACGCTGCAGTCGGGCGAGGTGCCCGGCCTGGCCGCCGGCCGCTACACGCTGCTACCATCCAGTTACGCGCTGTTGCCCGGCGCCTTCCGCGTCGAAATCAACGGCGCGCCCGGCGGCGCTAGCCCGGCGCGGATGCGCGCGCTGCTGCCCGGGGCCTTCCAAATCTGGAACAACGGCGCCCAGGCAAACGCCAGCGCCTCCCGGGCGCTGGCGCTGCGCAATGGTTCCTATTCAGCGCCGGCCGTGCTGTCCATCGCCGGCACAGGCATTGCCGACAACCTGGCCAGCCTCATCATTACGCCGGCCGATGTGTTGCGGCGCTATTCGCAGTACAACGAAACCGATTACGCCGGCTTCATCCGCGCCCAGGGCGCGCTCAACGGCGGCATCCGCGCGCTGCTGCCGGCCGACGCCAAATCGCTGGCCATCCGCCTGCCCGCATTGCCGGACAGCACGCTCCGCTTTGAGGGCGCGGCCAACTTTACGCCGAGCAAGGACGGCTTCGGCGGCAGCGCCAGCCTGGTGACAGATACCAATATGGGCGCGCTGGAAATCCTCGGCAACGGGTCTTCCGCCACCGCCGGCTTTGCCGGCGCGTCGGTTCGAGCCCAAGACCTGAATGCCATAGGCGCACAACGGCTGATGCTGGGCGGCCAGCTGTGGTCAACATACAGCTTCGGCAACACCAGCAACAGCCAAAGCAATTATCTGAATCTCGAGGCGAAAACCGGCAAAGTCATCCTGCGCGACGGCGCCATTTTGCAAGCGCCCGAGGTGTTCCTGATCGCCGGCAGCGCGCAAGGCGGCATTGTCATCGAGCCCGGCGCCGGCATCCGCACCATAGGCCGCGGCAAACCGGCTTACGACTCGACCAACGGCTATATATACCAGCCAGGCGATATCAGCGTGGTGGCCGCGTCCAATGGCTGGATCGACATGTTGCCGCCGAAGTCCGATCGTATCGGTGGGGAGTCCGGACCGGTATCGATAGGCGTATGCGGCGGCGGCGCTTGCGCGCGGCCGGCCGAGCTTTATGCGGAGGGATCGCTGATCGCGGCGACCCGTTCCAGCTTCCAGATGGGCGACAATGCGCGCTATGGCGCGCGTTATCTGACGCTGGCGGTCGGCGCGGTGAACGCTGGCAGCCGCGAGGCCCTGGCGGCGGCAGCGGCCCGCGGCGCGCTCACGCCCGGCCTGGAGCTGAACCAGGCGCTGCTGGACCGGCTGCTGCAAGCTGACACCGCCTATGGCGCGCCGGCGCTAGAGCGGCTGACCCTCTCCGCCAGCGAATCCTTCAATCTGTTCGGCTCGGTCAGCCTGGACACCACCGACCCAACGACCGGCAAAGCGCGCCTGGCCAGTCTGGCGCTGTCCACGCCGGCGATCTACGGCGCGGGCGGCTCAGGCGATACTGCCTTGATCAAAACCGGCACCTTGATCTGGAACGGCGGCGGCGCAGCGCCCGCGCCGGTGGCGAATGGACGCGGCGCCGGCAGCGGCCGGCTGGCCGTCGAGGCTAATGTTATCGAATTCGGCTACAGCCCGACCGGCCGACCCAATGGCATAGACGACGCGAGCCGCATGGTGCTGGGCTTTGCCGATGCCGCCTTTACCGCGCGCGAGCGCATTACCGCCAACCAGAAAGGCTCGCTGGCGGTGTATGCCGCGCAGAACGCCGCGCCGGACGGCCCACGCTACAGCGGCGGCAACCTCACGCTGACAACGCCGCTGCTAACCGGCGAGGGCGGCTCGGTGAGCCGCGTCACCGCCGGCGGCGCGCTGCGAGTGGTTTCGCCGGCAGGCGGCGCAGCGCAAACCGGCCCGACGCAAACCGGCGCGCAATGGAGCCTGAGCGGCGACAGCGTGCTGCTGGACACCGCGGTGGCATTGCCCAGCGGCAAGCTCACCGTGCTAGCGGCACGCGACCTGACACTGGGCAGCGCGGCCAAACTCGACCTTTCCGGGCGCGACATCGCCTTGTTCGACGCCCACCGCTACAGCTGGGGCGGCGACGTGACGCTGCAAAGCGCAACCGGCTCCATCACCCAGGCGGCCGGCTCGCTGATCGACCTGTCGGCGCAGAACAATAATGCCGGCATGCTGACCGTCATCGCGCAGGGCGACGCCGGCCGCGTGGACCTGCAAGGCAGCCTGAAGGGGACGACATCCGGCCATTACGACGCCGGCGGCACCCCGGCGCCGTGGCGCGCCGGCGGCTTGAACCTGCGCGCCTCGACGCTAGGCGGCGGGGCGAACCTGACCGACGCCTTCGGCGCGCTGAACGCCCGGCTTAACGACGGCGGCTTTACTGGCGAGCGCAGCTTCCAGTTGCGCCAGGGCGACCTGACTATCGGCGACGGGCTGCGCGCCCGCGAGATCAACCTCTCGCTGGACGGCGGACGCCTGACAGTGAGCGGCGCGGTGGACGCCAGCGGCGAGCAAGTGGGCAGCATACGCCTGGCCGCCCGCGACGGGCTGACGGTGGCCGGCTCGGCGCTGCTGGATGCGCACGGCACCCAATTGCGCCTGGACAGCCGCGGCGCCATCATCGACGCGCCCAACCGCGCCAGCATAGAGCTGGACGCCGGCCGCGGCACGCTGACCCTGGCCGACGGGGCACGCATCGACCTGCGCCACGGCGCCGACGACGCGCGGGCGCGCGCCAACCCAGCGCTTGACGACGGCCGCGCGCGCGGCACGCTGGACCTGATCGCGCCTCGCCTCGACGCCAACGGACAGGCCGGCAGCGCGGCAGCGGCCACTTATGGGGATATCGCCCTCGCCGCCGGGAATCGTCTGGACATCCTGGGCGCGAAAACCATCACGGTCTACGGCCGGCAAGTCTACAACGACGCGCCCTTCAACAACGCGGCGAAGGGCGAAACCTCGGTCAGCGGACGGCCTTATCAAATCATCACTCAAGCGTATCTGGACCAAAAGCACCTGGACAGCAAGAGCTTCATTGATGCCGCGCTGGCCAAGGGCGGCAATTTGGCCAGCCGGCTGGGCGGCCTCCTGGGCACGGCCCGCTACCGCGACGCGCTGCATCTGCGTCCGGCGGTGGAGATCGTCAGCGCGACGCCGCAAGGCGATCTTATCGTCAGCGGAGACCTGGATTTGTCCGGCTATCGCTACGCCAGCCTGAATCCGGCCCAGGCGCCCAGCGCCGCCTACGGTTCCGGCGAAGCCGGCGCGCTGACGCTGCGGGCCGGCGGCGATCTGTCCATCTACGGCAGCATCAACGATGGCTTTGCGCCACCGCCGGCCACGCCGGACGACAAAAGCTGGTGGCTGGTGCCCGGACAGCAGCCTTTTGGCGGCGATGTGGTGATTCCGGTGCCGGGCGTGAAACTGGCCGACGGCACGGTTTATCCGAAGGGCGCGACGCTGAACTACGCCATCACCGCCAAGAACGTGACGCTGCCGGCAGGCACCACATTGCCCGCCGCCATAGTGCTGAGCGCCAGGCTGGTTCTGCCAGCGGGCACGGTGCTGGCAAGCGACGTGCTGGCCGCCAACGGCAGCGTGCTGCTGGCCCGCGGCGCGGTGGTCGGCTCAAATGGCCTCGCGCTGCCCGCGGGAGCCCGCCTGCAAGCCGGCACATCCCTGCCCGCGTCCGTCACGCTGGCGAGCCTGACTTGGCCCAAGGGCGCGCCGCTGCCGACAGCGATGACGCAACAGGGCGAACTGGCGCTGCCGGTGGGCGCGCTGATCGCCTCCGGCACCCAGGTGGCGCTGCCGGCCGACACGCTGAGCGTGGACCTGCGCCCGCGCGATGGCCAGGGCAATGTCCTGCCTCGCAAAAACTGGGCGGTGGCGGCCATGCTGCCCGACGGCTCCGCCTCGTGGAACCTGCGCCTGAGCGCCGGCGCGGACACCGGCGCCGCCGACTCCCGCCTGAGCCGGCCCGATGCGAAGGCAGGCAGCCTGCTGGCGGCGGATACCCACTATACCGCGCAGTACCAGACCACCATGGTGGGCGGCACCACCAGCTATGTCTGGGCCGATGATACTTTCGGCACTGCCGGCACCCCTGTTCCACCGGACTTTCTGCCGTACTGCGACGCTATGCCGGGTCTATGCGTAACCGAGGTGACTGGAGGTGTGGCTACGCTGTCGGTCACTCCCAAGGCGCCGATATTCAGCGTGCTGCGCACCGGCGCCGGCGATCTGGACATTGCAGCGGCCGGCAGTTTCTCCATGCAATCGCCCTACGGGGTATACACGGCAGGCAGCCCGACGCACCTGGGCAATGCGACGCTGGACGCGCGCTACAACCCGGCGCGCGGCCGGGTGGCCGCCGGCGGAACGGTGCTGGGCGGCAATGCCGGAGACCAGGCGGCGGCTTACGAGGCGCTGGTCCGCGGACCAAGCCGGCTTGACCAGGCCTGGTACCCGGACGGCGGCGGCAATCTACATGTCGCGGTGGGCGGCGATCTGACCGGGGATAGCTGGGGCTACGCCGCGGTATGGCCGAGAGATAGCGTCAACACCGGCAACTGGCTGTGGCGCCAGGGCGGCGCGGACCGGCCCGCCGCCTGGTGGATCAATTTCGGCACCTATGTCTTCGATCCCGAGCTTGACCCCCATAATTATCTAAACTACTGGCCTACCGTCACCGGCTTTACCGGCCTGGGCGCGCTGGGCGGCGGCAATGTCGCCGTGCACGTAGGCGGGGATGCAGGGATGATCCGACTCAAGACTCCCGATGGTTCTCAGCCACGCAGCCAGGGCGTGGCGCTGGCCATAGGCAGCAGCGGCCGGATGCTCGACAACGGCCAGCTGACGCTGACCGGCGGCGGCGACCTCGACCTGCGCATCGGTGGCGGCTGGAACAGCCATGCCGAGGCTAGACCTCTAGACACTATCAACCACATTACGCAATCTCATGAGCTTTACGGCGGACTGATCAATCTGCGCGGCGCCATCGACATGGCGGCGGGCCGGATAGGCACCATCGCACTGAACAATACTGGCCTTCATGATGTCCGCGATGTCCGGCTGCCTGACCCTTATGTCGCCAGCACATCGGCGGCCTATGGTGGTTTGATGCTGACGCCAGGCGATGCCACGGTCAGCGTGGCAAGCCGCGGCGACCTGGTGCTGGGCGGAACCGCCGATGCCGGCCTGGCCCCAAGCGGCAACTATATTGCGTTTACGTCCAATAAAGGCTCAGGCGAGGCCGGAAAGAGCTGGTTCACCCTGTGGAGCAGCCGCACCGCCTTGACGCTGTTGGCCGCCGGCGGCAACCTGGCCTTCGACACCCGCTTCAGCGAGGGTATTTCTGACCAATCTGTCCCAAAATATTACCCCTACTCGTCCAATGGCGGCTGGTTTCTGCTGCCAGGCCAAGTCAGCGCCGCCGCCCTGCAGGGCAATGTCTACTATGGACTTTCGATAGCCGACAACAGCTTTAACACCGGTTTCTGGGACAAGGCCGGCCTGCTGCTGGCGCCGCTGGGCGAACGCCGCCTGGATTTGCTGGCGGCAGGCTCTATCTACGGCGGCGGCTATCCTATCAGCCAATCCGGCGCCGATGCCGCCGCGCTGGCAACGCCGGCTCAACCAGGGTTCTACGGATCATCGCTTGCGGGAGGACGACTCATCTATGCCAATACCAGCCCAGACGCGCCGGATGCCAGCGATATGCCGCTGTTCGCTTTCGGCGTCAACAGCATAGGCCGCGAAGCGGGCATGGGGAGCGGATCGGGCGAACCTTCGCGTTTTTACGCGGCGAACGGCGACATCGTCGGCTTGCGCACTGGAACGATAGCGGCTTTTAACGCATTTGGAACGCGAGCAGGCCAGAAAGACTATGTGGCCGCCGGGCCGGTAGCGGTGCGCGCGGGGCGAGATGTTGTTTACGCCGGCAACAGATCCGACGAAACAGCGCTTTCATTGTCCGATATCGCCCCCTTCGGCAACAACGCGTATCTCTCCGGCAACCTGATCGTCCACACCCGCGCCAACGACGTTTCGGTCGTCTCGGCCGGGCGCGACATCCTCTACGCCAACTTCAGCGTGGCGGGACCGGGCACGCTGGAGATTTCGGCCGGGCGCAATATCGTGCAGCAGGATCTGGCATCGCTGGCCAGCATCGGTCTGGTGGTCGAGGGCGACAAGCGTCCGGGCGCCGACATCGCCGTGCTGGCGGGCCAGGGCGCAGGCGGCGCGAACTACGCCGGCCTGCTGGCGCGCTATCTTGACGCGGCCAACCTGGCGGCCGCCGGCACACCGCTGGCCGACCAGCCAGGCAAGGTCGCCAAGACCTACGAGGCGGAGTTGATCGAGTGGCTGAGCAAGCGTTACGGCTTCGCCGGCACGGCGGAAGAGGCGCGGCGCTATTTGGCCGGCCTGGCGCCGGAGCAGCAGCGCATCTTCGCGCGACAGGTGTTTTTCGCCGAGCTGCACGCAGGCGGACGCGAGTATAACGACGCCGACAGCCCGCGCCATGGCAGCTATCTGCGCGGACGCCGCGCCATCGCGGCGCTATACCCGGAGCAGGACGCGGCGGGCAATGCCCTGGCCTATGACGGCAGCTTGCTGATGTACGGCGGCTCGGGCATCCACAGCCTGCTGGGCGGCGGCATCCAGGTCATCACGCCAGGCGGCGGCCAGACCTATGGCGTGGAAGGCGCGGCGCCGCCGTCCACCGCCGGCTTGATCACCCAGGGCAGCGGCGACATCGCGCTGTATTCCCGCGACAGCATCCTGCTGGGACAAAGCCGGCTGATGACAACCTTTGGCGGCAGCATCCTCGCCTGGTCGGCCAAGGGCGACATCAACGCCGGCCGCGGCTCGAAAACCACGGTGGTGTACACCCCGCCGCGGCGCGTTTACGACAATGTCGGCAATGCCTCGATATCGCCCAATGTGCCCAGCGCGGGAGCGGGCATCGCCACGCTCAACCCGATTCCGGAAGTGCCGGCGGGAGACGTGGATCTGATCGCGCCGCTTGGCACGATAGATGCGGGCGAGGCCGGCATCCGGGTATCCGGCAACGTAAACGTCGCGGCCTTGCAGGTGGCGAACGCGGCCAATATCCAGGTGCAGGGCAAATCCTCAGGGGTGCCGATGGCGGCGACGGTCAACGTCGGCGCACAGGCTTCGGCCAGCGCCGCATCATCCAGCGCGACCCAGGCCGCCAGCGAGGTGATGCGCCGCCAGCAGTCGGCGGCGCGTCAAAACCAGGCTTCGCAGGTGTCGGTGCAAATCCTGGGCTTTGGCAACGAAGCCTTGTAAACGCAGACAGGGCGGCGACGCCCTGCCCGGCCCGCCCGCATTTGCCGGCGGGCTTTTTTTTTGGCTATGTCCCAATTCCGTGTTGGGAGCTATGCTGAATACAGTAGCAGACCGGGAGTCGCGCCATGGATGCCCAGAGTTTTCAGCGTTTTCTTGCCCAACTGGATCAGCTCACGCTCAAACAGAGGAGCTTGCTGTCTTCTGCGCTTAAACATCCCACTCACCATGACGCCATTCAGGACGCCTTGCCTGACCTGACGGCTTGCCCACACTGCCAGGCCGAGGCCAACCAGTTGGCGTTATGGGGCTGGAGCCGAGGCCTGCGGCGTTATCGCTGCAAACAGTGCCACCGGACCTGCAATGCCTTGTCGGGCAGTCCATTAGCCAAATTGCGCAAGGCCGATCGCTGGCTGAGCTACGCCCAAGCACTGCAGGATGGCTTGACCGTGCGAGCAGCCGCTCGTGCATGCGGCATCAGCAAGAACACGGCTTTCCTATGGCGGCATCGCTTCTTGCATCGCGCATCAGACCATCTGGCGGCGCAAGCCCGAGGCATCGTCGAAGTAGATGAAACCTTCATTCTGGAATCATTCAAAGGGCAGCGGTGCCTCCCCCGCGCGCCGCGCCAGCGGGGTGGCGTCAGCCAAACACGGGGAACCGGGCCGGATCAGATTCCCATCATGGTGGTGCAGGACCGAGAGGGACATATAGCGGACTTCAAGTTGAAGAAGCTCAATGGCGCTCATGTGGAAGCGGCTTTAGCCCCGTTGGTGGATAGCGACGCCATCCTGTGTTCGGACGGCGCAGCGGTGTACTCGACCTTTGCCAGGCAGCATGGCATTACCCATCGAGTCGTGCATGCCAAGACGGGACAGCGGGTACGCGAGGGGGCGTTCCATATCCAGCATGTGAATGCCTACCATAGCCGCTTGAAGCTTTGGATGGCTCGATTCCACGGGGTTGCCACCAAATACCTTGAAAACTATCTGGGGTGGCGACGGATGCTGGAGCGCTATCAGCAAACCATGCAGCCTTGCCACTGCTTGCAGGAGGCAGTGGGTCGTCCCTTGCAACACATTATTGGGACATAGCCTTTTTTTTGCCTGAAGGCGCTGCCGTCCCCCCCGGAAACAGAGGCCTTTTACAAGGCGCGGGCTCTCCGCAGCAATCAAGTTCGGGATGTTTACTGATTCATGACAGTTCAGCATGGCGGCGCGCCCTGCTCCCGCATGCCCCAGCGTTCAGCGCCGAGCGGGAACCAGCGGCGAATAGTCTGCCGGCAATGGCGGACGCTGCGGGCTGGCGGCGTTGCCAAAATTCGAACCCATGCGGATCGCGGTGGCGGAACGGTTAAACAGCCCCAGTTGGTTGGCCGGCCGTTCCGCGGTTTTCGCGGAGCGGGCAAGCTCGGCCGCGCCAGCCTCCCGGGGCCGGGCTCCAGCCGGCGTCAGTTGCCGGCTCAAGCATTCGTAGGGGAGCGTGCGCACGCCGTCGACCACCACCGCCACGCAGGATTCGGAGGGCGCGCTTTCGGTGGCCGACACGGCGCCGCTTGCGGCGCACAACAGCGCCATTCCAATCAGCTGACGGTTCATGGCAAGACTCCTTATCGGCAAATGCCGAATATCAGTATGACGCAGCCACGGCCGCTCCTCCATGGCAATTTCGCTTTGCAATGTTCGGGATATTTTTTAACTCACATGTCATTACGGTGCTGTATTGTTCCCGTCAAGACATAAATAACGGGTGGGGCGCTTCAACTCGACTCCACCTTATATCCGTGAGCATCCAGGCCGCCCGCACGGATGCGCGCCTTCTCGTTCCATCAGGACGAATGCGAAGGCTCGTTATTCGGCTCGCCGGGATGGATGGGCAGTAGAGAGGCATCCATGAAGAGAATGACAGCCAAGCACAAAAGCAGAATCGGCGCGACTGGCAACAGAGTGAGCATGACCGAGCTGGACGACAAACTGTCCGAGTGGGTCGGCGTCGCCAGAAAAGTCGGCTCGGTGATCGTCGATCGCTATGACTCGCCATGGGTCTGCATCGTGGACTATCCCACCTGGAATGAAATCAACAATCTGCGCTCCTACATCCCCGACCCCAGCCATGCTCTGGTGATGTTGCGCGAGCGGATCGACGAGGCGCTCGACGCTGAGGCCGATGCCTTGAGCGGATTAAGCGAGCGCTGCGCCAGCCGCGTGGCGGCGGCGTTCGTGATCCGCGCCTGGGTGCTGCAGATCGTATATTCCATCGGCTGCCCGAAGATTGTCCGCCAAGCGCTGATCTACAACATGCTCTGGCGATGGTTCGTCGGCTATGCGGCCGCCTCGGCCCCATTGCCGGATGCCGAAGCCTTCATCCGCGATATGCGGCTCGTCAGCGCCGATGCGCGCGTGGTGAAAGCGGTCTACTGCTGCTTGTCCAGTCATGTGTCCACGCATGTGGAGGCCTGCGAGTTCAGCGTCAATTTCGGTTTGCTGCACGCCCTGCGCGACCACTGCGCGCCGGCCTTGCCGCCGGACCATCGCGACGCGGCCCTGCAGGAAGCGGAGGAGCGAGAACTCTCAGTTCCGGCTTGACCGCAGCGCCATCCATCCATTCATCGCCATAAAGCCGCTTGCCGCTTGCAGGCCCCCGTGCGCCTGCAAGGCGGGATGCCGCGCGCGGCCGGGATGGAAAAATCCGAGGGAACGGCGCCGCCGTCAAGCGCCGCTTGCTCATTAGCAATTAACCAATCAGGGGTGTAGCGTCGATGCAGCATGGAGTTTCATTTTCAGCGACCAGCAGGCCGCGCCGGCAGGCGCGGACCTTGCGCCTTGCCGGTCTGGCGCTTGCCGTCTGCGGAGCGCTTCACGCCGCGGCGGCTCAAGCCGGCACGGCCGCGCCCGCCGCCGCGGAAAAGCCCGCCGCGTCCAGCGTGACCATTTACGAATACATCGTTCGCGGCAACACCACGCTGGATAGCGAGGCGATAGAAAACGCGGTGACGCCCTACCTGGGCCCGGACCGCGCCATGGCCGACATCGAAGCGGCGCGCGACGCCCTCCAGAAAGTCTACAACGAGCGGGGCCTGCAATCGGTATACGTGGACCTGCCCGAGCAGAAAGTGGTCGGCGGCGTAATCATCCTGCAGGTGACCGAAACCAAGATCGGCCGCGTGCGGGTGACCGGCGCGCGCTACCACTCGCCCTTGGAAATCCGCGATCAAGTGCCGGCGCTCAAGGAGGGCGAAGTGCCCAACTTCCAGCTGGCCCAGGCGCAACTGGGCGAGCTGAACCGTTCGCCCGACCAGCAGGTTCTGCCCGCGGTGAAGCCAGGACAGCTGCCTGGCACCATGGATGTCGATCTGAAGGTCGACGACAAGCGTCCCTGGAGCGCCAGCCTGGCCCTGAACAACGACTACAGCGCCGACACCTCCAAGCTGCGCGCGATGGCGACGCTAAGCCATAACAATCTCTGGCAATTGGGACACTCGGCATCGCTGACCTATTTCACCGCGCCGAACCACAGCGACGACGCGAAAGTGCTGTCCGCCTCATACTCGCTGCCCTTGAGCAAACGCTGGCGTCTGGACCTGTCCGCCTTCAAGAGCGACAGCAATGTGGCGACGCTCAACGGCACCAATGTGCTGGGCAAGGGGCATTCGTTTTCCGTGGCGGGAAACTATGCCTGGGAGCCGATCGGCGACTGGCGCCACTCGGTATCGGCCGGCCTGGAGTTCAAAGACTTCAACGAAGGCCTGAAATTCGGCTCGGATCAACAGAACGTGCCGATCCGCTACACCCCGTTCACGCTTTCCTACAGCGGTTTCCGCGCCGCCGAATCCTCGCAGTCCGCTATCGACCTGAGCCTGGCCGGCGCCTCGCGCAGCTTCTTCAGCATCGGCAGCCAGGACAAGGAGTTCAACGAGAAGCGCTGGCTGGCCAATCCGAGCTTTCTGGTGTTCAAGGGCAACCTGAGCCATACCCAGGACATTTACCGCGATTGGCAGGCCATGGGCCGCCTCTCGTTCCAGTTCGCCTCCGGCCCGCTGGTGTCGAACGAGCAATTCTCCGCCGGCGGCGCGACCAGCGTGCGCGGCTACTACGCGGCCGAACGCACCGGCGACGCCGGCTACCTGCTGAGCGCCGAACTGCGCACCCCGTCCATCGCCCCCTGGCTGGGCGGAGCGGTCAGCGAGTGGCGCTTTTACGCCTTCGCAGACACCGCCGGCACGCGCCTGCTCCAGCCGCTGCCCGAGCAGACCAGCCATTACCAGCTGGCCAGCGTCGGCCTCGGCACCCGCATGCGGCTGCGCGACTGGCTTTCCGCCGGCCTCGACTGGGCGTATCCGCTGCGCGACGGCTCCAACACGAAAAAATACGACCCGCTGCTGAATTTCAACCTACGCGCCAGTTATTGATCAACACAGAGCCATTCCGGAGTCCTTCACGATGTTACGCACACTCCCCTGCTTGCTTGTCTTGATGATGAGCATTCTCTTGCCCTCGCTGTCTTTCGCCGCGGACTGGTGGCAGGAAGACTGGAAGTTTCGCAAACAGATTTTCATCGACACCACGCCCAAGGGCGGCAACATCAGCGCGCCGGTCGGCCGCGCGCCGGTCCTGATGCGGCTGCACTCGGGCAATTTTTCCTTTGACGGCGCCAATGAAAAAGGAAGCGACCTGCGTTTCGTCGCCGCGGACGGCAAGACCGTGCTCAATCACCAGATCGAGAGTTTCAACCCAGCGCTGGGCATGGCCACCGTCTGGGTGGACGTGCCTGCGATCAAGCCGGGCGAGCGCCAGGAAATCTGGATGTACTACGGCAACAAGGCCGCGCCGGACGCCGCCAACGGCCAGTCCGTGTTTGATCCCAATTACGTCCTGGTCTATCACTTCGGCGGCGGCGCCGACGCCATGCCGCGCGACGCAACCGCGTATGCCAACCACGCCCAGAAGGCTGTCGGCGCAGCCACGGACGGCGTGATCGGCCGCGCGCTGCAACTGGCCGGCCAGCCGCTGATCTTGCCGGCCTCCCCTTCGCTGGCTGTGCCGGCCGGCGGCGAATTCACCTTCAGCGCCTGGCTGCGCGTCGCCCAGCCCAAGGGCACGCAGCTGATCTATGCCCGCCGCGACGCCGGCAATGCGCTGCTGATCGGCTTGAATCAGGGCGCGCCTTTCGTTGAAATCAACGGCCAACGCAGCGGCCCGGCGCAAGCGCTCGCCGCCGGCGCCTGGCAGCATCTGGCTGTGACCGCCCGCGGCCAGCAGGTGCAGCTGTTCGTCAACGGCCATCCGGCCGCGTCGCTCGCGGCCGCCTTGCCTGCGTTCTCATCCGCGGCGGCCATCGGCGGCGATGCGCCGACAGCCAATAGTGCGACGGCGTCCAGCTTTGCGCCGTTCAGCGGCGCGATCGCTGAAGTGCGCATCTCCAAGGTGGCGCGCCCCGAGCCGCTGATCCTGGCCGACGCCATATCCCAAGGCAAGGAATCCCGCCTGCTGCAATACGGCGCCGACGAGGAGCAAGCCGGTTTCGGCTTCGCCGGCCTGACCTTCCTGATCAAGGCGGTGCCCTTCGATGCCTGGATCGTGCTGGCCATCCTGGCGTTCATGATGGCGCAGACCTGGAGCATCATGATCGTGAAATTCCGCCGCACCAAACGCTTGCAGACGGCCAACGACGCCTTCCGCGAAGCGTTCTCCCGCGTCGGCATGCATCTGGAAATGCTGGCCGACGACGCCCGCGCCGAGGGCGCGCTCAACAACGCCTCGCTGTGGCGCTTGTACGCCGCCGCGGTCAATGAGCTGCGCATCCGCCGCCAGCAAGGGGCCGACACCACGCTGATCTCCAGCGCGACCATTGAAGCGATCCGGGTTTCCATGGATGCCGTGCGCACCCGGGAAACCCTGGAACTGGGCTCCCGCCTGGGCACCCTGTCCAACGCCATCGCCGGCGGCCCCTACATCGGCCTGCTCGGCACCGTGCTCGGCATCATGGTGGTGTTCCTCGGCACCGCGATGGCCGGCGACGTGAACATCAACGCGATCGCGCCGGGCATGGCCGCGGCGCTCATGGCGACGGCGGCCGGCCTGTTCGTCGCGATTCCCGCCCTGTTTGGCTACAACCGCATCATCGCCCGCAACAAGGAAATCGGCGCGGACATGCGGGTTTTCGTCGATGAGTTCGTGGCCCGGCTGGCCGAGGCGCATGGAGAAGGCCAGTCCATGGAAATCGCACGCATGCAGCTGCGCGCCAGCGCTGCCGCCGCTCCCGCCACCGCGACTGAATAAGGAGAGACGAGATGGCTTCCGTTTCCTCGCAAAACGACGGCGACGACGATATGCCCGTCGACGGCATCAACATCACGCCGCTGGTCGATGTGCTGATGGTGGTGCTGGTGATGTTCATCCTCACCGCCACCGCGCAGATCGCCGGCATCAAGGTGAACCTGCCCAAGGCCTCCTCGTCGACGGCCTTGTCGCAGCCCAAGACCAAGGCGATTTCGATCAACGACGCCGGCGCGGTGTTCCTCGATGCCTATCCGGTCACGCTGCCCGAGCTGGAAGACAGGTTGCGCGCAGAGAAGGCGCTCAATCCGGACTTTCCGATCATCGTGCGCGGCGACGCGGTGGTGCAATACCAGAAGGTCGTCGAGGTTCTCGATCTGCTGCGCCGCCTGGAACTGTCGCAAGTCGGTCTGGTGACCGGCAAGCCGAACTGAACGCGAGTGATGCCGTGACTGATTGCAAAACCTATCCGCCGAACGACGACGGTCTTGGCGATCTGTTCTCGAAACCGGCGCCGCCCCCGCCGCGGCGCATGAAAAACCTTGCGCTGGGCGTGGCCGCCCTGGCGGCGATAGCCGTGGCGGCCTATCTGGTCTGGCAGTGGGCCAGCAGCATCGCCAGCGTGCAGCGCAAGCCGCCGGAACTGACGACGATCATTCCGCTGCCGCCTCCGCCAGCGCCGCCGCCCAAACCGGAAACGCCGCCTCCGCCGGATAAAAAGATGGTCGAGCCGGAACCGGTTCCGGTGCCTTCAGAGGCGCCGAAACCGGCGGAGGAAGCGCCGCCGAAACCGGCCGACACCACCGCCGACCCGATGCAGATGAACGCCGATGCGCAGTCCGGCAGCGACGCATTCAACATCGGCGCCGGCACCGGGCACGGCTTGGCCGGCTCCGGAGGCGGCGGACGCATAGGCAACGCCACCTACGGCCAATACCTCGGCTATGCGCTGCAAAAGACGCTGCGCGAAACCGACAGCACCCGGCTGCTGGTGTACCGGATGAACGTCGACCTCTGGATCAGCCGCGAAGGACAGGTGACGCGCGTCGAAATGGCGCAGTCGAGCGGCGACAAAGACATCGACGAGAAAGTGCTGGCCGTGCTGCGGCGCACCGTGTTCGACCAGCGTCCGACCACGAGCACCACCATGCCGGTCAAGGTGGCGCTGACCAGCCGCCGGCCTTCGTGAATGCAAGCTAAAGGCAAACCCTGATTTCCCTGTGGAGCAGATGAACATGATTTTCCAACCCACCCGGCTGGCCAGCATGCTGGCGATCGCCCTGACCTTCGGCGCCGTCCAGGCGCCCGCCTATGCCAACGCGGGCGACAAAGGCGACGTCACAGTCGAGTTGATCGAGCTATTGGTGCAGACCGGCGTGCTCAAAAAAGAACAGGCCGACGCCCTGCTGAAGCGCGCCCAGGCCAATGCCTTGGCTAAAACCACGCCGCCGGCCGCCGACCTCGGCGCTGCGCTCGCGCAGCCTGGCGATGTGCGCGTGCCCTATATTTCTCCGACGGTGCGCAAGCAGATCCAGCAAGAAGTGAAGGCGGAAATGATGGAGCAGGCGCGCGCCGAAAACTGGGCGCAGCCGAATACCTTCCCGGACTGGGTATCGCGCATCACCGTGGAAGGCGATATGCGCGTACGCAGCGAGTCGCGCCTGTTCGACAGCCGCAACAGCAATGAAATCATCGACTTTGCCGCCTTCAACGGCAAAGGGCCGACCGCGACCGTTGTCGGCAATCAGCAAAACCCCTTCGACCTGCCCTATCTCAACACGCGCCAGGACCGCCGCAATCTGTGGCGTTACCGCGCCAGACTGGGCGTGAAGGCGGCGATCAGCGACGACTGGAGCGCCGGCGTCCGCCTGGCGAGCGGCAGCGACAAGAGCCCGGTGTCGACCACCGACGGTCTGGGCGATGGCATGAGCAAGAAGCAGCTCTGGCTGGATCAGGCCTACATCGCCTACCAGCCGGCCAAGTGGGCATCGCTCGCCGCCGGCCGCGCGGCCAATCCCTTCCTGTCCACCGACACCCTGTTCTCCGAAGACCTGCAGTTCGACGGCCTGTCGGCGAAGCTGTCCCATGACATCGGCGGCGGTCCGGTCAGTGTGTTCGGCAACTTTGGCGCTTTCGCGCTGGACTATGCCAAAACCCCCTGGAGCACGGAAACCAGCTCGGAAGGCAAGAGCGAGAACAAGTGGCTGTTCGGCGCGCAGCTGGGCGGCAAGTGGAAGCCCAACAACGAGCACACGCTGACCGGCGCGCTGGCTTATTACAGCTTCCAGAACATCGCCGGGCAACGCTCCTCGCCCTGCACGCTGTACAGCAAGTCCGATGTCTGCGACAGCGACTGGTCCAAGCCCGCCTTCATGCAGAAGGGCAATACCCTGTTCCTGCTGCGCAATATCCAGCAATGGTCGACCGATCCGAGCAAGTGGAACGAATGGCAGTATGTCGGCCTCGCCTCCCGCTTCAACCTGCTGGACGTGAACCTGTCCTGGGATGCCCGCTTGTTCGACGACATGGGCTTGCGCGTAGACGGCAACTACATCCGCAACCTGGCCTACGACAAGGACGACATGATCCGCCGGGCCGGCGGCCTGGCCAATATCGCGACCAATGTGGCCGGCTCGCAGTCCAGCGGCGCGACCGACATCGAGAGCGGTCCCAACGCCTGGATGCTGCAGGCGGCTTTCGGGCGCGGCCTGAAGCTTGAAAACGCCAAGGACTGGCGTGTTTTCGCCGGTTACAAATACATCCAGCCCGACGCGCTTCCGGACGGATACAACGACAGCGGCTTCCATCTGGGCGGCACCAACGCCAAGGGCTACTTCCTGGGCGCGTCGTACTCCTTCGTCAAAAACGTCTACGGCCAGTTCAGCTGGAGCAGTTCGAAGGAAGTGTACGGCGCGCCGCAGTCCATCGACATGCTGCGTTTCGACCTGAACGCGCGTTTCTGACGGAGGCCCGCTCATGACCAAGTCTTTACGCACCACCGCCATGTGGGCCGCCGCGCTGATGCTGGCGCTGCCCTCCGCCAGCCAGGCGCAGAGCGCCGAGGAGCGCCTGCGCGCGCAATTGCGCGCCACCGCCCAGCAATTGCAGGACCTTCAGGGCCAACAAGCCCAGCAGTCCGCGGAGAAAGCGGCAGCCCAGGCGGAGCGCGATGCCGCCAAGCAAGAACTGGCGACGCTGCGCCCGCAGCTGGATGCGCTGCGCAAGCGAGCCGAGCGCCTGGAGAGCGATCAGGGCGCGGTGCGCCGCCAAGCCCAGGCGCAAGCGGTAGCGATCCGCGAAACCGCGCAGAAAGCGCAGGAGGACCATCAATCGCTGACCCGACAGGCGGCGCTTGCGCAGAAGGAAGCGGAGACGCTCAAGGCAAGACTGGACGAACGCGACGGCGCCTACCAAGCCTGCGCGGCCAAGAATCGGGACATGTATCAGGCCGGCCGCGAACTGCTGAGCGCCTACGAGGCCTTCGGCACAGCCGATCTGCTGGCCTTGCGCCAGCCGTTCTCCGGCAGCGCGCGCGTGCTGTTCGACGAGAAAACCCAATCCTTCGGCGATCGACTCTATCAAAGCCAGCTTGGCGCCGGCTCGCAGCCTGCCGCCCAGCAAGGACAATAAAGGCCAGCGGCCGATTTTTCACCATCAGGAAGCGTAGGAAGCAAGATGACCGAAACAACGATGATTCAAACAATAAGCGTGGAGCGCCTGCAAGCGCTGTTCCAGTCCATGGGCTACCGTGTCACGGTCTCCGAACATGGCGGCATGCGCCAGTTGCTCAGCGCCTCGCAAGGCATAGGCTTCTCGGTCCGCCCGGGCAACCCCGCGCAGGCCGAGGGAGAATTCATCGACTACACCCTCAGTTGCCCCTTGCAAGTCCAGGGCGAACTGCCCGCCGATCTGACCGAAAACTGGAACATCGACAAGCGCTTCGCGCGCCTGACCCGCCAAAGCGGTTTCCTGGTGATGGAGATGGATGTGGTCGTGGCCGGCGGCGTAGGCGAAGCTTATCTGCGCGCCACCATAGAGCTGTGGGACCGTTTGCTGCAGGAACTGATCCTGTTCCTGCGCGACTACGCTTCCGCTCAGCAACAGCCTGGCGCCGGCGAGGCCGCGCATGCTGAAACCAACGTGGCCGCCGCTGCCGCGGAGGAGCTGGCGCAATGACGACCCTGCGCACCCCTTGCCTGGGCCGTGCGGCGGCAATCATCAGTGCCTTGCTGGCGCTGCACGCGCCGGCAGCCTGGGCCGCCGACAACGCGGTGGCGACAGCGGGCGCCGCGACCGTCACCCGCCAGGAGGCGGAAGCCCTGCTCCTGACGCTATCGCCCCCGGAGCGCAAGCAGTTGGCCGGCAATCCCATCGTCCTGGAGCAGTGGGCCCGCGCCCGGCTGGCCGATCAGTTGTTGCTGGGAGAGGCGGCGGCGAAACAGTGGAGCACGCGGCCCGAGGTCGCCGCCCAGATCGAGGCCGCGGCACGGGAGATCACGGCGCGCGCCTACCTCGCCTCGATCAGCCAAGCCCCCGCCGCGTATCCGTCCGAGGCCGAACTGACGGAGGCATACCACCGCCTCAAGGGAGGGCTGCTCAAGCCGGCCGAATTTCGGGTCAGCCAGATTTTCATTCCGGCTCCGGTCGACGATGCGGCGTCTCTGGCGGCGGCGCGCAAGCAGGCCGCCGACGCGGTGAAACAAGCCCGCCAGCCCAAGGCCGACCTCAGCCGCCTGGCCCGCGAGTACGACAAGAGCGCCAAGCCCGCCTCATCCGATACCGGATGGGTCGCGCTGGAGCAATTGCTGCCCGAGGTGCGGCCCGTCGTCGCCAGCCTGAAGCCCGGGCAGGTGTCGGAGCCGGTACAATCGGCGGCCGGCCTGCATGTGCTCAAGCTGGTCGACAAACGCGAGCCGCAGCCGGCGACGCTAGACGAGGCCCGCGACATGCTCAGGGCCAGCTTGCGCCAGCAGCGGCAAGCCGAAATGGCTCGCGCCTATCTTGCGCGGCTTGCCGACGGGCCCGCCGTCAAAGTGGATACCGAGGCGCTCAAGCGCATACTGGATCATGAAGACATCGCGGCCGCGAAGCCCTAAGGGCGGCCTGGGCGGCATGCTCAGCCGCCTGCGCGCCCACAGCCGCCATATGCTGGCCGGCGGCCTGCTGGGCGCGTGCCTGGCAGGAGGCGGGCCGGCTCTCGCCGATCAGACAACCTCGCTTTCCGGCGCGCCGCAGGACTGGCTGGCCTATGCCGACCATGTCCGCGCCCGGATCGAGGAGACCTTGTCCTCCGATGAAGCCGCCGCCGACAGCCAGGTCGCGTGGTCCGTGGTGGCGCGGGTATGGGTAGACCGGTACGGCACCGTATCCCGGCTTGCCTTGGCGGAGCCGGCCGATGAGCGGCTGAGCGCAACGCTGCAAGCCTTGCTCGTCGGGATGCCGGTGGGCGCCGCGCCCCCTGAAAGTTTGCGGCTGCCCATGACCTTGCGGCTGAGCCGCGCAGTCCAGCAGGATTGACAGACGCGCATGGGCAGCCGGCCCGTCCATGCGCGTTCAGCCGGTTTATCCCGCCTTCACCGCCCAAGTGGCGATGAAGGTCGGCAGATAGCGGTCGATCAGGAAACGCGGCCTGGGCTGACACTCTTCCAGATAATCGCGAATCAACAAGCCGGCGGCGGTCTGGCCGCCTATCAGGTCGGCCAGGCTATGGCCGAACACCAGCGCCTCGCCGCGCGCGAGCTTGGCCGCCCTCTCCTCTGCCGGCAAATCCCGCAGATCCGAATACGGAATGGCGAAGCGCGGCTTGATCAGCCCCTGCTCGGCATAGGCCGGATCGCGGTCGGCGACGAACAGCACCGGATTGTAGAAACTGGCCAGCAAGCTGCCGCCCGGCCGCAGCACCCGCGCGCACTCGCGCCAGACGGGCTTCACGTCCGGCACATACAGATTGGAGATGGGGTGGAAGACGCAATCGAAGCTGCCGTCAGCGAAGCGGGAAAGATCGCTCATATCGCCCTGCTCCAGCCGGAGCGCCAAGCCTTCCCGCGCGGCGATTTGCCGGTCGCGCGCCAATTGCTCATCGGAAACGTCCAGCACTGTCACCCGCGCGCCGGCGGCAGCCAGCAAGGGCGCTTGCTGCCCTCCTCCCGCCGCCAGGCACAGCACCTCTTTTCCACGCAGCGGATCCAGCCAGCCTGCGGGCAAGGCGGAAGGCGTCAGACGGCAAGCGGACAGGTCGCCGCCGCGGGCTTGCCGGATCGCGGCCGCGTCCACCGGGCGCGACCATTCGCAGTCGGCGCGCGCCTGGCTGTCCCACACGCCGCGATTGTGTTCGATAAGAGAATGATTCGAAGAAATTGTCATGATGGCTTCCTGCCGATAACGATGGGGAAAACCGCCAGGCGGCCTGAAGCCAAGCGCGTGTATGCGCAATGAGGCCCAGGCAGAGTGGGATACGGACGAAACAGCGGCAATGCGGCCGTTCGCTCGCGCCGGCGGCGTGAGGAATGGGGATGGAGATCATCCAGGCATTACAGGCTCATTTCGTGCGCGCTCCTTGATGAAGGGAATGAGAGGGTGCGGGGCCGGCCAGAACACTTCAAGCCGAAACAAAATGACTATATCATCATGCTATTTCCGGCGCCAGCAAACTGGCTTGCCGGACCGCCGATCTCACTCGCCTGAGGAGAAACTGCCATCATGCGGCGCATCGCCCTGCTCGCGCTTCTGCTGCCTTTGCTCGCCCTGGCCGGGCCGACCGTGAACATCGCGCTGGAAGACACGGACAACCGGCCTTTTGAATATCCGGACGGAGAAGGCGGCCTGACAGGCTTTCATATCGAACTGATCCGGGTCATTGGCCTGAAACTGGGCTGGAGCACCCGCTTCCGCCCCTTGCCCTGGGGCCGGGCCGAAAGCGAGCTCGCCTCCGGCCGGGTGGACGCCGTCAGCTATATGGCCGAATCGGCGGCCCGCAAAGACTACGCCTTGTTTCTTCCCGACAATCAATTGCATCGCCAGCGGGTTGCGCTGTACGCGCTCGCGGACAAGGCTAAGCAGATACGCTACACGCCGCCGCTGATCAATATGCTGGAGAAGTACCGGATAGGCGCGGGCAAAAGCTATTTTTACAATGAGCAGATCAATGCTTTGATCAAGCAGGACAAGCGGATCGACCAACGAGCGCTGACCGCGCTGCAATTGATGGAAATGCTGCGGGCGAACCGTTACGACCTGGTACTGGCTACTGCCGACGCCAAACAACAGCTATCGCGCAGCCGCCCCGACTTGGCCGCGCAAATCGCGTCGCTGCCCGGCGTCGAGTTCGGCGATACGCCGGTCTATCTGGCCTTCGGCAAAAAAGGGGACGCGCCGCGGCTGGCGAAAGACTTTGCCCGCGCTTGCGCCGCCTACCGCAAAACTACCGACTACCGCCGCTTGCTGAGCAAATATCAACTTCCGGAATAATGACGGGACGGTTGCGGCCAGTCCAAAACGCTCAGGACACGCCGCGGCGCTCGTACACCGCTTGCGCCAGCGTGCTCAGATCGACGTACTCCAGCTCGCCGCCCACCGGCATGCCGCGGGCGATGCGGGTCAGCGTCAGGCCCCGGTCCTTGAACAGCTCGCTCAGCATATGGGCGGTCACCTCGCCCTCGGCGGTGAAGTTGGTGGCGATCACCACCTCGCTCACCTTGCCGTCCAGCGCCCGCGGCAACAGCTTGTCCAGGTTCAGGTCTTTGGGGCCGATATGGTCGAGCGGGGAAATCCGCCCCATCAGCACGAAATACAGGCCCTCATAGCACTTGGCCTGCTCCAGCATCATCAGATCGGCCGGCATCTCGACGATGCACAGCTGATCCTGCCGCCGCTCTTCGTCGGCGCAGATGGGACACAGCTCGGCCTCGCTGAAAGTATTGCAGCGCTGGCAGTGGGTCAGCCGGGTCAAAGCCATGTCCAGCGCGCGGGCCAGCTTGTCCGCGCCCTGCTTGTCGCGCTGCAGAAGATGAAAAGCCATGCGCTGGGCGGTTTTCGGCCCGACGCCTGGCAGCACCTTCAAGGCGGAGATCAATTGTTCCAGCGCGGGGGGATTTTTCATCGACACGGCGGCAACCTGCAAACGAGACAGCGTCGAGAGACGCGGAAACCAAACACGGCGCCCGCAGGCAACCGCCCGCTATCGCGCCGAAGAAAAAGGCCCGTCGCCGGGCCCTGGGATCAGAACGGGAACTTCATCCCGGCCGGCAGGTTCATGCCGGCGGTGAAACCGGACATGCGCTCCTGCGACGTGGCGTCCACCTTGCGCGCCGCGTCGTTGAAGGCGGCGGCGATCAGGTCTTCCAGCATTTCCTTGTCGTCCATCACGCTGTCGTCGATGACGACGCGCTTGATGTCATGGCCGCAGGTCATCACGACCTTGACCATGCTGGCGCCGGCTTGGCCTTCCACTTCCACCTGGGCCAGTTCTTCCTGAGCCTTTTTCATGTTTTCCTGCATTTGCTGGGCCTGCTTCATCAGGCCTGCGATTCCAGCTTTACCGAACATCGCGGTCACTCCTGTACGGGTTGAATGGTCTCGATGAGCAGCGTGGCGCCCAACTCGCGCACCATCTGCTGCACCACCGGATCGTTTTGCAAACATTCTCGGGCGATGGCCAGTTGTTCCTGGCGCTGGCGGGCGCCCACCATCGCTGGGGTTTCCATGCCCAGCTCTTCCACCGTCACCGTCAATTCCACCGGCTGGCCGAAACGCTCGGACAGGGCGGCTTTCAATTTTTCCTGGTAGTCGCGGCCGCTCATATGGCGGAAGCTCTCCGGCACCGCCAAGGCCAGCCGCTTGTCGCTCCAGCTCTTCAGCACCGCATTGTGCGCCAACATCCGCGCCGCGCCCAGCTTGGCGCCCAAATCGGCCACCAGGCGCTGCCAATCGCCATCGAAGCTATAACTGGCCGCCGGCTCGTCTTCCAGCGGCGGCATTTGCGCATACTCCGGCAACTCGTCGCCGCCGGACTGCTGCCACGGCGAATCCAGCACCTCTTCCTCTTCGCGCTCGTCTTCTTCCGGCTCCGCGGGTTTGGCCGCCGGCGGCGTCGCGGCCGGACGCGGCTCCGGCCTGGATTCTACCTTGGGCGGCTCGCTCGGCCTGGCCGGCTGAGGCGCGGGCCGCGCAGGCTCAGGCTCCGGCTGGGCCGGCTCCGCTTCCGCCTTGGCCGGCTCCGGCGATTCCTGCCGCGCCGCCGGCTTGGCCTGGCTATTGGCGAGGCCCGCGGCCTGCAGCGCGCGCGCGGCCGGCGACATGCCCCGCTCCGCCGGCGCGGAAGCGGTTGCCGCCATCGAAGCGGCCGCCGCGGCCGGACGTTGGACTGGCTGCGACGGTTTGGCCGGCGCGGCGCTTTCCGCCACGGCGTTGACCGGGTGGAAGGCCAGCATGCGCAACAAGGCCATATTGAAGCCGGCATGCTCGTCCGGCGCCAGGGCCAGGTCCTTGCGGCCATGGATGGCGATCTGATAATACAGCTGCACGTCCTGCGGCGCGATGGCGTCGGCCAGCGCCAAAATGGTGTCGCGCTCCGGCTCGTCGTCGGCCAGCGCCGCCGGCACCGTCTGCGCCAGGGCCAGTTGCTGCAGCAGCACCGACAGCTCGGACAGCGCGGCGTCGAAACTGATGCCGCGCTCAGCCAGCTGGTCCGCCTCGGCCATCAGCGCCGGGCCGTCCCCGGCCGACAGCGCCTGCAGCAGGCTGAACAGGTAGCGGCGGTCCACCGCGCCCAGCATGGCGCGCACGCCCTCTTCCTTGACATCGCCCAGGCCATAGGCGATGGCCTGATCCAGCAGCGACTGCGCGTCGCGCATCGATCCAGACGCGGCGCGGCCCAGCAAGGCCAGCGCCGGCGCTTCGTAATGAATGCCTTCCACGTCCAGCATGTGGGCCAGATGGCTGGACACTTGCTGCGGCGTCATATTGCGCAGCGAAAACTGCAGACAGCGGCTCAGCACCGTCACCGGCACCTTTTGCGGATCAGTGGTGGCCAGGATGAATTTCACATGGCCCGGCGGCTCTTCCAGCGTCTTCAGCATGGCGTTGAAGGCGCTCTTCGACAGCATGTGCACTTCGTCGATGATGTACACCTTGAAGCGGCCCATGGTCGGCGCGTATTGGGCGTTTTCCAGCACCTCGCGGATATTGTCGATGCCGGTATTGGACGCGGCGTCGATCTCCAGCAAGTCGACAAAACGGCCGGCATCGATCTGGCGGCAAGCCTGGCATTCGCCGCAAGGCTCGGCCGTCGTGCCTGTTTCGCAGTTCAGGCTCTTGGCCAGAATGCGGGCGATGGTGGTCTTGCCCACCCCTCGGGTGCCGGTCAGCAGGTAGGCGTGGTGCAGCCGCTGTTCTTTCAGCGCGTTGGACAGGGCGCGCACCACGTGCTCCTGGCCGACCAGGTCGGCGAAGCGCTTGGGACGCCACTTGCGGGCAAGGACTTGATAGCTCATGGGGGCGGATTTTAATGGCAATTGCCGCGCAAGGCGACTGCTTTCGCCTTGCGCGGACGGCAGGCTCGCGCGGATGGCCGCGCGGCCCAAGACTTTACTGGGCGGCGGAAGCCGGCTCCGGCAGCTTTTGCGCCAGGGAGGCGTAATAGCGCTGGCGCAGCTGATCGGCGATTTCCTGCACCGCCTTGGCGTACAGCGTGCTGCGGTTATAGCGGGTGATGGAGTAGAAATTGTTCAGCCCCAGCCAGTATTCGGTCACGCCCGGCGAGGTTTCCAGCGAAAACAGCACCGCCGGCACATTGTCCGCCAGCGGCGCTTGCGGCGCGATGCCCATCTGGCGCAGCTCGCCCACGGTGTAGTGCAGATTGAATTTGTCCGCCAGCAGCTTGTCGATCTGCGGGCCCGGCACCACGCTGGCCGGCACCACCACGTCGTCGCCATGCTTCCAGCCGAAGCGGCTGAAATAATGGGCCACGCTGCCGATGGCGTCATGCGGATTGTTCCAGATGTCGCGATGGCCGTTGCCGTCGAAATCCACCGCCCACTTGCGGTAGCTGGACGGCATGAACTGCGGCAAGCCCATGGCGCCGGCGTAAGAGCCCTTCAGCGTCAGCGGGTCCTTGCCCTCTTCCTTGGCCAACAGCAGGAACTGGGTCAGCTCGCCGCGGAAATACTCCGCCCGGCGCGGGTAATCGAAACCGATGGTGGACAGCGAGTCGGCCAGCCGGAAGCTGCCGGTATTGCGGCCGTAATGGGTTTCCACGCCCAAAATGGCGACCACCACCTCGGGCGGCACCTGGTAGAGCTGCTCGGCGCGGGCCAGCGCGTCGGCGTTGGCCTGCCAGAACGCCACGCCGTCGGCGATGACCTTATCGCTGACGGTGGAGGCGCGGAACTGATACCAGGGACGCGAGGTGGACGGCTTGTCCAGAATGCGGATGATATTGGGCTTCAATTCGACATTGGCGAACACCGCCTCCAGTTCGGGACGGTTGAACTGGCCGGTGGCCACCTGCTCGTCGATATAGCGCTGCACGTCCGGGCGGGCCAGGAAGGCCGCGTCGGCCTGGGCTTGCGGCGCGGTGAAGGCCGCGCCGGCCAGGGCGGCGGCGATGGCCAGTTTCAACATCGATTTCATGGTTTTGCTTTCTTGTATGAGCGTAGGCGCGGTTTCATTCGCGGAAGGACAGCGCGTTGCCGACCAGCCGCGCGGTGATGTCGACGATGGGGATCACCCGTTCGTAAGCCATGCGGGTGGGTCCGACCACGCCCAGCGTGCCGACCACCTGGCCGTTGATGCAGTAAGGCGCGGTCACCACCGAGCATTCGTCCAGCGTCATTACGCCAGACTCCTCGCCGATGAAAATGTTCACGCCATGCGCGTCGCGCCCTTGCGACAATAGTTTCAATAATTCGGTCTTGCGTTCGAACACGCCGAACAGCTCCCTCAGCCGCGACAGGTCGTCGGACAGGTCATGCACCTGCAACAGCCGCGCGCCGCCGCTCACCACCACGTCCTCGCCGCTTTGGGTCAGGGTTTGCTGGCCCAGTTTCACCGCCGCCGCCATCAGCTCGGCGATGTCGCCCTGCAGCTTGGCCAGTTCGCTCTCCACCCGCAGCGCCACCGCGTTCAGTCCCTGCCCGCTGTAATGCTGGTTGATGAAATTGGCCGCCTCGATCAGTTCCGACGGCGTATAGTCGCGCTCGGTCACCAGCAAGTGGTTCTGCACGTCGCCGTCCAGCGTCACCAGAATCATCAGCACCCGCTTTTCGGACAGCCGCAGGAATTCGATCTGGCGGAAGGCCACGTCGCTGCGCTGCGGCGTCAGCACCACGCCGGCGAAGCTGGTCAGCTCGGACAATAGCGAGGACGCCGCCTGCACGATGCGCTGCGGGCTGTCCGGCTGCAAGGTGTGCTCCAGCTCCAGCATGGCAACCTGATCCAGCGGACGGATGGTCAGCAGTTGATCGACGAACAGGCGATAGCCGCGCGCGGTGGGCACCCGGCCGGCCGAAGTGTGCGGCGAGGCGATCAGCCCCATGTTTTCCAAATCGGCCAGCACATTGCGCACCGTGGCGGAAGACAGCTCCACGCCGGGCAGCAGCGACAGCGTCTTGGAGCCGACCGGCTGGCCGTCGGCGATATACCGTTCGATCAGGGCCTTGAGCAGATGTTGGGCGCGTTCGTTCATCATGTCCCCATTGTACACATCCTGATGCGCGTCAAAACAGCCTGCGGCAAGACTTTACGCCGGACGGGTGCCGCTTCGCGCCGCCAAGTGGCTGTCCCGGCTCTGGATTTCTGCGATAATCGCCCCATTATTGGTCCGACCTACCCCATTTGGAGACAGCATGGCTTCCGAAGACAAGAGCAAGGCCCTGGCCGCCGCCCTCGCCCAGATTGAAAAGCAGTTCGGCAAGGGCTCGATCATGCGCATGAGCGACAACCAAATCACCGAAAACCTGCAAGTGATCTCCACCGGTTCGCTGAGCCTGGACCTGGCGCTGGGCGTCGGCGGCCTGCCGCGCGGCCGCGTGGTCGAAATCTACGGCCCGGAATCGTCGGGTAAAACCACCCTGTGTCTGCAAGTGGTGGCCGAAGCGCAAAAACTGGGCGGCACCTGCGCCTACATCGACGCGGAAAACGCGCTGGACCCGATCTACGCCCAAAAACTGGGCGTGAGCGTGGAAGATCTGCTGATCTCCCAGCCGGACACCGGCGAACAGGCGCTGGAAATCTGCGACATGCTGGTGCGCTCCAGCGGCGTGGACGTGATCGTGGTGGACTCGGTGGCCGCCCTGGTGCCGAAGGCTGAAATCGAAGGCGAGATGGGCGACAGCCACGTCGGCCTGCAAGCCCGTTTGATGAGCCAGGCGCTGCGCAAGCTGACCGGCAACATCAAGCGCACCAACACCCTGGTGATCTTCATCAACCAGATCCGCATGAAGATCGGCGTGATGTTCGGCAACCCGGAAACCACCACCGGCGGCAACGCGCTGAAGTTCTACGCCTCGGTGCGTCTGGACATCCGCCGCACCGGCGGCATCAAGAAGGGCGAGGAAGTGGTCGGCAACGACACCCGCGTCAAAGTGGTGAAGAACAAGGTCTCCCCGCCGTTCCGCCAAGCCGATTTCGAAATCCTGTACGGCGAAGGCATCTCCCGTCCGGGCGAAATCATCGAACTGGGCGTCAAGCACGGCTTCATCGACAAGTCCGGCGCGTGGTACGCCTACAACGGCCAGAAGATCGGCCAGGGCAAGGACAACACCCGCGAATGGCTGAAGGCCAACCCGGCGATCGCTGAGGAAATCGAGCGCAAGATCCGCGAAGCGGTGGGCGTGAAGATCGAAATCAACGAAAACCAGGGCGACGAAGAAGAACTCGCCGACGACGCCTTCGATGCCTGATGGCGGAGCAAGGCAAAAGCCTGAAGGCGCGGGCCGCCGAACTGCTCTCCCGCCGGGAATACACCCGGCAGGAGCTGTTTCGGCGGCTCGCGCCTTTTGCTGACAGCGAAGAGCAGCTGGAAACCGTTCTGGACGAGCTGGCCGCGGCCGACTGGCAATCGGACGGCCGCTTCGCCCAGCAATTCGCCAGCAGCAAAGGGGCCAAGTTCGGCAGCCGGCGCCTGGCGCAAGAAATGCGCCAGCGCGGCGTGGACAGCGAAACCATACGCGAAGCGCTGACCGGCCAGAACGACCTGGCCAGCGCCCGCGAGCAGTGGCGCAAGAAGTTCGGCCGCCCGCCGGCCGACGCGGCGGAAAAAGCCAAGCAATACCGCTTCCTGGCGCAACGCGGCTTCCCCTCGGACGTGATCCGGCAAGTCTTGGCCCGCGGCGCCGACGACGATTTCGACTTCCCCGAGGACTGAGCCATGAGCGCGCGCAGCATCGCCACCGAAATCGATATCGCCGCCGACGCGGCGCAGGTGTGGCAGGTGCTGGCCGACTGGCGGCGCTACCCGGAATGGAATCCCTTCATCGTCGGCCTGCACGGCCGCCACGCGGCCGGGGCCAGGCTGGTGGCCACGATACAGCCGCCGGGCAGCCGCAGAATGACTTTCCGGCCGACGCTGCTGGAGTTCGCCGCGCCACGCCAATGGCGCTGGCGCGGCAAATGGCTGATTCCCGGCCTGCTCGACGGCGAGCATCATTTCCGGCTGGAGCCGCTGGAAAACGGCCATACCCGCTTCCATCACGGCGAAACTTTTTCCGGCCTGCTGCTGCCGCTTTTCGGCGAAAAAGGGCTCAATGCCGCCCGCCGGGGCTTCGCGCAGATGAACCAGGCGCTGAAGCGGCGCTGCGAAGCCCTTGCCAGCCAGGCTTCGGCTTGACACAATCGACGGATTCGTCCCGGCACGGCGCCCGGACCAGATTTGAAAAATTGACCAAAACACATGAAAACTTCTGAAATTCGCAAGAAATTCCTGGATTTCTTCGCCTCCAAAGGCCACCAGGTCGTTCCCTCCAGCAGCCTGATCCCGGGCAACGACCCGACGCTGATGTTCACCGTCGCCGGCATGGTGCAATTCAAGGACGTGTTCCTGGGCTTTGAAAAGCGCGACTACACCCGCGCCACCACCAGCCAGAAATGCCTGCGCGCGGGCGGCAAGCACAATGACCTGGAAAACGTCGGCTACACCGCGCGCCACCATACTTTCTTTGAAATGCTGGGCAACTTCAGCTTCGGCGACTACTTCAAGCGCGACGCCATCACCTTCGCCTGGGAATTCCTGACCGGCGAGCAATGGCTGGCCCTGCCCAAAGACAAGCTGATGGTCACCGTCTACGCCTCCGACGACGAAGCCTACGACATCTGGCACAAAACCGTTGGCGTGCCGGCCGACAAGATCGTCCGCATCGGCGACAACAAGGGCGCTCCCTACGCCTCCGACAACTTCTGGACCATGGGCGACACCGGCCCCTGCGGCCCCTGCACTGAGATCTTCTACGACCACGGCCCGTCCGTGGCCGGCGGCCCTCCGGGCAGCCCGGACGAGGACGGCGACCGCTTCATAGAGATCTGGAACAACGTCTTCATGCAGTTCAACCGCGACGAAGCCGGCACGCTGCACCCGCTGCCCAAGCCCTCGGTCGACACCGGCATGGGCCTGGAGCGCCTGTCCACCGTGCTGCAGCAGGTGAAGTCCAACTACGAAACCGACGCGCTGGCCTGCCTGGTGCGCGCCGCCGCCCGCGAAACCGGCGTGGCCTACAGCCAGGACGTGCCGTCGCTGAAAGTGATCGCCGACCACATCCGCGCCTGTTCCTTCATGATCGCCGACGGCATCCTGCCGTCCAACGAAGGCCGCGGCTACGTGCTGCGCCGCATCGCCCGCCGCGCCATCCGCCACGGCTACAAGCTGGGCCAGAAGGGCCTGTTCTTCCACAAGATCGTCGCCGACCTGGCCGCCGAAATGGGCGAAGCCTATCCGGACCTGCGCGAGAAGCAAGCCCATATCGAAGACGCGATCCGCGCCGAGGAAATCAAGTTCGCCGAGACGCTGGAAAACGGCATGGCCCTGGTGGACGCCGCGCTGGAAGGCGGCAAGACCGCCCTGGACGGCGACACCATCTTCAAGCTGTACGACACCTTCGGCTTCCCAGTGGACCTGACCGCCGACATCTGCCGCGAACGCGGCATCCACGCCGATCTGGAAGGCTTCGAGCGCGCAATGGAAGCCCAGCGCGAGCGCGGCCGCGCCGGCTCCAATTTCAAGATGACCGGCAAGATCAGCTACAGCGGCGACGACACCTGCTTCCACGGCTATGACAAGAACAGCGTGGACGCCAAGATCCTGGCGCTGTACAAGGGCACCGAGCCGGTTGAATCGCTGGCCGCCGGCGACGAGGGCATCGTGGTGCTGGACAACACCGCCTTCTACGCCGAAGGCGGCGGCCAGGTGGGCGACGTGGGCGAAATCTCCGCCACCGGCGGCCTGGACGCGCTGTTCGACGTGGCCGACACCCAGAAAATCCAGGGCGCGGTGTTCGGCCACAAGGGCAAACTGGCCCGCGGCGCACTGAAGGTAGGCGACACCGTCACCGCCACCATCGACCTGCATCAACGCCTGGCCAGCGCCCGCAACCACTCCGCCACCCACCTGCTGCACGCGGCGCTGCGCCATGTGCTGGGCAGCCATGTAGCGCAGAAGGGTTCGCTGGTGAACCCGGAACGCACCCGCTTCGACTTCGCCCATGGCGAGGCCGTCAGCGCTGAGCAGATCGCCGAGCTGGAACGCGTGGTCAACCACGTGATCGCGTCCAACTACGAAGTGAAGGCCGAGCTGATGAGCATGGCCGACGCGCAGAAATCCGGCGCGATGATGCTGTTCGGCGAAAAATACGGCGAAGAAGTGCGCGTGCTGACCATGGGCGATTTCTCAGCCGAGCTGTGCGGCGGCACCCACGTCAAGCGCACTGGCGACATCGGCCTGTTCAAGATCGTGGCCGAAGGCGGCGTGGCCGCCGGCGTGCGCCGCATCGAAGCCGTGACCGGCGCGGGCGCGCTGGCTTATATCCAGGCCCAGGACGCGCTGATCAAGGAAGCCGCCGGCGCGCTGAAGGCGCAGACCAGCGAGGAAGTGCTGGCCAAGATCGCCGCGCTGCAGGACAACGCCAAGGCGCTGGAGAAAGAGCTGGCCAAGCTGAAGGGCCAACTGGCCGCCTCCGCCGGCGACAGCCTGGCCGACAGCGCCGCCGTGATCAACGGCGTCAAGGTGCTGGCGGCCGAGCTGCCCGGCGCCGACAACACCGCGCTGCGCGAAACGCTGGACAAGCTGAAGGACAAGCTGGGCTCCGCCGCCATCGTGCTGGCCGCCAAGGGCGACGGCAAAGTGGCGCTGGTGGCCGGCGTCACCGCCGACCTGACCGGCAAGGTCAAGGCCGGCGAGCTGGTCAACTTCGTCGCCCAACAGGTGGGCGGCAAGGGCGGCGGCCGTCCGGACATGGCCCAGGCCGGCGGCACCCAGCCGGAAAACCTGGACGCCGCGCTGAAGGGCGTGGAAGCCTGGGTGGCCGGCAAGCTGTAAGCCGGTTATCCTGACCATCCTTAGCCAAACGGCCGCATGACTTGCATGCGGCCGTTTTTTTAACTGTAACAATTCCATCTTACAATCGCGGCACAACCTCGCACGGGAGCTTCAGCATGACTGCAACCGTTTTCCGTCTGGCCGACTGGGATGACCTTCCCGCCCTCTGCCAACTGATCCAGCTCGCCTTCCGCCCCTTGGCTTCGCAACTGCCCAGCCGCCCCACCGCGCTGGATGAAACCGTAGCTAGCCTCACCGGCCACCTGGCCAGCGGCAGCCAGATTTTTCTGGCCGAGCGCGAAGGACAATTGCTGGCCTGCCTGCTGGTGCTGCCGCCCCAGAACGGCCTAGCTGAAGTCAAACGCGTCTGCGCCCACCCGGATTGGCAAGGCCATGGCCTGGGATCGGCCCTGCTTGAATATTCTGAAAAACAGCTGCGCAAGCAAGGCGTGGAAGAGCTGATCTTGTCCACCCGGCGGCAACTGCCCGGCAACCTGCGCTTCTATCAAAAACTGGGTTACCAGGAAATGGAACGCCAGCCTTATCCGGCAGGCATCGACGACGAGCGCGTCGTCATGCGCAAAAACCTGTTTTCCGCCGCCAGTCATTTGTAACGGAAAACAATTCCTTGCGAGAAACATCTGTAAGTTTGTTTCACATCAAGTCACGGGAAATCATTAAACCCTAATATAACCATGCTTCTTATGGCTTCTCCTTTGTTGTTTGCTTGCGCCCCGGTTCTGCCGGGGCACTTTTTTGTGCTGACTGTTTCGACGGAATGTTTATAGTGGGGATAAGCCACTGTTGGAGGAACGTTCCATGCGTCTGTCGCCGAGCGTCCTGCTTGCCCTATCCCTGATCGCCCTCCCCATGGCCGGCGCCAAAGCCGACCTCCCCCAGGCGGAAATCTACGCGCTGAGCGAAACCCTGCCGCCTCTCAGCTACGACGAGAATGGCATCCATAAAGGCTTTTCCAACGAGCTGCTGCAAATGATGCTGCACGAGAGCGGCTTGCACGCCGTCATTCAGCTCAAGCCATGGAGCCGCGCCTTGCGCGAGGCGCAGCAAGTGCCCAACACCATGCTGTATCTGACCGTGAGAACCCCGGAGCGGGAAGAGATGTTCAAATGGATAGGACCGGCCTTGCCGCTGCCCATCGAGCTGTTCCGGCTAGGCGGCGGCCACGCCCGCCCTTACACCTCTCTGGACGATGCCAAGAAGGCCGTCGTGGCCGTCGCCCGCGACACGCCCGGCCAGAAGATGCTGGAAAACCTGGGCTTTGTCGAAAACCGCAATATGATCCTGACCAATGACGAGGCCCAGTCGGCCAAGCTGTTGTACGCGCACCGGGTGCAATACACCGCCGGCGTGTCCTTGTTCCAGCGCTATGCGCTCAAACAGATGAAGATGGATCCGGAACTGCTGGATTCGGTGCAGGTGCTGGACGACAGCACGCAGTTTTATTTCGCCATGCAGAAGGACAGCAACCCGCAATACATCGCCCGGCTGCAAGCGGCGTTGGACAAGATCAAGCAGGATGGGCGCTATGCTTCGCTGATCAAACGCTATGCCCACCCCTGAGCGCTACAACACCAGCTTGCCGCCCACCAGCGCCAGCATCACGGCCAGCGCCGGGCGCAGCCAATGATCGGACAGCTTGCCGGTCAGCTTGCTGCCCAGCCAGATGCCCGGCAGCGAGCCGCTCAGCAGCTTGAGCAGCAACACCCAATCCAGATGCCCCATGCTGGCATGGCCCAGCCCCGCCACCAGGGTCAAGGGCACGGCATGGGCGATTTCGGTGCCCACCAGCCGCGAAGTCGGCAGAGCCGGATACAGCAGGAACAAGGCCAGGGTGCCCAAGGCGCCGGCGCCGATCGAACTCAGCGTCACCAGCACGCCCAGCGCCACGCCCACCAGCACGGTGGGCCAGACGCGCCCGCCTTCGCCCAGCTTGGCGACATGGCGCCCGCCTACTTTCATCAGCCAGGGTTTGAACAGGATGGCGGCGGCGGTCAGCATCAAGGCCAGCCCCAATACGAAGCGGAAAATGGAATCCATGATCTCGGCCGGCACATGCAGCCAGGACAACAAGCCCAGGGTCAGCAAGGCCGCCGGCACGCTGCCCAGCGACAGATGCAAGGTGATGCGCCAGTCGATATGCCTCTGCTTATGGTGCACCGCCACGCCGCCGGCCTTGGTCAAAGCCGCGTAAAGCAAATCGGTGCCCACCGCGGTAGCCGGCGAAATGCCGAACCACAGCAGAATGGGCGTCATCAAGGAGCCGCCGCCCACGCCGGTCAAGCCGACAATGAAGCCGACCGCCAGTCCCGCCGCCGTATATCCAAAATCCATAGCCATCCCCATCCTGACTGCAAGATGTACCCGATGCTACGCGCTTTGCTTATAACAACTAAGACCGTTTAGATACAACAATAGATAAAGAAAACATATAAGTCTCGGTTCGCAAGCTTCACCCAATCATCACGCCGCTGTAACAGGCAGCGCTTATGTTTCTGATGAGTATCGTTGGCATGGACACCACAGCCGGAGGCGCGCTCGCACGCTAATGCTTTACAAACTGTGAAAATAGAGTCAAGTTGACTAGGTCGGGGCAGTGCCTGCCCGCAGGCGAATGCGTCATCCGGTCAGGCCCCCTGAACAGCCCACGTTTCGAGATGAAAGGTGCAGGATGATATCTCGCATTCCCCTGAGCGTTCGCCGAAAACAAGCCCGTGACCAACATGAAAGCTTCCTCTATGCGGTGGCCAAGCCGCAACTGAGCGAAGACGAAAGATCGCGCCAACAGAAAGTGCGTCAGCGCGCCCACGACCGCGATGACGCCCGCTTCCTGGCCGATCGCTGCGACGACCTGTTTTGAATGCCGCGGGGGCGCCCCGCCCCCCCTGCCCCACCTTGCACACCCCCAAGGCGTCAGCCCCGTCTGTTTTTCTTTACACCCCCGCCTTGCACTGCAACATTCGCCACACCCCTTCAGCATCAAGGTTTTTCTTCCTCGCAAGCCTAGAGCCGAATACCTAAAAAAAAGTGCATTTTCCGCCACGGCGGGAATTATTTTGGGTAAACCATGCCCATAAAGATAATTTTTATACTTTTTTTATACTCCTCTCTCCGCTTTTATCAGGTTTTTGACGCCGCATTGCGTACCTTCCACAACGCACATTACGCATGGAGATTTTCACTATGGATCTTCTTTACATCGGTCTGATCGCGCTGTTCGGCGCAATGACCTGGCTGTTGATCGCAGCCTGCGACAAATTGGGAGGCAAGCAATGAGCGCTTGGTACCTGATCAGCGCCGCTTTGGCGCTGGGCCTGTTCGTTTATCTGATTTACGCATTGGTTAAGCCGGAGAATTTCTAATCATGACAACGCCCGCCATGCTCCAATTGGGGCTGTTCCTGGTCGTGCTGATCGCACTGGCCTGGCCTCTTGGCGCGTATATGACGCGCATCGTACAAGGGGAAAACGTAGGTCTGGTACGCTTGTTCGCGCCGCTGGAACGGGGCTTTTACCGTCTGGCCGGCATCAAGCAGGATGAGGAAATGGGCTGGCGCGGCTATACCGTCGCGCTGATCCTGTTCAACGTCCTGGGCGCGCTGGCCGTTTACGCGCTGCAACGTCTGCAAGGCTCGCTGCCGTTCAACCCGCAGGCGATGACAGCCGTCTCCCCCGACTCTTCTTTCAACACCGCCATTTCCTTCATCACCAACACCAACTGGCAAGGTTACGGCGGCGAAACCACGATGAGCTACCTGACCCAGATGCTGGGCCTGACGGTGCAGAACTTCGTGTCCGCCGCCACCGGCGCCGCGGTGGTGATCGCGCTGATCCGCGGCTTCGCCCGCCACAGCAGCGGCAAGATCGGCAACTTCTGGGTGGACGTGACTCGCGTCACCCTGTACGTGCTGCTGCCGCTGTCGCTGGTATTCGCGCTGGTATTCACCCAGCAAGGCGCCATCCAGAACCTGTCCGCCTACAAGGACGTGCACACGCTGGAAATGACCAAGTACCAGCAGCCCAAGGTGGACGCCAAGGGCAATCCGGTGACCGGCAAGGACGGCAAGCCGGTGATGGAAGACAAGACCACGCAAACGCAAACCCTGCCCATGGGTCCGGTGGCCTCGCAAGAAGCCATCAAGATGCTGGGCACCAACGGCGGCGGCTTCTTCAACGCCAACTCCGCCCATCCGTTTGAGAACCCGACCCCGCTGGTCAACTTCCTGCAAGACATCGCCATCTTCCTGATCCCGGCCGCGCTGTGCTTCCTGTTTGGCCGCATGGTGGGCGACCGCCGTCAAAGCTGGGCCATCATCGCCGCGATGACCGCGATCTTCGTAACCGCCGTGGTGGTGGAAACCAGCGCCGAGCAAGCCGGCGTGCCGCAATACAGCACGATGCACATCGACCAGAAGGCCAGCAGCCTGCAATCCGGCGGCAATATGGAAGGCAAGGAAGCCCGCTTCGGCATCATCGATACTTCGCTGTTCATCGCCGTGACCACCTCCGCCTCCTGCGGCGCCGTCAACGCGATGCACGACTCGCTGACCCCGGTTGGCGGCCTGGTGCCGATGTTCCTGATGCAGCTGGGCGAAGTGGTGTTCGGCGGCGTGGGCTCCGGTCTGTACGGCATGCTGATTTTCGCCATCCTGGCGGTGTTCATCGCCGGCCTGATGGTGGGCCGCACCCCGGAATACCTGGGCAAGAAGATCGAAACCTACGAGATGAAGATGACCGCGATCACCATTCTGGTGACCCCGACCCTGGTGCTGGCGCTGACCGCCATCGCCGTGAGCGTGGCCGCGGGCAAGGCCGGCATCGCCAACCCCGGCGCGCACGGCTTCAGCGAAATCCTGTACGCCTTCACCTCCGCCGCCAACAACAACGGCAGCGCGTTCGCCGGCCTGTCCGCGAACACCCCGTTCTACAACATCGCCACTGGCATCGCCATGTACTTCGGCCGCTTCTTCATGATTGTGCCCATCCTGGCCATCGCCGGTTCGCTGGCCGCCAAGAAACGCCTGGCCGTCACCAGCGGCACCCTGCCGACCCATGGCCCGCTGTTCGTGGTGTTGCTGATCGGCACCGTGCTGCTGGTCGGCGCCCTTAACTATGTTCCGGCTCTGGCACTGGGCCCGGTGGTCGAGCATCTGCAAATGCTCGCCGTCCACTAAGCCCGTCAGTCAAGGAAATGAAAATGAACGACAAGAATCATTTGAAATCCGTAGTGGCGCAACCCATCGCCACCGGCCATAAAAACGCGAGCACGTCGATGTTCGATCCGTCGCTGGTGAAACCCGCCATCGTCGACTCGTTCAAGAAACTGTCGCCGCGCACTCAATGGCGCAACCCGGTGATGTTCGTGGTGTACGTGGGCAGCATTCTGACCACCGCGCTGTGGATCCAGTCGCTGGGCGGCCATGGCGAAGCCTCTTCCGGCTTCATCCTGGGCGTGGCGCTGTGGCTGTGGTTCACCGTGCTGTTCGCCAACTTCGCCGAAGCGCTGGCCGAAGGCCGCAGCAAGGCCCAGGCAGCCAGCCTGCGCTCCGCCAAGAAGAACGTCGTGGCCAAGAAACTGGCCGGCGGCAATCACGGCGCGGCCAAGAGCATCGTCGACGGCACCAGCCTGCGCAAGGGCGACTTTGTGCTGGTGGAAGCCGGCGACGTGATCCCGGTCGACGGCGAAGTGGTGGAAGGCGTGGCCTCGGTCGACGAATCCGCCATCACCGGCGAATCCGCTCCGGTGATCCGCGAATCCGGCGGCGACTTCTCCTCGGTCACCGGCGGCACCCGCGTGCTGTCCGACTGGATCGTGGTCAAGATCACCGTCAATCCGGGCGAAACCTTCCTGGACCGCATGATCGCCATGGTGGAAGGCGCCAAGCGCCAGAAGACCCCGAACGAGATCGCGCTGACCATTCTGCTGGTGGCGCTGACCATCGTGTTCCTGATCGTGACCGTCACCCTGCTGCCGTTTTCCTTGTTCAGCGTGGACGCGGTCAAGGCCGGCACCCCGATCAGCATCACCACCCTGGTGGCCCTGCTGGTCTGCCTGATCCCGACCACCATCGGCGGCCTGCTGTCGGCCATCGGCGTGGCCGGCATGAGCCGCATGATGGGCGCCAATGTGATCGCCACCTCCGGCCGCGCGGTGGAAGCCGCCGGCGACGTGGACGTGCTGCTGCTGGACAAGACCGGCACCATCACCTTGGGCAACCGTCAGGCCTCCGCCTTCATCCCGGCGCCGGGCGTGTCGGAAAAAGACTTGGCCGACGCCGCTCAGCTGGCCTCCCTGGCCGACGAAACGCCGGAAGGCCGCTCCATCGTGGTGCTGGCCAAGCAGAAGTTCAATCTGCGCGAGCGCCAGCTGGCCAGCCATGAAGCCAGCTTCATCGCCTTCAGCGCGCAAACCCGCATGTCCGGCATCGATTACGACGGCCGCCAGATCCGCAAGGGCGCCATCGACGCGATCCGCCGCCACATCGCCGAGCAAGGCGGCCAGTTCCCGGACGCACTCTCCAAGAGCGCCGACGAAGTGGCCCGCCGCGGCTCCACGCCGCTGCTGGTGGCAGAAGGCAACCGCGCGCTGGGCGTGATCGAGCTGAAGGACATCGTCAAGGGCGGCATCAAGGAGCGTTTCGCCGAACTGCGCCAGATGGGCATCAAGACGGTGATGATCACCGGCGACAACCCGCTGACCGCGGCCGCCATCGCCGCCGAAGCCGGCGTGGACGACTTCCTGGCAGAAGCCACGCCGGAAGCCAAGCTCAAGCTGATCCGCAGCCATCAGGCGGAAGGCAAGCTGGTAGCGATGACCGGCGACGGCACCAACGACGCCCCTGCCCTGGCTCAAGCCGACGTAGCCGTTGCGATGAACACCGGCACCCAGGCGGCCAAGGAAGCCGGCAATATGGTGGACCTGGACTCGAACCCGACCAAGCTGATCGAGATCGTGGAAATCGGCAAGCAAATGCTGATGACCCGTGGTTCCTTGACCACCTTCTCCATCGCCAACGACGTGGCCAAGTACTTCGCCATCATTCCGGCGGCGTTCGCCAGCACCTACCCGCAGCTGAACGCGCTGAACGTGATGGGCCTGAACAGCCCGGCGTCGGCCATCATGTCGGCGGTGATCTTCAACGCCATCATCATCGTGTTCCTGATCCCGCTGGCGCTGAAGGGCGTGAAGTACCACGCCAAGAGCGCGGCCGAGCTGCTGCGCAGCAACCTGCTGGTCTACGGCCTGGGCGGCCTGCTGGTGCCCTTCGCCGGCATCAAGATCATCGACATGCTGCTCGGCGCGCTCGGTCTGGTGTAACAGGCAATCTTAGGTTCCCGGATCCGTCCGGGGCATGAACTCCCCGGCATGCCGGGAACCGGGCGCAAGCGGGCCCGCCGCGACGCAGCGACGCAGCGACGCGGCCCTCGCGCCAGAAGAATGGAAAGGATTATCGTGAAAGTCATTCGTCCTCTGCTGGTGATTTTTGGCGGCCTATCGCTGATCACCGGCCTGGCCTACCCCTTGGTCACCACCGGCATCGCGCAAGCGGTGTTTCCGGCCCAGGCCAACGGCAGCCTGATCGAAAAAGACGGCAAAGTGGTGGGTTCGCGCCTGATCGGCCAGAACTTCTCCGGCGACAAGTATTTCTGGGGCCGCCCGTCGGCTACCAGCCCGATGCCGTACAACGCCGGCAGCTCGTCCGGCTCCAACCTGGGCCCGACCAACAAGGCCCAGCTGGACGCGGTGAAGGGCAATGTGGACAACATCCGCAAAGCGCATCCGACCCAAACCGGCGCGGTGCCGGTGGATCTGGTGACCGCCTCCGCCAGCGGCCTGGACCCGGAAATTTCGGTCGCCTCCGCCTATTACCAGGTTGACCGCGTCGCCGCCGCGCGTAAACTGCCGGCAAGCGCGGTGCGCAAGCTGGTCGATGACCATATCATCGGCGAAACTTTAGGCCTGCTCGGCGAGCCGCGCATCAATGTGCTGGAACTGAATCTGGCGCTGGACGACATTTCCAAGAAAGCCTAAGCCCTCATGACCGATCTGCGCCCCGACCCGGATGCCCTGCTGGACGAGCTGAAACGAGAAGAGCTGGACGCTCAGCGCGGCCGGCTGAAAATCTTCTTCGGCGCCTGCGCCGGCGTAGGCAAGACCTACGCCATGCTGGCGGCGGCGAGGACCAAGCAGCAAGAAGGGATCGAGGTGCTGATCGGCGTGGTGGAAACCCACGGCCGCAAGGAAACCGCCGCGCAACTGGACGGGCTGGAGATCCTCCCGCCCAGCCAGATCGAGTACAAGGGCCGCTCGCTGTCGGAGTTCGACATCGACAAGGCCCTGGCGCTCAAACCCCAGTTGATCCTGATGGACGAGTTCGCCCATTCCAACGTGCCCGGCTCGCGCCACCCCAAGCGCTGGCAAGACGTGGAGGAGCTGCTCGCCGCCGGCATCGACGTCTACACCACTCTCAATGTGCAGCACCTTGAGAGCCTTAACGATGTTGTCGGCCAGATCACCGGCATCATCGTCAGGGAAACGCTGCCCGACCATGTGTTCGACATGGCCGACGAAGTCTCGCTGGTGGATTTGCCGCCGGACGAGCTGCTGTCCCGCCTCGCCGCCGGCAAGGTTTACCTGCCCCACCAGGCCGAGCGAGCGGTCAAGAACTTCTTCCGCAAGGGCAATCTGCTGGCCTTGCGCGAACTGGCGCTGCGGCGCACCGCCGACCGGGTGGACGCGCAGATGCGCGCCTACCGCGCCGACCAATCCATCACCCCGGTCTGGCATGCCCGCGAGCGGCTGCTGGTCTGCGTCGGGCCGGGACCGGGCACGGAAAAACTGATCCGCAGCACCAAGCGGCTGGCCGCCAACCTCGACGCCGACTGGATCGCCGTCTATGTGGAGACGCCGCATTTGCAGCGGCTGCCGGAAGAGCAGCGCGCCCGCATTCTCAAGGGCCTGAAGCTGGCGCAGGAGCTGGGCGCCGAAACCACAGTGCTGGGCGGCACCGAGCTGGCCACTACCCTGCTGGCCTATGCCCGCACCCGCAATGTCTCCAAGCTGGTGGTGGGCAAGTCCGCCCGCAGCGCGCTGGCGCGGCTGTGGCAGGGCTCGCTGGTCAACGAGTTGACCCGCCAATCCGGCGATGTGGACGTTTACGTCGTCGCCCATGATCTGGAGGAAGACAGCGACAAGCGCGGCAAACGCGTGCACAGCCTGCTGTTCAGCGACGACGACGACGGCAAAACCAACCGCGGCTATCTGGCCGCCGCCGCCATCTGCTTCGCCACCACCGCGCTGAACCATCAGCTGGTGCCCTACTTCGCGCTGTCCAACGTCATCATGGTGCACCTGTTGGCGGTGGTATTGATCGCCACCCGCTATGGCCGCGGCCCCGGCGTGCTGGCGTCCTTCCTATCCGTCGCGGCCTTCGATTTCTTTTTCGTGCCGCCGCAGCTGTCGTTCGCGGTATCGGACACTCAATACCTGCTCACCTTCATCGTGATGCTGGTGGTGGCCCTGGTGATCAGCCAGTTGACCGCGCGCTTCCGCTTCGAGGCCACCATCGCCACCTATCGAGAACGGCGCACCCGCGCGCTGTACGATCTGGGCCGCGAACTGGCCAGCGCGCTGACCGCCTCGCAAATCATCGAAACCGCCGTCGGCCGGCTGGAGCCGCTGTTCCGCGCCAAGGTGATGCTGTTCATTCCCAATAGCGAAGACCAATTGCGCGCGGCGACCGACTACGGCAGCGCCGCCGACACCGGCGTGGCGCAATGGGTGTTCGACAATCTGCAGCCGGCCGGCCTCGGCACCAACACCCTGCCCTCCAACGCCGCCTTGTATGTGCCGCTGCGCGCGCCTATGCGCACCCGCGGCGTCATCGCCCTGCTGCCGGAGGAAACCATCCACGCCTTCCTGCCGGAACAGCAACGCATGCTGGAAACCTGCGCCGCGCAAATCGCGCTGGCGCTGGAGCGGGTGCATTATGTGGAAGTGGCGCAGGACGCCATCGTGGCGATGGAGTCGGAGCGGCTGCGCAACAGCGTGCTGTCGGTGGTGTCGCATGATCTGCGCACGCCGCTGACCACCATGCTGGGCTTGGCCAATATGTTGAACTCGCCCAATCTGCCGCCGGAGCAGCAGGCCGACATCTCGCTGTCCATCCAGGACGAGGCGATGCGGATGAACAAGCTGGTGACCAATCTCTTGGACATGGCCAAGCTGCAATCCGGCATCAAGCTGAACAAGGAATGGCAGTTGCTGGACGAGGTGGTGGGCAGCGCGGTGCGCGCCTGCGAGCGCAGCCTGCGCCATCATCATCTGGAGCTGAAGCTGCGCCACGATCTGCCGATGCTGGAATACGACGCGGTGCTGATCGAGCGCGTGCTGGTCAACCTGCTGGAAAACGCCGGCAAATACACGCCCGCGGGCTCGCATATCGAACTATCGGCGCAGCACCACGGCGGCAAGGTCACGGTCAGCGTCAGCGACGACGGCCCCGGCCTGCCCGCCAATATGGAGCAAAAGGCCTTCGACAAATTCTCGCGCGGCACGCCCGAATCCACCACGCCCGGCGTCGGGCTGGGGCTGGCGATCTGCCGCGCCATCATAGAAAACCACGGCGGCAGCATAGAAGCCAGCAATATCAAGCCTCACGGCGCCCGCTTCACCTTCACCCTGCCCGCCGGCACGCCCCCGGCCTTGCCGCCGGAGGACGAGTAAAACCAGAAAAGCGAAAACACCATGAGCGACGCACCTATCTGCCTAGTCATCATCGAAGATGAAAAACCGATCCGGCGCTTTCTGTCCTCGGCGCTGGAAGAAGAAAACATGACCGTCTACGAGGCGGAAACCGGCCGCCAGGGCCAAATCGAAGTGGCGACCCGCAAGCCGGACATGGTCATCCTGGACCTGGGCCTGCCGGACATGAACGGCATAGACGTGATCAAGGGCCTGCGCGAATGGACCGACATCCCCATCCTGGTGCTGTCAGCCCGCACCCAGGAAACGGAAAAAGTGGCGGCGCTGGACGCCGGCGCCGACGACTACCTGACCAAGCCCTTCGGCGTGGCCGAATGCCTGGCGCGCATCCGCGTGTTGCTGCGCCGCCGCATCCAGGGCAGCGCCGCGCCGCAACAGAATTTCCAGTTCGGCGACATCAAGATCGACTTGGTCAACCGCCTGGTGCACAAGGGCGAAGCGCCGGTGCATCTGACGCCCATCGAATACCGGCTGCTGTCCACGCTGATCCGCAACGCCGGCAAGGTGATCACCCACCGCGAGCTGCTGCTCGCCGTCTGGGGCCCCTCCTTCTCCGAACACAACCAGTATCTGCGCGTCTATATGGGCCACCTGCGCCAGAAGCTGGAAGACAACCCGGCCATGCCGCGCCATATCGTCACCGAAACCGGCGTCGGCTACCGCCTGGTGGAAAACGCGCCCAACGCGGCCGTCTGAATCCGCCGCGGCGGGCTTGACAGGCCACTGCCAGCGGCATAATCTAGTGCTCATGCGCCGATTTGACACAGCTTGCGGGCGCGATACAAATGCCAGCTAAAGCGTATACGGACTGACCCGCTTGCGCTTAAATGGCCAGCGGGTTTTTTCATGGCTGGCCGGCATCGCTCTCCCGCAAGCCGCGACAAATTGGCTCGCTCCATCCGGAGCAGGCGCCGAGTTAATGACAACTTGCAGGGCGCCCAACAAATGCTGCTAAAGCGTCGCCGGCGTATCTGGGTCCGGCGCGCAAAACGCGACCGAACTGGGAGAGCCAACATGTACGACTGCCTGCAAGACAGCTATACCGATTTCTCTTTTGCGATTTTTGATGCCGTGGGAAGACCTCGCCCCCTCTGTGGCAGCCTGAGCGCCACAACACTGCCGTCCGGCGATGCCGCCGCCCTGGATGACCTCGCCGATTTCGCCCTGGCCCAGGGCTATGTGATCGACCGTGGCGCCGAACAACTCACCGTCAGCGACATCAGCCTGATCGACGCGCTGGCCATCAACAGCCGCTTCGGCGACTCGCTGATCATCAGCTGCGACTTAAGACGCGATCCGCCCGTTCGTTTCTGAAGGGTCTTCGCGCAGACAGTATGCGGTCATCGCGGCTATAATCGCATTTTTACGCCCCAAATCCGCAGGACCGCATGCTGTTCGAACTCAATCGCGCGTCGCGCGCCGAAATAGTGCGCGAAGCGCGCCAGATCGCCCACCTGGCCCTGCCGATGATGGTGGCGCAAATCGCCCAGGTGGCCACCGGCTTCGTCGACACCGTGATGGCCGGCCGCGTCGGCACCGACGACCTGGCCGCCGTTTCGCTGGGCGCCAGCGTATTCATCACCGTTTACGTGACGCTGATGGGCGTGGTCGCCGCGCTCAATCCCATTCTTTCGCACCATCTGGGCGCCGGCGACAAGCGCGGCTTCAGCCGCGATGCCGGCCAGGGCCTGTGGTTCGGCCTGCTTCTGGGCACGCTGGGCGGCGCGCTGATGCTGGCGCTGGAACCGGCGCTGCGCCACTGGCTGCACATGCCGCCGCAGGTGGTGGACAAGGTGATGCTGTTCATCACCGGCGCCGCCATCGGCATGCCGGCGGCAATGGCCCACCGCGCCTTGCACGCCTACGCCTCTAGCCTGGGCCATCCCAAGGCCATCATGGTGGTGAGCCTGATCGCGCTGGGACTGAACATTCCGCTCAACTACATCCTGATCCACGGCCTGTACGGTTTCCCGAAGATGGGCGGCGCCGGCTGCGGCTGGGCCACCGGCTTCGCCTTCTGCTTCAATTGCCTGGCCTTGCTGGCCTATGTGAGCTGGCATAAGAAATTCGCCGACAGCCGCATCCTCGCCGGCCTGACCCGGCCCGACTGGCGGCGCTTCGCCGCCTTCATGAAGCTGGGCCTGCCCATAGGCTTGTCCTTCTTCGTCGAAGTCAGCCTGTTTTCCTTCATCGCGCTGCTCATCGCCGAACTCGGCACCGTCGTCGTCGCCACCCACCAGTCGGTGCTGAACTTCTCCAGCCTGATCTACATGCTGCCGCAGAGCGTGGCCACCGCGCTGTCGGTGCGCGTCGGCCACCATGCCGGCGCGGGCGATTACAAAGCCGCGTGCTTCATTTCCGGCGTCGGCATGATGATGGGGCTGTGCATGGCCGGCGCGGCGATGATCCTGGTGCTGCTGCTGCGCGAACCCATCATGTGGATGTACAGCACCGACCCGCGCGTGATCGCCATGGGCACCACGCTGCTGCTGTTCGCCGCCGTCTACCAGTTGACCGATGCCGCGCAAACCATCGCCTCCGGCGCGCTGCGCGGCTATAAGCTGACCACCATTCCAATGCTGATCCACATCACCTCGTTCTGGGTGGTAGGCTTGGGCCTGGGCATCCTGCTGGGCCTGACCGACTGTATCGTGCCGCGGATGGGGATTTACGGCTTCTGGACCGCGCTGGTGATCAGCCTCACCGTGGCCGGCCTGTTGCTGACTTTTTATCTGGCTCGCGCCAGCCGCCGCCGCTTGCGCCGCGACCAAGGAATTCTGCTATGAGTTTGACGTTTGCCGCAGATCAGGACCTGCGCCCCTACAATACTTTTGGCCTGTCCGCGCGCGCCGCGCATTTCTGCCGCCTGGAAGACCTGTCCGACCTGCCCGCCCTGCTCGCCCACCCGCTCTACCGACAAGGGCCGGTGCTGTGGCTGGGCGGCGGCAGCAATCTGCTGCTGACCCGCGACTACCCCGGCCTGGTGATTCTGGTCAGCCTCGAGGGCATCCGGCTGCTGAGCGAGGCTGGCGGCGACGTCATCGTCGAAGCCGCCGCCGGCGAAAACTGGCATGGCTTCGTCCAATACGCGCTGAGCCAAGGCTGGTGCGGCCTGGAAAACCTCAGCCTGATTCCCGGCACCGTCGGCGCGAGCCCGGTGCAGAACATCGGTGCTTACGGCGTAGAGGTGAAGGACAGGCTGCATGAAGTGGTCTGCGCCGATCTGTCCGCCGGCGGCGCCCAGACCATTCTGTCCAATGCCGACTGTCGCTTCGGCTACCGCGACAGCGTGTTCAAACATGAAGCCGCGGGCAAGCTGCTGGTGACGGCGGTGCGCTTCCGCCTCTCGCGCCAGGCGCAGTTGCGCACCGGCTACGGCGACATCGCCCGCCAGCTGGAAACCATGGGCGTGGCCGAGCCGACGCCGCTGGATATCGCCCAGGCCGTGATCGCCATCCGTCAAAGCAAGCTGCCGGACCCGGCGGTATTGGGCAACGCCGGCAGTTTCTTCAAGAACCCGGTGATTTCCGCCGATCAAGCCGCGGCGCTGCTGGCGCGACACCCCGCGCTGCCGCACTATCCGGCCGCGGACGGCCAGGTCAAACTGGCGGCGGGCTGGCTGATCGATCAATGCGGGCTGAAGGGCTACCGCGACGGCGATGCCGGCGTGCACGACAAGCAGGCCTTGGTGCTGGTGAACCATGGCCAGGCCAGCGGCGAACAACTGCACGCGCTATCGCGCAAGGTCAGGGAAACCGTGGCCGCGCGCTTCGGCGTGGAGCTGGAGCCGGAACCGCTGATTCTGTAAGCCGTCTTATCGTCATCGACGCAATCGCATTCGGGAGAAAACATGAGCAGCAAACCAGCAGCATTGGTATTCGATTTGGGCGGCGTGCTGGCGGACTGGAACGGCATCGATCCGCTGATCCGGCTGTCAGGCGGCAAACTGGATCGCGAAGCGGCCAGGGAGTTCTGGATTCATAGCCCCTGGGTCGCCCGCCTGGACCAAGGCGAATGCGAGCCGCTGGCATTCGCCGCGGCGATGAGCGACGCGCTGCAATTGGACATTCCGGCCGAAGCCATGCGCGATCAACTGGAAAACTGGCTGGCCGGCGCCTATCCAGGCGCGCCCGAGCTGCTGGCGGCGCTGAAAGGCCGCTTCCGCCTAGCCGCGCTAAGCAACAACAACGCGCTGCACTGGGGCAAGATCGAGCGCGAGTTCGACTTGCTGCAGCGTTTCGACGCGCTGTTCGCCTCACACCTGCTGCGCTTGCGCAAACCGGACGCGGCCATCTACCGCCACGTTGAACAGGCGCTGAATCTGCCAGGCAATCAAATCGCCTTTTTCGACGACAACATCGAATGCGTGGACGCCGCCCGGGAACGGGGCTGGCAAGCCTTCCACACCATAGGCTTCGAGCAGCTGCAAGCCACGCTGCGCCGGCAAGGCTGGCTGTGATCAGCCAAGGCGGGGACAAGTCCCCGCCTCAGCCTAGCACCCCGCCGGCCCGCAAGAACAGGTAGAGCACCGACAGCAGGCCGATCAACCAGGCCAAAGAACGCAGCGAGGCTTGGTCGGCCACATAAAGCAGGCCATGGATAATGCGCGCCGCCACGAATACGGCGGCGACCGCATTCATTTCGGCGACAGGCACCTTCATCAACCAAGCCACCGTCACGCCGGCAAGGTAAGTAGGCAAGGCTTCCCAGGCATTCTGCTGCGCCCATCCGGCGCGCTGGCGGAAACCTGTCGCGCCGGCAGCCGTCTCCCGCGGCTTGCGATTATCGTAAGGCGCGCCCGCCTTGGCCACGCCCGCCCAGACCAGCGGCAATAACGCCGCCAGCAATACGCTCCACATCACAAAAGGCATTGCCGCTCCTCCCTGATCGAAAACAAGCTCAACGACCGCTGTCCGGCTTATCTCCCAGATAACTGGCATCGTCGAAGGTGGCCACCCATTGCGGCCGGTAAACCGTCAGCACCGCCAATAGCAGGCCGGTCAGAAACGCTTCCGACCATGACAGCAAGAAATAATAGGGCACCGCCTGCTCCAACAGCGCATCCCATTCATAATCCCCGGCCGCGCCCAGCGCCAGCATGCCGCAAACCGCCGCGGCGAACAGACTGGCCCCGCCGGCGAGGAAGCCGTTGACGAAGATATAGATGAAGAAATGCCTGGGCAGATAGCGCTGAGCCAAGCGCAGCGCCACGCTGGCCACGCAGACGGCAGGCAGGGCGCTCAACAGCCAGTTGACGCCCAAAGACAGCCATTGAGCATGCCCGCCCAGCGCCAGCGCGATTTGCACCAGCGCCAATGCCGGCAGGGCCAGCCAGGGCCCCATCATCAAGACGAACAAAGCGCCGCCCAATAGATGAAACGACAGGCCGGGCTGCAAGCCCGCCCGCAGCAGCCATAGCGCCAGATCCAGCACGCAAGCGCCCATCCAGGCATTCAGCGCCGAGACGGACTGCTCGCGCCATTTCACCTTGCACAAACAGAAAAGCAGGCACGCCGCGGCGCAGGCATTGGCCAGCCACAGCAGCCAAGCTGGAAACTGCGAAACCGACAGATCCATGATGACATAGCAATTTCAAGGGATGAGCCCGAAGAATATCAGAGCGGCGGCGATTCTTCTCTGCCCAAACGCATCCGGGGGGCGCGTTTTTTTTGCCCTGCCGTTACAATATGGTTTTGGATGGAGACACTCATGCCCCGCTTGCCCGCTTTTCACCTGATCGCTCAGCAAGTCAGCCAGGCGCTGGCCGAAGACATCGGCGCCTGCGATTGGACCGCCCGCCTGATCGCGGAGGACAAACTCGGCTCCGCCCGCGTCATCGCGCGCGAAGAAGCGGTCATCTGCGGCCAGGCCTGGTTTGAGGAAAGCTTCCGCCAGGTGGACGCGCGCTGCCAGGTGGAATGGCAGGTCAAGGAAGGCGAGCGCGTCGCCGCCGGACAAGAGCTGTGCCGCATCCACGGCCCGGCCCGCGCGCTGCTGACGGCCGAACGCACCGGCCTCAACTTCCTGCAGCTGCTGTCCGCCGTAGCCAGCGAAACCCGCCGCTATGTCGACGCCGCCGCCGGCCATCGCGCCCGCATCCTCGATACGCGCAAGACGCTTCCCGGCCTCAGGCTGGCGCAGAAATACGCCGTCACCGTCGGCGGCGGCGACAATCAGCGCGTCGGCCTTTACGACGGCATCCTGATCAAGGAAAACCATATCATGGCCGCCGGCGGCGTGGCCCAGGCGATGCGGCAGGCGCTGCAAGACCTGCCGCACGGCGTGACCTTGCAAATCGAAGTCGAAACGCTGGCTCAGCTGGAAGAAGCGCTGCGCAGCGGCGCCAAGCTGGTGCTGCTGGATAATATGTCGACGGAGCAGATGCGCGCCGCCGTGGAGCTGACCGCCGGCCGCGCCGAACTGGAAGCCTCCGGCGGCATCGACATGGATACCGTTCGCGCCATCGCCGCCACCGGAGTGGACCGCATCTCGGTGGGCAAACTGACCAAGGACATCCGCGCCGTCGACTTGTCGATGCGCTTTGCCTGGTAGGCGGCTACGCAGCCTCGAACTTAGGTGTCATACTGAGTGCATCCACCACCACGCCACAGGCCTTCCCCATCCGATATGGAGATGACGCACAAACGATCCGCCGCGCGTTCCGCCCGCCATGCCAAATGGGGAGCAGGCCTGTTCCTGCTGGTCACGCTGGGACTGGTGGCGCTGGACCTGGTCATCAGCTACCGGCAGGTCGAGAATGAAGCCGGACATCAGGCCAGCGGCCTAAGCCAATTGCTGGCCGAGCGCCTCAGCTCCGGCATCCACGAAGCCGGGCTGATCCTGCAGGGCAGCAACCAGATTCCCGAAGTGCAGAAGCTGTTGCGCAATGGCAATCTCAACGCCGACCTGCAACAAAACCTGGGACAGAAGCTGGCAAAGCAGCTGCAGCTGGCGCCGTATCTGAGCCAGATCGAGATCGTGGATACCGCCTGCCAGACCGTATTCAGCAGCAACCGCGCCAATCCGCTGCATGCCCATCACAACGAATTCTGTCGCTGGCTGCATCGCATGGACGAGCAGGACAGCAATTACACCGCGGTCATGCATAGCCCCGCCGAAGGCGGCATCGTGCTGGCCAACAAACTGCATGACGAGCAGGGCAATCTGATCGGCATGTCCACCGGCCTGATCAACCATGACTTCTTTCAGGACGAAGTCAGCCGTCTGACGGTAGGCGAACACGGCGAAATTCTGGTGCTGGACCAGCGCCAATTGATTGTGGCGCGCTGGCCCAAGATCAGCAGCAGCAACCAACTGGATCCACAGAGCTATCGCCCTCTGCAACCCCATATCGTGGACAATCACGACGCCAACCAAATGCTGTTCAGCGCGCCGTCCAGTTTTGACGGCTCGATGCGGCTGTACAGCATACGCCGCACCGGCAACTATCCTTTCGAGGTCGCGGTGGGCATTTCCCGGCAGGACTTCACCCGCTACGTGCGCGACAAAGCCTGGCTGGCCATTCCGGGCTGGCTGTTCGTCGCCGCCCTCACCCTGCTGGCCCTGCGCAAGCACCTCTCGAATCTGCGCCAGCATCAGCAGCTGCTGCGCGGCAACGAGCGCATCCGCGAAAGCGAGGAGCAGGCCCGCGGCATTCTGGATATCGCGCCGCTGGCGCTGCTGCTGGTCAACCCGCGCACCCGCCGCATCCGCCACGCCAACGCGCCGGCGCGGGAACTGCTCAGGCTGCCGCCGCGCGACAGCCAGGAAAACGCCAGCCAGGAGTTGAATCTGCCCTTGAAACTGCAGCCGGTGGAGCAATGGCTGCAGGAAAACAAAGAAGTGATGCAGCAGGAAGTCGAGCTGACGCTGGAGGATCAAAGCAAGCTGTGGGCCATCGCCTCGCTGCATTCGCTGCAGGGCGGGGCATCGCCCTCCGCCTTGATCGCGCTGTATGACATTTCAGGACGCAAACAGCTGGAGCAGCAGTTGCATGAAAGCAATCTGCAATTGGCCGAAATGGCGGTCACCGACCCCCTGACCCGGCTATACAACCGCCGCCACGCCGATATGGTGCTGCGCGACGAGATCAACCGCTGCGAACGCTACGGCCAGACCATGTCCATCGCGGTGTTCGATATCGACTACTTCAAGAAATTCAACGACCAGCACGGCCACCAGGCCGGCGACGACGTGCTGGTGGCGGTAGCCAACGCCTTGCGCGACAGCACCCGCACCACCGACATCAACGCCCGGGTCGGCGGCGAGGAGTTCCTGGTGATCTTCCCCTACACCCGCCTGCGCGACGCCAACAAGGTGATGCAGCGGATGCAGATGGCCTTGAGCCACACCACCTTCCCCTTCGTCGAACAGCACATCACTTTCAGCGCCGGCCTGACCGACTGGCGCCCCGGCGACACGCCGGCGCAGATGATCGCCCGCGCCGACAAGCTGCTGTATCAAGCCAAGCTGGCGGGGCGCAACATCATTCTTTGCGATCAGGACAATCCCTGATCTCCAGCCAAGGCATCAGCCAGCATCCACAACATCGCCGCGGTGGCGCCCCAAATGGTGTGCCGCCCCCACGGCAGGGACAGGTAGCGGCCGGCCACGCCGTCGCGGACGTAGTCGTGCCCCTGGTAAACCGATTTGTCGAGCAGCAGGGACAGCGGCGCCTCGAAGATCTCCGCCACCTCATCCTCCGCCGGCGCCAGCGCTAGCGGCGGCGTCAGCAGCCCCACCACAGGGGTCACCACGTAACCGGTCAAAATCGCGTATTCGGGCAGATGGCCCAGTACGCGCACACAGGACGCATCCAGGCCGATCTCCTCGCGCGTCTCGCGCAAGGCGGTATCGACCGGCGAGGCATCGCCCGCCTCCACCTTGCCGCCGGGAAAGCTCACCTGGCCGGGATGGCTGGACAAATGCTCGGTGCGGCGCGTGAACAGCACCGTCGGCCCGTCTTCATGCCAAACCAGCGGCATCAACACCGCGGCGCGGCGCAAATCGGCCGTCACCGGCCGCGCAGGCAAATCCGCCACCTTGCCGGTAAAGTCATAGCTGCGCAGCCGCCTGGCGATCCGCTCGGCGGCCTCGTTCGTCTCCGTCCACCTCATATCGTTATCCTTGATGCTGTCCGCTCCGGCCTATCTTGGGCAAGGTCATCTCATTGCGATGTGCCAGCAAACGCAGAGCCAGCCCGAGCCAGAACAGCAATTGCAGCGACCACAGCCCCACCCACTCCAGGCTGTCGCACAGCCACAGGCCGGCCGCGACCAGGATCGCCACCGTGCCATAAAAGTCCCGATGCAGAATATAAGGCAACTCATTGACCATCATATCCCGCACCACGCCGCCGCCTACCGCGGTGATGAAACCCAGCGACACCACGCCGAAAACGTTCAGATCGAACACCAGTCCGACTTGCGCGCCGGCCAGGCTGAACGCCACCAAGCCCAGCGAATCCGCCAGCACGAACAAGCGCTCCAATGTCCGGCTCTTGCGCTTGTGCAGCCCCAGCGCCCAGGCCGCCAGCAGCGTCGCCGCGATGATGAGCAAGTTCGCGTAGCTGTGGAACACCAGCGGCACCCGCCCCACCAAGACATCGCGGATGATGCCGCCGCCTATCGCCGTCACCAGCGCCACGATGCAAATGCCCAGCAAGTCGAGATGCTTGCGGATGCCGACCAGATAGCCGGAAATGGCGAAGGCGGCGGTGCCGATCGCGGAAAACCATTCCATCTGGAAAAAACGGGCGGACAGGTCCATGCCTCAATGTACCAAAAAAAATGCCAGACCGGCATGGTCTGGCATGATGCGGATGAAAACCGCTTAGCGGCGCATCGAGTCGAAGAAAGCCTGGTTCGACTTGGTGGCCTTGATCTTGTCCTGCAGGAATTCCATCGCTTCCAGATCGTCCATCGGGTACAAGAGCTTGCGCAGCACCCAGATGCGTTGCAGCTGGTCCTGCGGGATCAGCAGCTCTTCGCGGCGGGTGCCGGAGCGATTGATGTTCAGGGCCGGGAAGATGCGCTTTTCAGCCATCTTGCGATCCAGATGGATTTCGCAGTTGCCGGTGCCCTTGAATTCTTCGTAGATCACGTCGTCCATGCGGCTGCCGGTGTCGATCAGCGCGGTGGCGACGATGGTCAGGCTGCCGCCCTCTTCCACATTGCGCGCGGCGCCGAAGAAGCGCTTCGGGCGTTGCAGCGCGTTGGCGTCCACGCCGCCGGTCAGCACCTTGCCGGAAGCCGGCACCACGGTGTTGTAGGCGCGGGCCAGACGCGTGATGGAATCCAGCAGGATCACTACGTCCTTCTTGTGCTCGACCAGGCGCTTGGCCTTCTCGATCACCATTTCGGCGACCTGCACGTGGCGGGTGGCCGGCTCGTCGAAGGTGGAGGACACCACTTCGCCGCGCACCGAACGCTGCATTTCCGTCACTTCTTCCGGACGCTCGTCGATCAGCAGCACGATCAGCACCGCATCCGGGTGGTTGGCGGTGATGGCGTGGGCGATATGCTGCAGCATCACCGTTTTACCGGACTTCGGCGGCGCCACCAACAGCGCGCGCTGGCCGCGGCCGATCGGCGCGATCAGGTCGATGATGCGGCCGGTGATGTTCTCTTCGGCGCGGATGTCGCGCTCCAGCTTGAACTGCTCGGTTGGGAAAAGCGGGGTGAGGTTTTCAAACAGAATCTTGTGCTTGGCGCTTTCCGGCGCCTCGCCGTTTACCTTGTCCACCTTGACCAAGGCGAAGTAGCGCTCGCCGTCCTTCGGGGTACGGATCTCGCCCTCGATGGAATCGCCGGTATGAAGGTTGAAGCGGCGAATCTGCGAGGGGCTGACATAAATGTCGTCCGGCCCGGCCAGATACGAGGTATCCGGGCTGCGCAGGAAACCGAAACCGTCCGGCAGCACTTCCAGCGTGCCTTCGCCGAAGATGCTTTCGCCCTTCTTGGCCTGGTTTTTCAGAAGCGCGAAGATCAGATCCTGCTTGCGCAGTCGGTTGGCCCCGTCAATCTCGTTGGAAATTGCCATTTCCACGAGTTCGGAAACATGTAGATGTTTGAGATCAGATAAGTGCATAGCGGTCGTGAGGTCGACTCGGTCATATTCGGCGGAACGCCGTTGGGGGGGTGGAGTGTAAACGAAACGGGCGGCGCTTGTTTATGCCACCCGTCTTGAAGGTTGTGCGTGGAGAATAGACGCTTTAGATGTTGCTGTCAATGAAGGCGGTCAGCTGGCTCTTGGACAGCGCGCCTACCTTGGTGGCGGCCACTTGGCCGTCCTTGAAGATCATCAGCGTCGGGATGCCGCGGATGCCGAACTTCGGCGGCGTCTGCTCGTTCTGATCGATGTTCAGCTTGGCCACTTTCAGCTTGCCTTCGTATTGCGCGGCCACTTCGTCCAGAATCGGCGCGATCATCTTGCACGGGCCGCACCATTCTGCCCAGTAGTCTACCAGCACCGGCACATCGGCCTTCAGCACGTCTTGTTCGAAAGAATCATCGCTTACGTGGTGGATCAGATCGCTCATGGCTTCCTCATCAATTGTGTTCATGCTTAATTCCTGATGGTAGCAAGCGCCGCCGCCGGGAGCAACCCGGCCGCCGCCAAGGACAAACGCGGCCAAGCAGGGGATGCCCCGGACACGGATTCCCGGAAATCCCTTGCTTTCCGGTATAATGTCTGGCTGTTTACACAAGAAGGACTCCAAATGGGCTTTCTGCAAGGCAAGAAAATCCTGATCACCGGCATGATCTCCAATCGTTCCATCGCGTATGGCATCGCCCAGGCCTGTCACCGCGAAGGCGCCGAGCTGGCGTTCACCTACGTGGTGGACAAGCTGGAAGATCGCGTCCGTGATATGGCGGCCGACTTCGGATCCAAACTGGTTTACCGCTGCGACGTGCAGAACGACGACGAGATCAATCAACTGTTCGCCGATCTGGCCAAGGAATGGGACGGCCTGGACGGCCTGGTGCACTCCATCGGCTTCGCGCCGCGCGAAGCGCTGGAAGGCGACTTTTTGGACTCGCTGAGCCGCGAAGCCTTCCAGATCGCCCATGACGTATCTTCCTACAGTTTCCCGGCGCTGGCCAAGGCCGCGCGCCCGATGATGCAGGGCCGCAAGGCTTCGCTGCTGACCCTGTCCTACCTGGGCGCGGTGCGCGCGATCCCGAACTACAATGTGATGGGCCTGGCCAAAGCCAGCCTGGAAGCCTCGGTGCGCTTCATGGCCGCCAGCCTGGGCAAGGAAGGCATCCGCGTCAACGGCATTTCCGCCGGCCCGATCAAGACCCTGGCCGCCTCCGGCATCTCCGGCTTCTCCAAGCTGCTAAACATGGCTTCCAGCCAAGCCTGTCTGCGCCGCAACGTCACCACGGAAGAAGTCGGCAACGCCGCCGCCTTCATGCTGTCGGACCTCTCCTCCGGCATCACCGGCGAAATCACTTACGTGGACGCCGGCTACAGCATCAATGCGCTGAACGTGCCCGAATAAACTTCGGGCCCAACGTCTCATCCCCGAATCGGCGCGCCATCGCGCCGATTTTGCTTTCCGCCCGCCACGCCGCTCCCCCTGCGCCGCCCGCTCCAGCCAAGCTTCAAGCCGTGGCCGCCAAGCCCTCGCCGCTCCGCTTTCCAAGTCCGCACTATCCATGCTTAAAAAATCCATTGAATTTATTTAATCATGATCAATACTTCAATGGCATCTAAACACGGAGGAAGTAATGAAACATGCAAGAAGACTGATTGTGCTTGGCTTGCTGTCATTCGCCGCATCCGCCCACGCAGAGCAAACCGTTCCGCAATGGGCGGTGCAGACTGAGGGCCGCCAGATCCATCGCGCCGACGGCTGGCAAGCCACCTGGCCCGGCGTCAACTGGCGGGCGCGCGTCGCCGCGCAGGCCGTGGGCGTCACGCTCAACGACGCGGTCAATTTCTATTCACTGGAAGTGGACGGCAAAGCGGCGCAAACCATCGCCCCCGCCGCCGGGGAACGCACCATTTGGCAAGACCTGCCCGACCGCAAGCCGCACCTGGTCCGCTTGTTCAAGATGACCCAATCGCCAGACAACCCCGGCCTGTTCCGCGGCTTCACGCTGCGCGGCGGCCATGCGCTGGAATTGCCGCCCAAGCCGCGCCGGCAAATCGAATTCATCGGCGACTCCTGGACCGTGGCCTATGGCAACCTGTCCACCACCCGCGATTGCACCGATCAGCAAATCGTCGAGCGCAGCGACGCCAGCCAGAGCTTCGCCGCCTACCTGGGCAAACTCTACGGCGCGCAGATCCAAAACAACGGCATGTCAGGCATGGGCATGGTGCGCAATTGGGGCGGCAATATGCCGCAAGTGGACTATCGCAGCTATCATCCGCGGCTCTTGCAAAACTTGCCGGTAAGCACGCCCGGCAACAATGCCGACCATCGCTACAATTGGCAGCCGCAACTGGTAGTGATCGCGCTGGGCATCAATGACTTCGGCACCGATGTTGGCGCCAATGAAGGCCGCAGCCAGGAACAACTGGCCGCCGACTACCTGAAGGCCTATCACGGACTGATCGCGGAGTTGAAGCAGCGTTACGACAACCCCGCCTTTTTGCTGGCCGCGACTTTTCTGTGGCCGGCGGACCGGATGCGTCCGCTGGTCAGCCAGGTGGTGGATGAGGAAAGGCAAAAAGGGACGACGGTGGCCTATGTGGACTGGCAGAACATCGAACTGACCGGCTGCAATTGGCACCCCAATCTGAGCGATCATGCCAAGATGGCCGCGCAGATGGACACGTCCATCCGCACGCTGGGCAATATCTGGGACAAATAGTCAGCAAGCCCGCCGGCGCTATCGGCGGGCTCCCTCTTCTTCAACGCCCCTTAAACCGCGGCAGCGCTTTCTCAAGAAAAGCCTTGGTGCCGATGCGAAAATCCTCAGTCTGCGCAACCAGTCCGAAATAATCGGCGCCCAGGCGCGCGGACTCGGCTTCAGACAGGGACAGGCCGCGATGAATGGCCTCCCAGCTCAAACGCACCGCCGACGGCGATTGAGCCATGACCTCCCGCAGCAGCGCCTCCGACTCCGCCAGCAAACTCTCCGCCGCCGCCACGCGGTTGATCAAGCCCAGCCGGCAGGCCTCGTCGGCATCGATCAAGCGCCCGGTCAACAGCAGCTCGGCCGCCCTGCCCTTGCCTATCAGCCGCGGCAGCCGCGTGGTGCCGCCGAAACCGGCCACCGCGCCGATCTTCACTTCCGGGTGGCCGAAACGGGCATGCGGCGCGGCCAGCCGCAACATGCAGGCCTCGGCGATCTCCAGCCCGCCGCCCAGGGCGTCGCCATTGATAGCGGCCAATACCGGCTTGCCCAGATTCTCGATCTTTTCCGTCGCCGCCACGGCCAAGCGCGCCAGCTCCCGCACCTCGGCCGCGGAGGCCCGGTTCAGATATCGGATATCGGCGCCCGCCGAAAACGCGCGGCCATTGCCGGTCAGCAGCACCGCCTGCGCGGCGTCATCCGCCGCAGCCCAATCCAGCGCCGCCAAAAGCTGCCGCAACAGCTGGCGGTTCATCGCGTTCAGGCAATCCGGCCGATTCAGCTCCAGCCTGGCGATGCCATTCTCGGTGCGGCATCGCACCACATCCTTTTCGCGCATGCCTACTCCGTCGATTCAAGTGTCAGGAATTCTCCGCGTCCAGCCAGGCCAGCGCCGCCGCGCGATCGAAAAACAGCCGGGAATAACGCGCGCGCCGCGCCTCGCGCAAATACTCGCCGAAGCGCTCGCCGTAATCGCGCTCAGGGTCGATCACCACCGCCGTTCGCAGCCGATAATTTTGCAGCTTCTGCAAAAACTCGCCGGCAAAGCGCGTGCTCAGTTCAAAGAAGTCGGCAGGCAAAACGGGGTGGGAAAGCAATAGCAAACGGCAGTCCTGCTCGATGCAGGCCGAAATCAGTTCCGTCGCCTGATCGGCTGCGCGCAGCGGCGCCTCCCACTCCAGCACGCGCCCCGTCTCGTGGCGCAGAATTTGATAAGTCATGGCCTTGCCTCATAAAAACCGAAACGGAAATCATGACATTAAAATACTCGCCACCCATTGACAAGCCCGCGAAGCGAAGGCCGAATACTCCAAGCGCATAAAAGCATTCGCTCAATACAGAGAACAGACAACCATGACAATCACTCTGATCATCATCGCGGCGCTGGCCGCCGCAGCGTTCGGCCATTATTGGCTCAATTACCAACCCGCCGCCCAGCGCTACTGGCAACGACTGCCCACCCGCCAGCAATACCTGGCGGCGCATCCAGCAATGTTCGAATTGCCAGGCCAAGCTTTGGCGGGAGCAGGACTGACGCCGGCTCAAGCGGCGGTTGCGGCTCGCCGCCGCGCCAGCGCCGCCAGCGCTTGACGGCTGGATTCAATCAACTCGGCGTTTCCCGCCGCCTCGCGCAAAGCCAAGGCCTCGTTCAAGGCGCGCTCAGCCGCATCCAAACGTCCGGCGCCCAGGCAAGCCTTGCCCAGGTGCTGCAAAACAAAGTCCAGCAGGCCCTGCAGACCGGCATGCTGGCGAATGCGCGCCTCTTGTTCTTCCAAGGCGGCGATCGACGCCAGCCATAAACCGCGCGCCTCCAAAGCCTGCGTCCAGCGGATCGCCGCCGCGCAATGACCGCGGGCATCCGATAAATGCGCCAGGGCCTCCATCGCGCTTCGCAAGCAAGCTTCGCCGCGCTCGACATCGCCGGCATAAACCAGCATCAGCCCAGCTTGGCTTTGCGCGCGCGCCAAGGCTGCGGCATCGCCCTGCCGCCGAGCCAACACGGCATTAGCCTGTTGACGCATGGCTGGCGGGTTCAAGGCTCGGCGCGCCAAGGTATCGTCGTCAATCACATATTCTGTGCCGGGCTGGCCATGGAAAGCCAGTATCTGCGGCAAACCTTCCGCCATCAGCCCCTCCGTTCTACCGCAGCCCTTTTCTGCAGACAGCTTGGGCACAGGCAGTCTCCATCCGCCTCCAGCACCGGCAGCTCATGCGGCAGATCCATGCACCAGCAGCCGCCTGTCTCGCCGCCTGCGCCGCAAGTGAATTCCAGGCCGCAGGCGGCGCAGGTTTTGCGCCGCACCGGCAAGGGCAAACTCAATAGCCGCTGCCAGACCTGTTCTTTGCGCGCCGCGTCGTAACTCGACCAAGCCGCTATCTCATCCAGCGTGCGGCGACAACCCACGCACGTCCCGCCGCTGTCGTCCAATCGGCAAACGCCGACGCAGGGCGACGGCACCGCCTTGTCTGATGACTTCACTTCCCGCTCCGATTTCGCTTGATTGCCGCGAATAGTAGCGCGGAGACGGCATCACGCCAATTGCCGCCAGCGCTGACTCAGCCCCAGCGCATGGAACAGCCCATAGCCCAGGCAGATCAAGGAACTCCAGATGACGAAAGCGCTCATCGCCTCGGGCCTCATCAGCCAGATCGGCACCACGACAAGGCCGCGCAAAAGATAAATGGCCGTAATGGTCAACAGGGCCGGTTTGAGCAAAGGCAGCCGCCGCAAGCAGCCCGCCGCGGAAAAGGCATACAGCGCCCAAATCGCCAGGATGGCGGCGATGCCCAGCGTCACCAGCGCCGGCCACCACTCGCCGCGTCCAGCCGCCTCCGCATATTCGGGCGGCGCGCCAAAGAAGCGGTACCACGCCGGCCCGCCGAAAATGATGCCGATGTGCAGCAAGCTGGCCAGCAGGCTCAAGCCGCCGGCTATCGTCAAATTGCGATTCATCACCGCTCCGCCAAAGTCAGACCATAAAAATAATAACACTGTCATTTCAGTTGCGCATGAAAAACGGCGCGGGATACGCGCCGCTCTCTACGACAGCCAGAATGGCTTACTTGGCCGCCGAGGCATCCTGGCCGGCTGCGCCGCCGCCCACGGTTTCCATCACCTTCCACTGGCCGTTTTCGACCTTGTAAACGGTAATGCCGCCATCTTTCAGATCGCCCTTGTCGTCGTAAGTCCAGTTGCTGGAGGTGACGCCCTTGTGGGTGATCTTGGCCAGCACCGGCAGGTAGGCCTTGGGATCGGCGGAGTTGGCATCCTTCATCGCCTGGATCAGCGTGCGCGCGGCATCGTAACCATACGGCGAGTAAGTGGCCACGTCGGCCTTGAAACGCGCCTTGTAGCGGGTTTCGTAGTCCTTGCCGCCCGGCATCTGCTCCAGCGGCAAACCTGCCAGCGAAGCGATGGTGCCGTCGGCTTCCTTGCCGGCCAACTGCAGGAAGGTCGGGGTCTTGGTCATTTCGCCGGAAATCAGCGGCGCCTTGAGGCCCAGGCGCTTCATCTGCTTGACCATGGGCGCGGACTGCGCGTCGGCGCCGCCGTAGAACACCACGTCAGGATTGGCGCCCTTGATACTGGTCAGGATGGCGGTGAAGTCGGTGGCCTTGTCATTGGTGAACTCGCGCTTCACCACATCGCCGCCGGCGGCGCGCGCCGACTTCTCGAACTCGTCCGCCAGGCCTTGGCCGTAGGCGGTGCGGTCGTCGACGATGACGATCTTCTTGGCGTGCAGCTTTTCCACCGCGAACTTGCCCATCACGCCGCCCTGCTGGGTGTCGGAGGTCATCGAACGGAAGGTGTTCTTGAAGCCTTGCGAGGTGAAGACCGGCGAGGTGGCCATCGCGATCATCGGGATGCCGGCGTCGGAGTAGATCTTGGAAGCCGGGATGGACGTGCCGGAGTTGAAGTGGCCGACAATGCCCGCCACCTTGTCGTCGACAAACTTCTGCGCCAGCTGGGTAGCGGTTTTCGGGTCCGCCTGGTCATCCTGGGCGTCCAGCTCGAAAGTCACCGCCTTGCCGGCTATCGTCGGCTTTTCGGCGTTGGCGTCTTCGATCGCCAGCGTCACGCCGTTTTTGTACTCTTCGCCGTAGTGCGATTGCGGACCGGTCAACGGCGCCGCGAAACCGATCTTGATTACGTCGCCGCCGCTGTTTGCCTGGGCGGGCGCGGAAGCCGCGCCGGCCGGAGCGGCCTCTTCCTTCTTGCCGCAGGCGGACAGGGCGACAGCGGCCGCGACCGCCAGAGTCAGGGTGGACAGCTTGGATACTTGCATCTCTCTCGTTCCTCTTCTTGCTTCTACTGCTTGCGTCGACATTGCCGGATGGTCCGGCGCCCTTCTTGCTCTTAAAGTAAAAACTCTGGCCGCATTATTCCAACGCGGCCAGAGCCTGGCAAGTTGATTATTCAGTCATGCTCATCAGGCTGGCGTTGCCGCCCGCCGCCGTGGTGTTCACGCTCAGCGCGCGCTCCACCACCAGCCGGTGGATATTGTAGCCATGCTCGCCGCTGACGATCAGCGGCACCAGCGCGCCGTCGCGGGCCGCCAGCTTGCGCCGCGCCTCTTCCGCCCCCGCCCCGGCGAACAACACCGCGGAAACATCGGCGGACAGCGCATCGGCGGACACTTCAACATAGCCGTTCAGCGCCGCAGCGAACTTGCGGCCCGCTTCATTATCCGGCGCCAGCGCGCGGTTGCCGGCGGCAAGCGCCACCGCCAATTGTGCGCCCAGGGCCTGCGCGTCATCCGCCACGCAAGCGACACGGCCGCGGCCGGAGAAGCTCAGCGCATTGTTTTCGCCAGTGGGGCCAGGCAGGAGCACGCTGTGCGCCAATGGGCTTTCCTTGCGCGCGGCGGCGATCACGCCGTCCAGGCTCAGTCCCTGCGCCTTGGCGGCGGCGGACAACGCCTCAAGCGCAGACCAATCAGCCGCCACATGCTGGACATTCAGCTTAGGCTGCCAGCTAGCGCGCGTCAGGCGATACAGGTAGTACGGACCGCCGGCCTTGGGGCCGGTGCCGGACTTGCCTTCGCCGCCGAAGGGCTGCACGCCCACCACCGCGCCGACGATGTTGCGATTGACGTAGACGTTGCCCACCTTGATCTTGCCGCAGATGTCGGCGATGGTTTCGTCGATGCGGCTGTGGATGCCGTGGGTCAGGCCGTAGCCGGTGGCGTTGATCTCGGCCACCACCTTGTCCAGATCGCTGGCGGCGTAACGCAGCACATGCAGCACCGGGCCGAACACTTCGCGCTTCAGCTCGGACAGGTTGTCGATCTCGAACAGCGTCGGCGCAACGTAGGTGCCTTGCTCGCAATCCGCGCCCAGCGGGATTTGATGCACGGCGCGCGCGGAATGCTTCAGCTTGTCGATATGCGCCAGCAAGCCGGCTTGCGCCTCGGCGTCGATCACCGGGCCGACGTCGGTGGTGAGCTTGGCCGGATTGCCCACGGTCAGCTCATCCATCGCGCCCTTGATCATCTTGATGACCTTGTCGGCGATATCGTGTTGCAGATACAACACTCTCAAGGCCGAGCAGCGCTGGCCGGCGGAATCGAAAGCCGAGCTCAACACATCGGTCACCACCTGCTCAGGCAGCGCCGAGCTGTCGACGATCATCGCGTTCATGCCGCCGGTTTCCGCCACCAGCACCGGATCGTCGCCGCGCTTGGCCAGCGTGCGGTTGATGATCTGCGCCACCTCTGTGGAACCGGTGAAGATCACGCCCTGAATGCGCGCATCGCCGGTCAGCGCCGCTCCCACCACCTCGCCGCGTCCCGGCAGGAACTGCACTGCGGCGCGCGGCACGCCAGCTTCGTGCAGCAGACGCACCGCGTAAGCGGCGATCAAGCTGGTTTGCTCGGCCGGCTTGGCCAGCACGGTGTTGCCGGCGGCCAAAGACGCGACGACTTCGCCGATGAAGATGGCCAGCGGGAAGTTCCACGGGCTGATGCACACCACCGGACCCAGCGGCCTGTGGCTGGCGTTATCAAATTCGGACGCGATCTGCGCGGCGTAGTAGCGGCAGAAGTCGACCGCCTCGCGCACTTCGGCGATGGCATTGTTCAGCGTCTTGCCCGCTTCGCGCACCGCCAGGCCCATCAGACCGGCCATATTGGCTTCCATCAGGTCGGCCATGCGGTTCAGGCAGGCGGCGCGCTCCGCCACCGGCGTGGCTGCCCAAGCTGCCGCGGCGGCTTCGGATTGCCGCAGCGCGCGCTCCACATCGTCGGCGCTCGCTTCTATCACCTTACCGACCACATCGCTGCGATCCGCGGGGTTGCGGACATCCAAAGCTTCGCCGTCGGTGACATCGCCGTCGCCCAGCATCGGGAAGGCGGCCCAGCGTTGCTGCTCGGAAGCCTGCAGGCTCAATTGCAGCGTGGCCAGCACATGCTCGCTGGACAGGTCCAGGCCCTTGGAATTGCGGCGGCCGTTGCCATACAGATCGACCGGCAGCGCAATCTTGCTATGCGGCTGTCCGGCGTGCGCGGCGGCCTCGGCCACCGGATCGGTCACCAGTTCGTCTATTGATACCGCCTCGTCGACGATGCGGTTGACGAAGGACGAGTTGGCGCCATTTTCCAGCAGGCGGCGCACCAGATAGGCCAACAGCGTTTCATGCGAGCCCACCGGCGCGTAGATGCGGCAGGCTTTGCCCAGCTTGTCCTTGCCGACTACTTGGTCGTACAAGGTCTCGCCCATGCCGTGCAGGCACTGGAATTCGTAGTCTTTGCCGGCGGCCAGATTGTAGATGGCCGACAGACTGTAGGCATTGTGGGTGGCGAACTGCGGATAGATGGCGTCCTGCGCGGCCAGCAGCTTCTTGGCGCAAGCCAGATAGGACACGTCGGTGTACACCTTGCGGGTATAGACCGGATAGCCCGGCAGACCATCCACCTGGGCGCGCTTCACCTCGGCATCCCAGTAAGCGCCCTTCACCAGCCGCACCATGAAGCGATGGCCGGTGCGGCGCGCCAGGTCGATCAGGAAATCGATCACGAACGGGCAGCGCTTCTGATAAGCCTGCACTACGATGCCTATGCCCTCGAAACCATTCAGATCCGGATCATTGGCCAGCGCCTCGACCAGATCCATGGAAATTTCCAGGCGATCGGCTTCTTCCGCGTCGATGTTCAGGCCGATATTGTATTGCTTGGCCTGCAGGAACAGTGCTTTCAGACGAGGCAGCAGCTCGGTCATCATCCGCTCGTGCTTCAAGCGGGCGTAGCGCGGGTGGATGGCGGACAGCTTCACCGAGATGCCAGGACCGTCGTAGATGCCGCGTCCGTTCGATTCCTTGCCGATCGCGTGGATGGCGGTGACGTAATCTTTCAGATAACGCTGCGCGTCGGCTTCGGTCATGGCCGCCTCGCCCAACATGTCATAGCTGAAGCGATAGCCGCGCGCTTCGCGCTCGCGGCCATTGGCCAGCGCTTCTTCAATGGTTTCGCCGGTGACGAATTGCTTGCCCAGCATGCGCATCGCCATGTCCACGCCTTTGCGGATCAAGGGCTCGCCGCCCTTGGCGATCAAACGGGTCATCGCGGCGGACAGACCGTTGGCACTATGCGAAGCCACCAGCTTACCGGTCACCAGCAAGCCCCAGGCAGCGGCATTGACAAACAACGACGAGCTGTTGCCCAAGTGGGCCTTCCAGTCGCCGCGGGAAATCTTGTCGCGGATCAGCTTGTCTGCCGTCTCGCGATCGGGAATGCGCAGCAGCGCCTCGGCCAGGCACATCAGGGCGATGCCTTCGCTGCTGTCCAGCGAGAACTCGTGCATCAAGGCGTCCACGCCGCTGGAGCGGGTGCGCTCGCGACGCACTTCCGTCACCAGCCGGCGCGCCAGCTGCTGCACCGAGGCGACTTGTTCAGGGCTCATCGCCGCTTGCGCGAGCAAGGCTTGCACGCACTCGCGCTCGTCGCGCCGGTAAGCGGCGGTGATCGCATCGCGCAGCGCGGACTGCTGATGAGCAAAGGTTTGGAATTGCATGGGTTTCTCCGGTATTGTTTTGCAGCCCCGGCCTCGCGTCCGGGTAACCGGTCTATTGTATACAACTGCATTAAAAGCTGTTGGACAATATAAAATATTCTTTAGCTGCCAATCACCACCAAACGCTTATATAGCAAGGCCTTATGAGCTTTATCGATACCGCCCCATTTCAAGCGCTACGCATAAAGTCTTGTTTGAGTTGATATTCAAGCCCATTCAATCCCAAACCACAGTAAGAAAATATGACGCGCTTGCCATGGCATGAATCACCGCAACTGTTGTTCGAAGCAGACAAATCATTCTAGGCGCTTATTTGGCGTCATAAAACCCGCCAAATAAGTACAGTGTCCTTGAGTTAAATTCAAGATCGAGAATGCAAAAATCCCCAGGCGATTGCCTGGGGCTTTGCTTTGGGAATCTGGCGATGTCCTACTTTCACATGGCCAAGGCCACACTATCATCGGCGCTAAGATGTTTCACGGTCCTGTTCGGAATGGGAAGGCGTGGGACCATCTCGCTATTGTCACCAGAAAAAACGATAACGCTGTCGCGTAATTCTTTTTTCGCTTGTTGCCAGCGAAACAAGCAGCCCTGGACTACTTGCTTTAAATGGGGCGTCTGGCGGTGTCCTACTTTCACATGGCCAAGGCCACACTATCATCGGCGCTAAGATGTTTCACGGTCCTGTTCGGGATGGGAAGGCGTGGGACCATCTCGCTAAGGCCACCAGACATAAACTTGTACAAACTTAAAGAAGCCTGAACCAGAGAAGCTCTCTGATTCTGAATATTCGGTATTTAATTGTGTCGCACACACTCTATCTCGTCGCTCAGTATCATACGAATCCAAGATCCGTACGCTAAGCCACTCAAATGATAGGATCAAGCCTCACGAGCAATTAGTATCGGTTAGCTTCACGCCTCACAGCGCTTCCACACCCGACCTATCAACGTCCTGGTCTCGAACGACTCTTCAGGGAGGTCAAGCCTCCAGGGAAGTCTCATCTTCAGGCAAGTTTCCCGCTTAGATGCTTTCAGCGGTTATCTCTTCCGCACTTAGCTACCCGGCGATGCGACTGGCGTCACAACCGGTACACCAGAGGTGCGTCCACTCCGGTCCTCTCGTACTAGGAGCAGCCCCCGTCAAACTTCCAACGCCCACTGCAGATAGGGACCAAACTGTCTCACGACGTTTTGAACCCAGCTCACGTACCACTTTAAATGGCGAACAGCCATACCCTTGGGACCGGCTACAGCCCCAGGATGTGATGAGCCGACATCGAGGTGCCAAACACCGCCGTCGATGTGAACTCTTGGGCGGTATCAGCCTGTTATCCCCGGAGTACCTTTTATCCGTTGAGCGATGGCCCTTCCATTCAGAACCACCGGATCACTATGTCCTGCTTTCGCACCTGCTCGACTTGTCGGTCTCGCAGTTAAGCTACCTTTTGCCATTGCACTATCAGCACGATTTCCGACCGTACCTAGGTAACCTTCGAACTCCTCCGTTACACTTTGGGAGGAGACCGCCCCAGTCAAACTGCCTACCATGCACTGTCCCCAATCCGGATCACGGACCAAGGTTAGAACCTCAAACACACCAGGGTGGTATTTCAAGGACGGCTCCACCAGAACTAGCGTCCTGGCTTCAAAGCCTCCCACCTATCCTACACAAGTCTGTTCAAAGTCCAATGCAAAGCTACAGTAAAGGTTCACGGGGTCTTTCCGTCTAGCAGCGGGGAGATTGCATCTTCACAAACACTTCAACTTCGCTGAGTCTCAGGAGGAGACAGTGTGGCCATCGTTACGCCATTCGTGCGGGTCGGAACTTACCCGACAAGGAATTTCGCTACCTTAGGACCGTTATAGTTACGGCCGCCGTTTACCGGGGCTTCGATCAAGAGCTTGCACCCCATCACTTAACCTTCCGGCACCGGGCAGGCGTCACACCGTATACGTCCACTTTCGTGTTGGCACAGTGCTGTGTTTTTGTTAAACAGTCGCAGCCACCTATTCTCTGCGACCTGTCAAAGCTTCGTGAGTAAATCACTACACCCCAACAGGCATACCTTCTCCCGAAGTTACGGTATCAATTTGCCGAGTTCCTTCTCCTGAGTTCTCTCAAGCGCCTTAGAATTCTCATCCTGCCCACCTGTGTCGGTTTGCGGTACGGTTCTTGTGTAGCTGAAGCTTAGTGGCTTTTCCTGGAAGCGTGGTATCAGTCACTTCAGGTCCGTAGACCCTCGTTATCACTTCTCGGCGTTAAAGAAGGGCGGATTTGCCTACCCCTCACGCCTACCGGCTTGAACAGACTATTCCAACAGTCTGCTGACCTAACCTTCTCCGTCCCCACATCGCACTACACAAAAGTACGGGAATTTTAACCCGTTTCCCATCGACTACGCTTTTCAGCCTCGCCTTAGGGGCCGACTCACCCTACGCCGATGAACGTTGCGTAGGAAACCTTGGGCTTTCGGCGAGCGGGCTTTTCACCCGCTTTATCGCTACTCATGTCAGCATTCGCACTTCTGATATCTCCAGCATGCCTCTCGACACACCTTCACAGACCTACAGAACGCTCCCCTACCACGGACGCTTACGCGCCCATCCGCAGCTTCGGTTATCAGTTTGAGCCCCGTTACATCTTCCGCGCAGGACGACTCGACCAGTGAGCTATTACGCTTTCTTTAAATGATGGCTGCTTCTAAGCCAACATCCTGGCTGTCTAGGCCTTCCCACTTCGTTTACCACTTAACTGATCATTTGGGACCTTAGCTGGCGGTCTGGGTTGTTTCCCTCTTGACAATGGACGTTAGCACCCACTGTCTGTCTGCCAAGCTCGCACTTTCCGGTATTCAGAGTTTGCCATGGTTTGGTAAATCGCAATGACCCCCTAGCCATAACAGTGCTTTACCCCCGGAAGTGATACTTGACGCACTACCTAAATAGTTTTCGGGGAGAACCAGCTATCTCCGAGTTTGTTTAGCCTTTCACCCCTATCCACAGCTCATCCCCTAGTTTTGCAACACTAGTGGGTTCGGACCTCCAGTGCGTGTTACCGCACCTTCATCCTGGCCATGGATAGATCACTCGGTTTCGGGTCTACACCCAGCGACTAAGACGCCCTATTCGGACTCGGTTTCCCTACGCCTCCCCTATTCGGTTAAGCTTGCCACTGAATGTAAGTCGCTGACCCATTATACAAAAGGTACGCAGTCACGGAACAAGTCCGCTCCCACTGTTTGTATGCATCCGGTTTCAGGTTCTATTTCACTCCCCTCCCGGGGTTCTTTTCGCCTTTCCCTCACGGTACTGGTTCACTATCGGTCGATCATGAGTATTTAGCCTTGGAGGATGGTCCCCCCATCTTCAGACAGGATTTCTCGTGTCCCGCCCTACTTGTCGTATGCCTAGTTCTTGCGATGCGTTTTCGTGTACGGGGCTATCACCCACTACGGCGGTCCTTTCCATGAACCTTCCACTAACGCAACTCATAACACATACAGGCTGTTCCGCGTTCGCTCGCCACTACTTACGGAATCTCGGTTGATTTCTTTTCCTTCAGCTACTTAGATGTTTCAGTTCGCTGAGTTCGCCTCCGCAGACCTATGTATTCAGTCTGGGATACCGCCTAAACGGTGGGTTTCCCCATTCGGACATCGCGGGATCAAAGCTCTATTGCCAGCTCCCCCGCGCTTTTCGCAGGCTTACACGTCCTTCATCGCCTATGATCGCCAAGGCATCCACCAGATGCACTTAGTCGCTTGACCCTATCATTTCAGTAACCTAAATTACTGCGACAATAGAGAGTGTTTGTGCGACGACTGCACCGCCCCTTTTGATATGGCGACGCAGCCTTAGATACAATCAAATACCCAAGATGACGATCTGTCGACATGAAGAGTTAACTCCATGTTTTCATCTCGCCGTCTATATATATTCGGCTTCTTCAGTTTGTTAAAGATCGGGCGTATTTTCAACGCAAACAAAATCACACTCTCTCAAGAGTGATTATGTTTGCACTGGAGTGGTGGAGGATGACGGGATCGAACCGACGACCCCCTGCTTGCAAAGCAGGTGCTCTCCCAACTGAGCTAATCCCCCAAACAGGTCAAATGGTGGGTCTGGTAGGACTCGAACCTACGACCCCTGCGTTATCAACACAGTGCTCTAACCAGCTGAGCTACAAACCCAGTTGACTTTAGAGATCGTGGACTCCACAACCTCAATGCCCTTAACACAAATAACCGATAGGCTGTAAGTACTTGGCAATCGCCTTCTCTAGAAAGGAGGTGATCCAGCCGCAGGTTCCCCTACGGCTACCTTGTTACGACTTCACCCCAGTCATGAATCCCACCGTGGTAAGCGGCCTCCTTACGGTTAGCCTACCCACTTCTGGTGAAACTCACTCCCATGGTGTGACGGGCGGTGTGTACAAGACCCGGGAACGTATTCACCGCAGCATGCTGATCTGCGATTACTAGCGATTCCGACTTCACGCACTCGAGTTGCAGAGTGCGATCCGGACTACGATCGGTTTTCTGAGATTAGCTCCACCTCGCGGCTTGGCAACCCTCTGTACCGACCATTGTATGACGTGTGAAGCCCTGCTCATAAGGGCCATGAGGACTTGACGTCATCCCCACCTTCCTCCGGCTTGTCACCGGCAGTCTCATTAGAGTGCCCAACTAAATGATGGCAACTAATGACAAGGGTTGCGCTCGTTGCGGGACTTAACCCAACATCTCACGACACGAGCTGACGACAGCCATGCAGCACCTGTGTTAACGCTCCCTTTCGGGCACCAAGATATCTCTACCAAGTTCGTTACATGTCAAGAGCAGGTAAGGTTTTTCGCGTTGCATCGAATTAATCCACATCATCCACCGCTTGTGCGGGTCCCCGTCAATTCCTTTGAGTTTTAACCTTGCGGCCGTACTCCCCAGGCGGTCAACTTCACGCGTTAGCTACGCTACCAAGGATTCAAACCCCCAACAGCTAGTTGACATCGTTTAGGGCGTGGACTACCAGGGTATCTAATCCTGTTTGCTCCCCACGCTTTCGTGCATGAGCGTCAGTGTCATCCCAGGGGGCTGCCTTCGCCATCGGTATTCCTCCACATCTCTACGCATTTCACTGCTACACGTGGAATTCTACCCCCCTCTGACGCACTCTAGTCGTGCAGTCTCCAATGCCGTTCCCAGGTTGAGCCCGGGGCTTTCACATCAGACTTGCACAACCGCCTGCGCACGCTTTACGCCCAGTAATTCCGATTAACGCTTGCACCCTACGTATTACCGCGGCTGCTGGCACGTAGTTAGCCGGTGCTTATTCTTCAGGTACTGTCATCCCCGCCAGGTATTAACCAGCGGGATTTCCTCCCTGACAAAAGTCCTTTACAACCCGAAGGCCTTCTTCAGACACGCGGCATGGCTGGATCAGGCTTGCGCCCATTGTCCAAAATTCCCCACTGCTGCCTCCCGTAGGAGTCTGGGCCGTGTCTCAGTCCCAGTGTGGCGGATCATCCTCTCAGACCCGCTACTGATCGTCGCCTTGGTGAGCTCTTACCTCACCAACTAGCTAATCAGACATCGGCTGCTCGTATAACGCGAGGTCTTTCGATCCCCCGCTTTCCCCCTCAGGGCGTATGCGGTATTAATCCGGCTTTCGCCGAGCTATCCCCCATTACACGGTACATTCCGATGCATTACTCACCCGTTCGCCACTCGTCAGCGGTGCAAGCACCCTGTTACCGTTCGACTTGCATGTGTAAAGCATGCCGCCAGCGTTCAATCTGAGCCAGGATCAAACTCTTCAGTTCAATCTCATAGCAAATTTTCTGGCACGCAAGTTCAAAGAAATAAACAAGTATCTCTTGTCTCTTGCAGTGCAAGTATTTGGCTTTCACCAAGCACTTACACCTATCGGTTATTCGTTCTGTTAAAGAGCAGTGCCGGTGCAGTTTTCGTCACCTCGGAAACCGTTTCGTTTCCGCTGTTTCGTTCGCTGCGTCAGCTGAGGAGGCGAACTATACGCCCGGGGCCTGGGGTCGTCAACACCTTTTGCGCGAAAAATCAGGAAAAATCATCGCCAAACCGCCAGCCGGCAGGCAAGCCCATGATCTGGCTGAAGATATGAACAAGGGGTATTTGCAAAACCCCTCAGCAAAGCTGATGCATCCCCTCCTCCAGCACACCGCGACGGCCAAAAACAAACAGGCCAGCGTTGCCGCCGGCCTGTACTGATACATCTATATAGTCACACTCAGCTCTTGCGCAGCTTGGCGAAGGCGGCCGCCATCGCGGTATCGCCCTGCGGCGCGGAAGACTGACCGCGCTGCTGGCGCGGACGATTGTCCGAGCGGCTATCACTGCGGCCGCCGCGGCTATTACCGGAGCCGACCTCATCATCCAGCCGCATCGTCAACGCAATGCGCTTGCGCGCCACGTCCACTTCCAGCACCTTCACCTTGACCACATCGCCGGCCTTGACCACCTTGCGCGGATCGTCGATGAACTTGTTGGACAGCGCCGAGATATGGACCAGGCCATCCTGATGCACGCCGATATCGACGAAAGCGCCGAAGTTGGCCACGTTGGTGACCACACCTTCCAACACCATGCCTGGCTGCAGATGTTTGATGTCCTCGACGCCGTCCTGGAAGGTGGCGGTCTTGAATTCCGGACGCGGGTCGCGCCCCGGCTTGTCCAGTTCTTTCAGAATGTCCATCACAGTCGGCAGGCCGAAGCGCTCGTCGGTGTAATCGGTCGCGCGCACCGACTTCAAAAAGGCGGAATCGCCGATCAAGGTTTTAACCTCGCGGCCGGCCTTGGCGACGATCTTCTCCACCACCGGATAAGCTTCCGGGTGCACCGACGACGCATCCAGCGGGTTGTCGCCGCCGGCGATGCGCAGGAAGCCGGCCGCCTGCTCGAAGGTCTTGTCGCCCAGACGCGGCACTTTCAGCAATTCCTTGCGGGTGCGGAAGGCGCCGTTCTGGTCGCGATAGGAGACGATATTGGATGCCAGCGTCGCATTTAGGCCGGAGATGCGGGTCAGCAGCGGCACCGAGGCGGTATTGACGTCCACACCCACCGCATTGACGCAATCCTCCACCACGCCGTCCAGCGCGCGCGCCAACTGGCTTTGATTGACGTCATGCTGATACTGACCGACCCCGATGGATTTAGGGTCGATCTTCACCAGCTCGGCCAGCGGGTCTTGCAGACGGCGGGCGATGGATACCGCTCCGCGCAAGCTGACGTCCATGTCCGGGAATTCCTTGGCCGCCAATTCCGACGCCGAATACACCGAGGCGCCGGCTTCGGACACCACGATCTTGGTCATGCCCAATTGCGGGAAGGCCTTGATCAGGTCCTGCGCAAGCTTGTCGGTTTCGCGGCTGGCGGTGCCGTTGCCAATGGAAATCAGATCCACTTTGTGACGCGTGCACAGCGCGCCGAGGATGGCGATGGACTTGTCCCACTCGCGGCGCGGCTCGTGCGGATAGATGGCGGTGGTGTCCAGCACCTTGCCGGTATCGTCGACCACGGCCACCTTGCAGCCTGTGCGCAGGCCCGGGTCCAGACCCAGCGTCGCGCGGCGGCCAGCCGGCGCGGCCAGCAGCAGATCGTGCAGATTGGCTGCGAAGACCTTGATAGCCTCGCCGTCAGCGGCGTCCTTCAAGCGCGACACCAGCTCCAGCTCCAGCGACAGGAATATCTTGGCGCGCCAGCACAAACGCACGCCGTCCAGCAGCCACTTGTCGGCTGCGCGGCCGGCGTCTTTGACGCCGAAGCGGGCGGCGATCAGCATTTCATAGGCCGAACGCTCGGTGATGGGCGTTTCGTCCGGCTGGTATTTCAGCGCGACGCTCAGCACGCCCTCGTTGCGGCCGCGCAAGAGCGCCAGCGCTCGGTGCGACGGCATCGCCTTGATATGTTCGCGGTGGTCGAAATAATCGGAGAACTTGGCGCCCTCCGTCTCCTTGCCGGAGACGACTGCAGCGGCCAGCTCGCCTTCGTTCCACAGCTTTTCGCGCAATTGGCCCAAGAGCTCCGCGTCTTCGGCGAAGCGCTCGATCAGGATGGCGCGCGCGCCGTCCAAAGCTGCCTTGATGTCGGCAACGCCAGCTTCAACATTGAGGTAGGTTTCGGCCAGCGCGTTCGGATCTTGCGACGGGTCGGCCAGCAGGCTGTCGGCCAACGGCTCCAGACCGGCTTCGCGCGCGATCTGCGCCTTGGTGCGGCGCTTGGGCTTATAAGGGAGGTACAGGTCTTCCAGCGTGGTTTTGTTGTCGCTGGCGTAGAGGGCCGCTTCCAGCTCGGGGGTCAGCTTGCCTTGCTCGGCGATGCTCTTGAGGATGCTGTCGCGGCGGTCGTCCATTTCGCGCAGATAAACCAGGCGCTCGGCCAGCGTGCGCAGCTGGGTGTCATCCAGCCCGCCGGTGACTTCCTTGCGGTAACGGGCGATGAAGGGAACGGTGGCGCCGCCGTCGATCAACTCGACAGTGGCCGCCACCTGCGATTCGCGGACGGCAAGCTCAGCCGCCAGGCGGCTGGAAAGGCTTTTCAGCATCGGTTTTTATTCTTTCGCGTCGAACAAAAAACGCTACTGTACCGCCATCCCGCGCAAAATCAAGCCGCGACCGGACGCGCCAGCCAGGCCTGCGCCTCTTCCACCAGATCGAAATACTGAACATGGGTGTGCGACAGCAGCCCCGCGATATGGGTGGCCAGCCGGATCCAGACATCGCCCACCACGATGGCGACACGCCCCATTTTGGCCTCATGGGCGCGCATGAACTTCACCTCTTCCAGCGCCATATCCAGCGTGAAGTCTTTCAGTTCGGACAGATCCAGCAGCATGTCCGGCTTGGGATGCTCCTCCAGACGCTTGAGCAATGCCTGCTCCAGCAACTGAAAATCGCCCAAGGTGAATTCATTGAACAAGGCCACATCCAGGCCATAATCTTGTTCCCGGATCGAAATCATTCGCTTTCTCCTCTTCTTTGACCTGCAGCCTACGCCGGACCGCGACGCAGCCAGCCCACTATGCGTCCGCGCGCATTGCGATACGGCGATGCGCTATTGAACTGTATCATTCTGCCGCGGGTCCACTTCCCATACCAGCATGCGCCATACAATTCGGCATCGGACAAACCCTCCACCAAGCGCGCCAAGGCCTGAAAGCCGTCATCCAAACGCGTCGACAACTCTTTCGCGCTCAGGCCGCGATAATCACGATAAAACTTTCCCGCCAATAAACCAAGCTGGTTCCAAGCATAGCCGGTCTCCGGAAAATCTATCGCCAGTCCCGCGGACTCTCGCTCATGCCATTTGAGCACCAACGCGTTCCAGCCTATCAAATAGGCCAATAAATCCGCCACGCTCATCAGCGTGCCTTTGGCATGCCCCTCCAGCGATGGCTCAAATAATCGCTCCTCTGGCACACGCTCGAGCGCTTTGCGCAAGGAAGCATAAGAACTACGCATCGCACCCAGCAATTCATCCTTGCTTTGCGGCACAGCCATAGCGCCCTCGCCAACATTATACCAACGACATCATCCTAGCGTCTTCCAGCCAGCATGCCACTGATCATGATCAAGCCCATGGCCAACAGCGAATCCATCGTCAATATATCGCCCCACACCAAAGCGCCCAACAAGCAAGAGAACACAACGGTCAAATACGATAGATTGGCCGCGGTCAGCTTGCGCCCCACCTTGTAAGCGCGGGTCATCGCCAGTTGAGCCAGCGTAGCAGTGACACCCACGCCCAATAGCAGCGAAACGTTTTCCAGCGTGACCGGGTGCCAGCGCTCAAAACACATCAACAGCAAGCCGCCCACGCTGGAAATCAGCGCGAAATAAAACACAACCCGCCATTCCGCCTCGCCTTGCCTGCCCAGCTCGCGCACATGCAGATAAGACCAACCGGCCAGAAAACCCGACGCCAGCCCCATCAGACCGGCAAACCACACCTCGCCCGACAAAGTCGGCCGCAGCAGCAATACCACGCCGACAAAGCCCAGCGCCAAACCCATCATGGCGCGCGCGGGCAGCTTCTCCCGCAACAAAACCACGGACAGCAAGGCCAGGAACATCGGCGAGGTGTAAGTCAGCGTGGACGCCGTCGCCAAAGGCAGATGGGCGATGGCGTAAAAAGACATCAACAGCGAGGCATAACCTATCACCCCGCGCTGCAGATGGTAGCGCAGCAAGGGCGTGGCGAAACGCTCGCGCCGCCACAAGGCCGCGCAGCCCAAGGCCAGCACGCCGATCAGCGTGCGCCAGAACACCAGTTCCGTGGACGAGAAATACTCCGCGCCCAGCTTGACGAACAAACCCATCAGCGCGAAAAACAGCGCCGCCACCACCATCCAGCCCGAACCCAGGCGAAAATTCGCCAACCTGCCTGCTACCGCCAATTGATCTTCCTCTGCTAACTGCTGAAAACTATTTCTTGCCAACCGCCACGCTGAGGCAGATCGCCTCCATCTGCCGCCTATAGGTGCGAAACTCCGACGCATTGGCCGTGCAGCGCGCCTCCAGCAGCCGGCTCTTGTCCACCAGCTGCATCACATGCAGATTATGGCGCACGATCCACAAGCGATTGGAAACGAAGCGGCCGTCCCGATACTCGGTGACCAGCCTGCCCGTCTTTTGATTGAGCCTGACGAAGTTTGCCGCCTCCCTGTCGCCGTCTTCCGAACGGAGTTGCGCGGCAAGCTTGGCCAGGGTTTCCTTTCTCGCCAGCTTGCGCAGACCGATCTGCACCTCGATGGCGGCGCGCTCGCGCTGATCCGCCTTGGGCGGAATCACCCGCAACATCCGCGCGCCGTTCATAGTGGCCGGCCGCACCTTCCAGCCAGGCGGCACCGTGAAATGGATTTTGCTGACTGGATCGTTATAACTGGCCGCCCAAGCCGACGCGGCCGCCAGGGCGAGCGCCAATACAGTGATAAAACGGAAAATTGCCGACATCTGGGGACACGAAGAGTGGAAAATAAAAAAGGCGCGTATTCCGCGCCTTTTCATTATGGCATTCAAATGCCTGTCTCAGCCAGCCAATGCCGAGCCCATCATCCACCGATAGTACTCGTGGAAGTGCAGCATGCCTTCCTCGGTCGGCGACTGGTACGGCCCCACCTCGCTGACGCCCGCCATCCACAAGGCCTTGCGGCCCTCATGCATGCGATAGCAGATTTCGTCGTCTTCCTTGGCGGTTTCAAAGTAAGCCGCTTGCTCGGCCTCGATGAATTCCGGCTCGAACCACACGGCGTCTTCCGGATAGTAAAACTCGGTGATCACCGTGCACTTTTCCGGACCGCGCGGAATCACCACGCTCACCACCAGCACATGCGGATACCACTCCACCATGATGTTGGGGTAGTAGGTCAACCAGATGGCGCCGAACTCCGGCTGCTGTTCGGCATAGCGGCGCAGCACTTCCTCGTGCCACTTGCCGTATACCTTGGAGCCGGCGCGCGCCAGGCGGTTTTTCACGCCCACCGTTTGCACGTGGTATTGCTCGCCCCACTCCCACTTCAGATCCGCACAATCGACGAAATTGCCGAGGCCGGGGTGGAAGGGGTCGACGTGATAGTCTTCCGAATACACTTCAATAAAGGTCTTCCAGTTGAAGTCGTATTCAGTGGACTGCGTCGAATGAAAGGCATAGCCATCGAAGGTCATGTGCTTGGCGACGCCCAGCTTGGCCAGATCGGCGGCGATATCGCGGCGCGCGTCGAACAACAAGCCGTTCCAGCGGGTCAGCGCGGTCTGATTCAGATTCAGGCATGGCGTTTCCGGGAAGTGCGGCGCGCCCACCAGCTTGCCTGCGGCGTCGTAGGTCCAGCCGTGCAAGTTGCAGACGATATGATTGCCGTTGCCGCGGCCTTTATAAATGATGGCCTGTCGATGGCGGCAGACGTTGGAGATCAGCTTGATCTCGCCATCGACGTTTTTAAGCATTTTGCCATGGCCCAGCCAATCCAGCGTGTGATAGTCGCCCGGATTGGGCGTCATCAACTCATGGCCATAGTACTGGGGCGCGTCTGCGAACAGCAGCTCCTGCTCCTTGGCGTAGAACGCGGGATCGAAATAGGTATAAACGGGTAGCTGGGCTGCAGATGCTTGAAGCAGTTGAGCAGAAGCCAGATCAGACATTATTCCCACACCTCCGTGGTAGAAGATATAAGACCAGCCGAATCTCGCTCGGGACGAGTTTGCGGGACTATCAAAAACAATCAATCAAAACAAGGCGAAAGCCTCGCTTCACAAGGGCCGAATTATGCCTTCGCCCCCTCCCCGGGGCAAGCGTTAATTCTTTATGACAATCCCTCGTCAAGCCCGTTTTACCGCAAGTTATCGCCTCTCACCCCGATTCCAACAAGCATTCGACACGATAGTTAATCAAAATCAAATACTTGCCACTTTTAGTGCGGCGCAACATTAGAAGCCGTTAATTTATAGTGATATACTAGCCTCGATATCGTTGCCACACCGACTGTCAGATTTCCGCCCTCGCCCTGCCGCCGCAGGGGGAAGCGTCCAGCTCGCCACGCTGCAAAGCCCTGATATGGCAAGACTGCGCTTTATTTCTTCCCCCCATGCGGCGCGGCGTAAGGTAAGGCTAGCCAAAAGGCTGCGCATGCGCTACCACACGGTAAGGACGCAGGCGCCGAGCCACCGGGCAGAGACGCCGCGCGCTGACAGCAAACCGGTGATAACAGCATCGCACTGGATTTTTTCATCGATTTAGTCCGTTTTTTTCAAATTACATGTTCAAAGCTATGAATTCCAGCATCCTCGTCATCAATTGCGGCAGCTCCTCCCTGAAATTCGCGCTGATCGACAGCGCCAGCCACGAAGCGGTCATGACCGGCCTGGCTGAGAAACTGGGCCTGGCCGACGCCTGCATCACCTTCAAACACGACGGCGGCAAGCAAACCGCCCTGCTGTCCGCTCCGGACCACGCCGCGGCCATGCACGCCATCATCGAGAAACTGCAGCAAGTGTCGCTGCTGGACAGCGTGAAAGCCATCGGCCACCGCGTGGTGCATGGCGGCGAACACTTCAAGCAATCGGCGCTGCTGGACGAAAACGCCATCAACGAAATCGAACGCTGCATCAAGCTGGCGCCGCTGCACAATCCGGCCCACATTCTGGGCATCCGCACCGCGATCAAGGAATTCCCGAGCCTGCCGCAAGTGGCCGTGTTCGACACTTCCTTCCATCAGACCATGCCGGAAAAGGCTTATCTGTACGCCGTGCCGATGAAGCTGTACCGCGAAAACAGCCTGCGCCGCTACGGCATGCACGGCACCAGCTACCGCTTCGTGGCCGAAGAAGCCGCCAAGATGCTGGGCAAGCCGGCCGATGAGACCAGCCTGGTGATCGCCCACCTGGGCAACGGCGCGTCCATCTCCGCCATCCGCAACGGCAAGTGCGCCGACACCTCGATGGGCCTGACCCCGCTGGAAGGCCTGGTCATGGGCACCCGCTCCGGCGACATCGACCCCAGCGTATTCGGCTACCTGGCCACCGAGCGCGGCATGGACGTGCAGGCCACCACCAATATGCTGAACAAGGAATCGGGCCTGCTGGGCCTGTCCGAGCTGTCCAATGACTGCCGCGAGCTGGAAGAAGCCGCAGCCAAGGGCCATGAAGGCGCCAAGCGCGCGCTGGAAGTGTTCGCCTACCGCCTGGCCAAGTACGTCGCCTCGATGAGCGTGGGCGCGGGCCGTCTGGACGCCGTGGTATTCACCGGCGGCATCGGCGAGAACTCGTCCTTCCTGCGCGCCGAAGTGATCAACCAGCTGGGCTTCCTGGGCCTGAAGCTGGACACCGCCGCCAACGAAGCCTGCATCCGCGGCAACGCCGGCCGCATCACCTCCGCAGACTCCGTGCCGGCGCTGGTGATCAACACCAATGAAGAGCTGATGATCGCCATGGACACCGCCGAACTGGCCGGTCTGGCCAAGTAAGGAAGGCGCGCGATCATGCAGACATTCTTTCTCGCCCCCACCGGCTTCAACGCCGGACTGACCTCGGTCACCCTGGGCGCCATCCGTTCGCTGGAGCAGGCTGGCCTGCGCGTGGGCTTCGTCAAGCCCATCGCCCAGGACACCAAGGACGGCGAAGCCGAGCGCTCCACCCACTTCGCCCACGCCATCTGCCGCCTGAACCCGCCGCAGCCTATCAGCATGGAGCGCGTCGAGCACCTGCTGTCGCAAGGCCAGGTGGACCAGTTGATGGAAGAGGTCGTCAGCCTGTTCCAGCAAGCCTCGCAAAATGTGGACGTGGTGATCGTGGAAGGCCTGGTGCCGGACCAGAAACAGGTGTTCTCCACCTTCCTCAACACCAAGATCGCCCGCAACCTGCAGGCGCAGACCATCCTGGTCAGCTCTGTGAAGGATCTGGGCGCGGCTGAAATCGCCGAACAACTGGAAATGAACATCCAGGCCTTCGGCGCGCAAACCGTGTCCGGCTACATCCTCAACCACGTGCTGCCTAGCGCCGATCGCGCCGAACTGGCGCGCGAGGTGCAGCAATCCGGCAATCTGAAAAAGGCCGGCCTGCCGCTCTTGGGCGTGATTCCGTATCAGCCGGAGCTGCTGGCCCCGCGCACGGAAGACGTGGCTCGCTACCTGAACGCCAATGTGGTGCATGCCGGCCAACAAGCCAGCCGCCGCGTGCGCAATATGGTGGTGGCCGCCCGCACCGCGCCGAACATCGTCAACCTGCTGAAGCCGGGCGCGCTGATCATCACCCCGGGCGAACGCGAAGACGTGGTGATGGCCACCTCGATGGCCGCCATGAACGGCGTGCCGCTGGCCGGCCTGCTGCTGACCTGCGACTCCCAGCCGGACCCGCGCATCCAGCAGCTGTGCCAGCAAGCCTTCACCGGCGGCCTGCCGGTGCTGGCCACCTCGCTGAACTCGATGGAAACCGCCAGCGCGCTGAACGCAATGAGCCATCAGGTGCCGTCCGACGACTTGGAGCGCATGGGCAAGGTGATCGAGCACGTCGCCGAGTTCCTGGACGTGTCCACGCTGAAGCAAAGCGTGGGCGAGCCGCGCGAACTGCGCCTGCCGCCGCCGGCCTTCCGCTTCCAGCTGATGGAAAAGGCCCGCAAGGCCAACAAGCGCATCGTGCTGCCGGAAGGCAATGAGCCGCGCACCATCCAGGCCGCCGCCATCTGCCAGAAAAAAGGCATCGCCCGCTGCGTGCTGCTGGGCAACCGCGCCGAAATCCTGCAAGTGGCCGAGACCCAGGGCGTGACGCTGCCGGAGTCGGTGGAAATCCTGGATCCGAACGAAATCCGCGGCCAGTACGTGGCGCCTATGGTCGAGCTGCGCAAGGGCAAGGGCCTGAACGAGCCGATGGCCCTGGCGCAACTGGAAGACACCGTGGTGCTGGGCACCATGATGCTGGCGATGAACGAAGTGGACGGCCTGGTTTCCGGCGCCGTGCACACCACCGCCAACACTATCCGTCCGGCGCTGCAGCTGATCAAGACCGCCCCGGGCTCCAGCATCGTGTCCTCGGTGTTCTTCATGCTGATGCCGGAACAGGTCTACGTGTACGGCGACTGCGCCGTAAACCCGGACCCGACCGCTGAACAGCTGGCCGACATCGCCATCCAGTCCGCCGATTCGGCCGTCGCCTTCGGCATCACCCCGCGCGTGGCGATGATCTCCTACTCCACCGGTTCTTCCGGCAGCGGCAGCGACGTGGAAAAAGTGCGCGAAGCCACCCGCATCGCCCAGGAGAAGCGCCCGGATCTGCTGATCGACGGCCCGATGCAGTACGACGCCGCCTCGGTGGAATCCGTCGGCCGCCAAAAGGCCCCGGACAGCCAGGTAGCCGGCCGCGCCACCGTATTCGTGTTCCCGGACCTGAACACCGGCAACACCACCTACAAGGCGGTGCAGCGCTCCGCCAACGTGGTGTCGGTGGGCCCGATGCTGCAAGGCCTGCGCAAGCCGGTCAACGACCTGTCGCGCGGCGCGCTGGTGGACGACATCGTCTACACCATCGCCCTGACCGCGCTGCAAGCGGAACAGACTCCGGCTCGCTAAGACCAATGCTGGAACGCATCGAAACGGCTCCCCTGCGGAGCCGTTTTTTTTGCAAGTTCCTACTATGAATCGACAAACCAACAAGCCTTCTTCGCTGCCGCTACGCGCAGCATGGCCAAAATCTTCAATCGAGGTTTGAAAATGGAAAACCGCTCAACCCTCCACACAGAATCAGGCGTGCGTCTGCGCCGCGTTTCCAATCGCCCAGGCCGACACAACTGGCTGTTGCTGCCAGGAGGCCCTGGATTAGGCTCTGAGAGCTTGGCTTCGCTGGCCTCTTGCCTGGACGTTGACGGCGCGGTCTGGCTGGTGGACCTGCCCGGAGACGGCAACAACACCGGCCAGCCGGAAGATTATCAGCGCTGGCCAGGCGTCATCAGAGAAGCGGCCCGCGCCCTTCCCCACTGCGTATTCGTGGGCCATTCCACCGGCGGGATGTATTTGCTGTCGACGCCTGAGCTTGAGCCCCTGCTGCAAGGCATGGTGCTGATCAGCTCCGCGCCCGATGCCCGCTGGCAAGCGCGCTTCGCCCGCACCAGCGAGCAGCATCCGCTTCCCGAGGTTGGCCAGGCTTTCGAGGCCTACTCGCAAAATCCTAGCGCCGAAACGCTTAAGCGGCTGACACTAGCCGCCGCGCCCTGGAACTTCTCTCCGGCGTCGCTCGCCAGCGGGCGCGCCATGCTGGAAACCTTGTCATACAATGTGGCAGCCATGAAGTGGTCCGGCCAACATTTCGATGCGGAATACCAAGCCCGCTGGTGGCCGTCCCAGCTGCCGGTGCTGATTCTTTCCGGAAGCGAGGACCGGATCGTCGATCAGTCGCTATGGCAAGACAGCGCCTACCAAGGCGCCAATGTGCGCCACGCGCTAATCGAGGGCGCAGAGCACTTCCCGTGGTTTGAAGCGCCAGGCCAAGTCGCGGCGGAGTTTACCCAGTTCGCGCAGCGATTGACTTAATCCCTCCACCCCCTCCAAAAAAAGAAACCCCGCCTTGCAAGCAAGAGCGGGGCAACCATTGGGCGCAAAGCGTCGAAATGCGCCTATGCCAACATCTCCAACAACCGCTTGGCCACGCCGCCCGCGGCGTGATGGCCGATAACCGTCGCGCTCGGCACCCGCTGAAGCAAGCCCGGATGGGCATTGGCCATGATGTGGGGCATGCCGGCCAGGCTCAGCATCTCGGCGTCGTTCAGGTTGTCGCCGAAGGCGGCGCAGTCCTCGGCCTTCACGCCCAGATGCTTGAGCAGCAGAGCCAGCGCGCTGCCCTTGTTGACGCCCGGCGCCATCACCTCCAGATAGCAGATGTGGAATAGGTCATGGACACCTCGTCGCCGAAATCGCGCGCGATGTCCCGCTCCACCTCTTTGAGCTGCTCGGGCGTGCCGCAATAAATCACCTTGGACACGTCATCGGCGGCGAAACTGGCCAGATCATCTATCTCCGTCACCTGGCCGGTGTAATGGCTATATTCGCGCTTGCTGTGGTAAGCCATGATGCAGTCGTCGCGATACACGCCCAACTCCGTATCCCTCACCAGCTCAGGCCGCAGCAAACGGCTGATCAGATCCTGGGACAGACGCGATTGAAACAACAGGCTGCCGTCGGCCAGATGCACGCGCGCGCCGTTGGCGCTGATCACCGGCACCGCCGGCAAATCGTCCGGCCACAGTTTGCGCACCTGACGCTCGTGCCGACCGGTCGCCACCGCCATGGCGATGCCCTTGGCCGCCACTTGCCGCAAGGCGGCGTACGTTTCCGGCGCCAATTGCGAGTTTTCGTTCAACAGCGTGCCATCCAGATCGGAAACCATCAGTTTCATTGCGTCCACTCCTATTGCAGAACAAGCATCATTATGCACAACCATGCAAGAACATGCACGAAATCTTTGACCAACCAGGCATAATCGTGCAACATCCGCGCATTCCCGCTTAGAGCCCACATCATGCGCAAAGAACGCCAACCCGCCTCCGGCCTGCCCTCGGACCGCCATCAATACATCCGCCAGCAACTGCTGCAGCATGGCCGGGTGCTGGCCGGCGAATTGGCCGCTACCCTGGGCGTGTCAGAGGATTCGATCCGCCGCGATCTGCGCGAACTGGCCGCCAACGGCGTATGCCAACGGGTATACGGCGGCGCCATCGCGCTGCGCCCCATCGACACCAGCTTTGAGCAGCGCCGCCACGAACACCCTGTCCGCAAGGCCCGCCTGGCCGCCACCGCGGTGCGCCAGCTGCGGCCCGGCCAATTCGTGTTCCTTGACGGCGGCACCACCAATCTGGAAATCGCCCGCGCCCTGCCCGCCGACCTGCCGCTGACCGTGGCCACCAACGCCATTCCCATCGCTGCGGAGCTGTTCGGCAAGAAACAACTGGAAGTGCTGGTGCTGGGCGGCAGCCTCAACCACAAAAGCGGCGACACCGCCGGCACCATAGCCACCCGCATGCTGCAATCCATGCATCCCGACATTTGCTTCCTCGGCACTTGCTCGGTGGACCGCGAGCTGGGCGTCGGCACCGTCATGGCGGAAGAGGCGGCCTTCAAGCGCATGCTGGTGGAGCAGTGCGGCCAAACCATCCTGGCCGTCACCAATGAAAAGCTGGATACCGCCTCCCCTTTCGCTGTGGCGCCGCTGGGCGACATCGGCCTGTTGATCGCCGAGCCGGACGCCGATCCGGTCAGACTGTCGCATTTAAGCGCCGGCGGCGTGCCCGTCCTGCTCGCCGACTGAGTTTTTATTCCAATGGCAATATTGCCTAGAATCAAACAATTGTTTTAAAGTGCGCTTGGAGCGCGCTTACGATAAAACCTTACAAATCAGCGTGCTTTTCCATCTGGAACATCCTTGGAGGGGAAACCATGTCGATACAGGCCATCACAGAATGGTTCATACCGGACACCGTCCGACAGGCGCCGGAGCAAGCCATCCGCGCCCGAACCGTGGTGGGCGTCGGTCTTTTGGCCGGCCTGATGGCGCCGTTGTTCGCCGTCGAATACCTGATGCTGGGCCATTATCCGATGGCCGAAGGCATCGCCCTTGGCGGCCTGGGCCTGCTGTGCGGCCCTTTTCTATTGCGCCTGAGCGGCGCGGTGCGCCTCACCGCCGAATTCATCACCAGTTGCATGTACGCCATGGTGTGCTGGATGGTGTTCGTCAACGGCGGCATCCTGTCCACCAGCCTGATGTGGTTCGCGGCCATCCCGTTTACCGCCGTCTTCATCGGCACCCGCCGCTCCGGCATGTTCTGGCTGGCGATGTCTCTGGCCGCGGTCGGCGCGGTGATGTGGCTGTCCGGCATAGCCGCCATCCCGCCCACCCCGCTGCCGCGCGAGGAACTGCCCAAGCTGCAGGCCAAATCTCTGGCCGGCTTGTCCTTGGTGGTGCTGGTGCTGGCCCTGGCCTTCGACAAGGCCAAGGCCAAGAGCTTTGAAAAACTGGAAACCGCCCGCCAGGACGCCGAGCGCGCCAGCCAGGCGCTGGCGCAGATGATGGAGCAGATCAGCCTGTCCATCCGCGACGCCTCCGGCGCCAGCCGCCAGATCGCCGCCAGCACCGGCAGCATGGCCAAGACCATGGCCGAGCAGCAGGAACGCTCGGAAGACATGGTGGTGGTGGCGCAGCAGATGGCGGTGGTGACCAGCCAAAACGCCGAGCAGTCCACCACCGCCACCCAACTGGCGCAAACCGCCGGCGGCGCTGCGCAGGAAGGCGGCAAGGCGATGGACCAGGCGGTCGGCCAATTGGGCCGCGCCGGCGAAGTGATAGGCCACGCGGCCGGCAAGCTGGAAGAGCTGGGCCAGCGCAGCGCCGAGGTGAGCGGCATCGTGCAGCTGATCCGCGACATCGCCGACCAGACCAATCTCTTGGCGCTCAACGCCGCCATCGAGGCGGCGCGCGCCGGCGAAATGGGCCGCGGCTTCGCCGTGGTGGCGGACGAGGTGCGCAAGCTGGCCGAGCGCACCCAGAACGCCACCCAGGACATCGAAACCAAGATCAAGCTGATCGTCGACGCACCAATCTGGCCATCGTGGCGATGCGCGACGGCAACCAGCAAATGCAGGCGGGACGCGACCACGCGCAAAACGCCCAAAGCAAGCTGTCCGGCATCATCCGCGAAACCAGCCAACTGGCCGGCCTGCTTGATCAGGTTTCGCAAGCGGAAAGCAATCAGAACCAGGGGCTTCGCGCAATTCGCCGGGGACATCGTGGCGGTGGGCGAATCCACGCGCAGCCTGTCCGGCGAAACCCGCAACATCGCCGAGGCGATCCGCCAACTGGACGAACAGATGGACAAACTGCACCAAGCCGTAAGTCGTCAAGACGCCTTGTCATCTTCATCCGCGATTCCCCGGCCCGCATACCATTGAAACCGCACGCGGCTTGGCGGTGGACATCACGCCGCCAAGCCGCGCACGGCCATCACTCAGGCAACCGGCCGTGGTTGCGCTCGCTTTATAACAAAGTCCAGTGTATTGACAGAATATGGCTCCCGCCCTAGCCTGCACTTCCATCCACATCCCGCCTCGCCACAATGCCTTCCTCGAAGCGCCAGCGCTCAGCCGCCGAAAGCGACCAGTTGCTGCCCCTCCCCCTTCAACACATCCAAGCGCTGTCCGGCGAAATACGCGGCCAACCCAATATTGCCTGCTTGCGCGCCTATCATCTGGCCGTCGGCTTGACCTTCGCATTGATCGGCCTGGGCATCTGGTCCCTACTCTTGCTCCCGGAAATGCAAGGCAAACCCGCCATCGGGATTTTTCTCTTGCTCCTCATCGGCGCGCTGCTTTTAGGATCTGCTTACGCCATCCTCAGGCGCTTGCGCCGTCCTCTGCACCATGAACTCAGCGTGAGCGACAGCGGATTGCATATCCGCACGCCTTGCTCGTGGATGCTTGCTGGCGCGCGCCAGGATACGTCTATCGCCTGGTCTGAAATCGTTCCATCTCCTGACGGCGGATGCGATGTGGAAACCCTGTTCTCCACCAGCAAATCCATCGCGCGGGATCTGGTTTTCTGGCGCCGGAAACGCCCAGGGCGAAAATCAAAATGCAACGCATCCCGTGGCAGAGATTCTCCCGCCTGACCTTTGCCAATGGCGAGGAGCTTAAACGCGCCTTGCTGTTGCGCCTGGCCTCGAAACCCGGTTTTCGCTTCGCGGCCGATGTCTTTGTCGCCGCGCGAGTCAATCCGGTCGATTGGCGTCCCATGCGCGCCCCCATGCGCATGCAATCGCTATCTTTGCTGGCATCGGGGGCCCTGCTGACTGCGGTTTGCCTGTCTATGGATACACATCAGCCCTTGCTGCAAAGATCGTGGCCCTTGCTTGCCGTTTTGCTGGCTTGCGCGCTTGGCAGCATGCTGCTTTGGTGCTGCTTGTTCCCCGACTTGCGCCAATCCATTCGCTTTCTCCCAGAGGGGGATAGCGCTCTGGCGAAGCCCTGCCAAGACGAAAAAAAACAGCCGACACCGCGCTCAAACATCCGCGCGAAAAACGCTAAAGCGCTTCCCATCATCGATCTGAAAAAACAAATCATGCCCAGCTCCAGCTCACAGCCCTCGCAAACCCCGTCAGTCCTATCGCCCAAAGAGCTGTTATTGCGCTACGCGCTTATCTCTTTGATTGTGACAGGCATATTCTTTTTCCAATTCAAAATGGATGCGCCCAATCACGGCTCCGGCGATGGCATCGGCCTTGGCGTCTTCATCCTGAATCTGATCCATCACGCAGCCATAGCCGCTCTCGCGCTGTTGGCATTGACCTGGATCGGCATCCCTAAAGGCAAGCGACTTGTTTTTATTCTCTTATCGCCGCTGCTAACGGCCCTCAGCCTCACGCTGCTTCCAATCATCGATGCGATTCAAGAACCCCGCGCCATCCACCGACTGGCAACGCAGCGCTAAAGCTTTCAATGCTTTTGGCGCCCATTTTCCCGCAGGCAGCCTCGTGCGCACCAGCGGATATTGGTTCTGGAAAAAGGCAAGCGATGGCTCAAGCGAGCACCCAATCCAATGGGGTTCGCTTTCCATCCTGAAATTGGAACAAACGTTATACCCGGCCTGGACAAGAAAAATCTCGAGGCCACCCTGGCAAAACCACAAGCCATCGCGGCTGGGCATGCTCGACCAACGCGACATTCGAGCTGCCGCTGAAACAGCGCGATAACGAGCCTTACTATTGGCCCTTTACCGGTTGCAATCTGGATCTGCCTGCGCTGCAAACCATGCTGGGCGGGCATTGGAGCCTGCCCACCGAACTCTCCCGCAATGATGGCGACGACGAACCGTGGACGCTGTCGCAACGCGAGCCCTGAAATCCGCTGTCAAAAGCCACAAATAGTCGATGGCTTCAAACTGAACTACATTCAGAGGCGGCGGCTGAATGGCCAGCGCCGCATGGTTTTCCTGCTGGCGCAAACCTGCGGCGACATAACCATCGGCCGCTATCGCTTCCCCCGATGACAGCTATCTGCAGCAAAGGGAAATAAACGAATACTGGCTATCCGGCTCCGGCAAAAACTTGGCCACTGGAGAAAGCGTCAGCTGCGTGAAACTGAAATCTACGACAGAAGCCCTTTCCCATGCTGACAGCCGCAGCGGCGATCCATCGCCTCACATTCTTTCGCGATGAATCTTGGTCCGCCATTTGCCTTGACCAGCCGCCGCTCCGTCGTGACCATCACCGAGCCGCCATCGTCGTAGCTCAGAGACTCATCCCAAGAAGACACCAGGGTGAGGCGGCCCTGGAAATAACGATAGGTTTCGCTGCTATGGCTGCAACAGCCTCCCCGCGAAGCGGACAAGATGCGCTTGCGTTTAGCGTCTATCTGCAATTGCGGCAACTCTGACAGTTTGGCGTTTGCGCTCAAACCGCCCCGTCCGCTTTTTGAAAACATAAACGTTATGCGTGTCGTTCGGCCCCGCGCCTCCCGCTTGCTCCAACACCAGCAGATCGAGCTCGCCATCAAAGTTGACATCGACCAGCTGAACGACATCCTCATCGGCGCTGCGCGACTCCATCGCGCTGATGTCGTAGAGCGTCTGGGCCACCTTGCCGCTGCGCCTGTCGCGCGCTTCGATAGCCAAGGGCAGGCGGTCCAAGCCGTTCTCGTCTCCTTCGCTCAACAAAACGCGGAAACGAAAGCGAGGATGGCGCGCCGCCTGTTCCACCCACTGGCCGCCCAAGGCGTCCGCTCGCAAAATCCAGCCTGACTTGGCCCGCCCCTCATGATCAAAAGCATCCACTTTCAGCCAGTCGCCGTCCACGGCCAGCACCGCGGCAAAACTGTCTTGCGGCAACGATTCGGTAAAACCTGAGGCGTCGGCGCTGTGATGCAAAGCCGTGGAGCCCGACAGATAAAGGATGTCGCGGTAGTCCCGCGACTGCAGCAAAGAAAAGTCGGAATGACGGCGCGTCACCTTTTCATGGCGAATCCACCGCCCAAAAGCCTCAGGATTGCAATTGTCGAGCATGCAAGCGATCTGCTCATCGCCAGTCGGCTTGCGGGTAGGTTGAATGCGCTCGCCCTGTTCGCTGTCATTGAGCTCGGGCCAGTCCAGGGACAATAAGTCTCCCTGCCGACTCACGCTAGGCTCGCCTCGGCCTGGGTCGCCGCTGCAGATAGGCCGATCGGATGCATAGTCATGCCAATCCGGAAAACCATAGGCCCGGCAAATTCTCTCTGCGGACTCTCTCCCGTCCCACCCAGGGGCCGCCAGAAAGAACACCGTATTCTGTTTCTCTCCCTTGGCCACCACCGCGTAACGGATTTTGGCCGATGGCGGCAGCGCCGGCATATCGACAAAGCGCCGTTTCAGCTCCGTTTCATCCGGAGTGCGCGGCGCGCTCCACGCGGCCGGCTCATTAAGGCGGTAGATGCCAGGCGCCAGCAAACCCTCGGCATGAGCCAGCCCCATCGCCAGAGCAAGTCCAAACAACAGCGCGCGCATACACTCTCCAATCGATATTTCAGCCACGCGCACTATACCGTTTGCCACGCGGCATTGCATAAAAGCCGCATATCGCATAGCCGGCCACGCCCCAGCTAGCGTGGGGAAAACAGTCCAGAAAACTGCGCGCTCAAACGATTTTCAGCCCCGCATGCGCGCGCCAGCGGCTGCAGGATGCATAAGAAGGCCGTGTGATATCGCCGCAAGCAGGCCTATCCCCTGCCGCGCCGTCAGCCTTTCCAAGGCTATAGCCAGGCGGGGAGCCCTTGCATCCTTGCGCGCCATCACCGGAAACGGTCTGGCGCTACCTATTTGTTATGTTATAACTTTACTTTGATTTTATGTAATGATAACATTTCCAAAATCATTCTCACCTCCCCTCATGACAGCCACCCACGCAACGGCAACGCAGCACGCCTCCGACAACCTGGCCGTGCTCGCCGCCATCTTCGAAACCGAGGCCGAACTGTGTCTGTACCGCCGGCCGCCCGACGCCGACATCGCCGGCTACCTGAGCCGCGCCGGACTCGAAGGCCGGCTGGGCCTGGGCTGGCGGCGGGTGCTGACGCCAGGCGAAACCCACGACTTGCCACTGGCCGAGCTGCCGGCCGCGCGGCGCTGCAAGCCGACATCGCCTGGCTTTGCGAACTGTACGCCACCCTGACCGGCTGTCCGCGCGTCGGCGCGCGGCTGGAAGTGCTGCGGCAGGCGATGTGCCCACGCTTCCACGCAGACCGGGTGGGGCTGCGCCTGCTGTGCTGCTACCAGGGCCCCGGCACCGAATGGCTGCCCGACGCCGCCGCCGATCGCTCGCAACTGGGCGCCGCTGCCCAGGGCCTGGCCGACGAGCAGTCGGGCCTGATTCTCGATGCCGCGGCCATCGGCCGCGCGCCGCCGTTCTCGGTGCTGCTGCTGAAAGGCTCGCAATGGCCGGGCGCGCGCGGCGGCGCCATCCATCGCTCCCGCCGCCGGCGCCGGACCAGCCCCGCGTGCTGCTGGCGCTGGACGCCATCTGGTAAACCCTTCCCCCCTTCCCAAGGAGCAAACATGAACAAGCTGCCGGTAACGGTGCTGTCCGGCTTTCTAGGCGCCGGCAAGACCACGCTGCTGAACCACATCCTGGCCAACCGCGAAGGCAAGCGCGTGGCGGTGATCGTCAACGACATGTCCGAGGTCAATATCGACGCCCGGCTGGTGCGCGAAGGCGGCGCCCAGCTGTCGCGCGCCGAGGAAAAGCTGGTGGAGATGAGCAACGGCTGCATCTGCTGCACACTGCGCGAGGACCTGTTGCTGGAAATCCGCCGGCTGGCCGCGGAAGGCCGCTTCGACTACCTGCTGATCGAATCCACCGGCATCTCCGAGCCGCTGCCGGTGGCCGAAACCTTCACCTTCCGACGAGGAAGGCCGCAGCCTGGACGATCTGGCGCGGCTGGACACCATGGTGACCGTGGTGGACGCCTGCAATTTCCTGCGCGACTACGCCTCGCGCGACAGCCTGGGGGACCGGCAGGCCAGCCTGGGCAACGAGGACGCGCACGGTGGTGGATCTGCTGATCGAGCAGGTGGAATTCTGCGACGTCATCGTGCTGAACAAGACCGATCTGGCGAACGCCGAACAGCTGGCCGAGCTGCAGGCAATCCTGCGCTCGCTGAACCCGCGTGCCGATCGTCTGCAGCGAATTCGGCCGCGTACCGCTGGATCGCGTGCTCGACACCGGCCGCTTCGACTTCGAAGCCGCCGCCGAAGCGCCGGGCTGGCTGGCGGAGCTGCGCGGCGAACACCAGCCGGAAACCGAAGCCTACGGCATCGACAGCTTCGTCTACCGCGCGCGGCGGCCGTTCCACCGCAAAGGCTGTGGCAATGGATGGGCCGGGAATGGCCGGGCGTGGTGCGATCCAAGGGCTATTTCTGGCTGGCCAGCCGGCCGCAGTTCGCTGGTCTGTGGTCGCAGGCCGGCGCGGTGGCGCGCCATTCCTGCGCCGGCTTGTGGTGGGCGGCGCTGGACCGCGAGGAATGGCCGGCCGACGAGGATAGCCTGGCGCTGATCCGCTCGCGCTGGCAGGAGCCCTTCGGCGACCGCCAGCAGGAACTGGTGCTGATAGGCATGGCCATGGACCGGCAGGCGCTGGTCGCCGCCTTCGACGCCTGTCTGCTCAGCGACGCCGAGATGGCGCGCGGCATGGCTGCCTGGCAAACGCTGGACGACCCCTTCCGCAGTGGGCGGTTGACGCGGAAGAAGCCGGCGTTTGAGCAGCCAAGCGGACGGCCTCATGCCGCCCGCTCTGTTATAATCGGCGGTTTACGCAATCCTCCGTTCTTTAGCCGATGACACCTGCCGCCCGCCTCGCCGAACTGAAATCCGCCCTGTCCTCCTGCCTGATCCGCGACCGCCACATCCTGCGCCGCAAACTGGCCGACGCCGCAGACCGGCTGAAGAAAAACCAGCCCGCCGACAAGCTCTTGGCCGACATCGCCAGCCAGGCGGAACGCTCGCGCAGCCGCGCCGACGCGCGCCGCGCCCATCTGCCCAAGCCCAGCTTCGACGACGCGCTGCCGGTCAACCAGAAGCTGGCCGACATCAAGGGCGCGATAGACAAGAACCAGGTGGTGATCATCTGCGGCGAGACCGGCTCCGGCAAAACCACCCAGCTGCCCAAGATCTGCCTGGAGCTGGGCCGCGGCGTGTTCGGCCTGATCGGCCATACCCAGCCGCGCCGGCTGGCCGCGCGCTCGGTGGCGACGCGGATCGCGCAGGAACTGGGCTCGACGCTTGGCGAACACGTCGGCTTCAAAGTGCGCTTCACGACAACTGTCGGAAAAATCGGTGATCAAGCTGATGACCGACGGCATCATGCTGGCGGAAACGCAAACCGACCGCTACCTGGAAGCCTACGACACCATCATCATCGACGAGGCGCACGAACGCAGCCTGAACATCGACTTCCTGCTCGGCTATCTGAAGCAGCTGCTGCCGCGCCGCCCGGACCTGAAGATCATCATCACTTCCGCCACCATCGACGCCGACCGCTTCTCCAAACACTTCGACGGCGCGCCGGTAATCGAGGTGTCCGGCCGCACCTACCCGGTGGAAGTGCGCTACCGGCCGCTGAAGCAGCGCGACGAGGACGAGCGCGAGATGGAGATGGAAGACGCCATCGTCGACGCCGCCGACGAATTGTCGCGCCAGGGCTCCGGCGACATGCTGGTCTTCCTGCCCGGCGAGCGCGAAATCCGCGAGACGGCTGAGAAACTGCGCAAGTCCGGCATCCGCGGCTACGAGATCCTGCCGCTGTTCGCGCGGCTGTCCAACGAGGACCAGCAGAAGATCTTCAAACCGTCGGGCCGCCGCATCGTGCTGGCCACCAACGTGGCGGAAACATCCTTGACCGTACCGGGCATCAAATACGTGATCGACACCGGCCTCGCCCGCATCAACCGCTACAGCCCGCGCGCCAAGGTGGAGCAGCTGCAGGTGGAGAAGGTCTCGCAGGCGGCGGCCCGCCCAGCGCGCCGGCCGTTGCGGCCGCGTCGAGTCCGGCATCTGCGTGCGCCTGTACGCCGAGGATGACTTCAACGCCCGCCCGGCCTTCACCGATCCGGAAATCGTCCGCTCCAACCTGGCGGCGGTGATCCTGCGCATGGCGGCGCTGCGGCTGGGCAAGGTGGATGAATTCCCCTTCCTGGAGGCGCCGTCCAGCCGCCTGATCGCCGACGGCTATCAGGTGCTGACCGAGCTGGGCGCGGTGAATGAGCAAGGCGAGCTGACGCCGGTGGGCAAGGAGCTGGCGCGCATTCCGGTGGACCCGAAGGTGGGCCGCCTGCTCTTGGCCGGCCGCGACTACCACTGCGCGCGCGAAGTGCTGATCATCGCCGCCGCGCTGTCCATTCAAGACCCTCGCGAGCGGCCGTTCGAGGCGCGCGATGCGGCAGAGAAGCGCAGGCGCGCTTCAACGACGAGAAGTCGGACTTCCTGTCCTTCCTGCATCTGTGGGACTTCTTCGCCGACGCGCTCAAGCACAAGAAAACCAATCGCCAGCTGGTC